>JAYRWN010000407.1:0-43344 GCA_041917975.1 Saprospiraceae bacterium | reverse complement strand
GCGTTGATGTTAGCCTTACAACGGCGCCTCTACACCAGCATCGAAGCTGTTAAAGACAACCGTTGGGATTACCGCAAGAGTTATGGCGGAGACGAAATACGCGGAAAAATTCTGGGCATTTTAGGCATGGGGAACATTGGTCGTCGTGTAGCACAATTGGCCCAGGCATTCGGCATGGACATCTGGTATGCCAGCCAGAAACCTGCCGATGTTCCTTATAATTTGGTCTCCTTTAAAAAGTTGCTGGTTCAGGCGGATATTATCTCCTTGCATCTTCCACTGACCTCTCAGACCCGCAATTTACTTAACCGGGCCTCCATCGCCCAATTACAACCTCATACTCTCATTATCAACACATCGCGGGGTGAAGTCATTGATCAACAAGCGTTGACTGAGGCTTTATTGGATAAGAAAATCGGAGGGTTTGCGGCGGACGTGCTTATCCAGGAGCCTCCTGCGGTGGATGATGTTTTGTTAAAATTGGATAATGTATTGGTTACCCCTCATTCGGCCAGCCTTACCGGCCGAACGTATCATCAAATGTGCTTGCTGACCGTGCAAAATACTTTATCACTGTTGCGATCAGAGGCCATCGATGAAAAGTATATTTTTAATCGTCAGCATCTGGGTGGTTTCTGATAATTTTTTTGAGGTCAACTTGACTAAATAAATTTCCGATATGCGATTATTTTTTTTGCTATTATTTGGCTCACTTTTAATTCTGGTTCAGTCTTATTGCACAAAAGATCGCACAGGCTATTTGAAGGTCCGTAAAGGAGATCATTTGATACTTATTGGTAACAACCTGTGTTCCCGGATGATGAATTTTGGTCACTTTGAAACCGGTGTCCAGTTATTATTTGCGGACAGTATGCTCACCATTCGCAATCTTTGTGATGGTGGAGACACACCGGGATTTCGGCCACACCCGGGACGCAAAGATCCTTGGCCTTTCCCTGGGGCGGATAAATTCCAATCCGAATTAGCTAAAAATACCGGCAGTGAAGGACATTTTGAGTACCCTGACGCCTGGATGACTCGCTTGCGGGCGGATATAATCGTAGCCTTTTTTGGATACAACGAATCTTTTAACGGGCCAGCTGGTTTGGAAAATTTTAAGGGCGAATTAGAAGCATTCATTATTCATACCTTGCAACAAAAATATAACGGACAATCGGCTCCTCAGCTAGCTCTGGTGTCTCCGATCGCCTTTCAGGATCTGTCTGCCCATTTTGACCTTCCTAATGGTAAAATAGAAAACCAAAATCTTTCCCTATATACGGAGGCCATGCAAGAAGTGGCGCTCAGACACCAGGTATTATTCATTGATGTATTTGCTCCCAGCAGAAAATGGTTTTCCCGCGGTGAGCCACTCACTCAGGATGGGTTTCAGCTAAATGATGCCGGTTATGCTAAACTAGCCCAGGTCTTGGTACCCGGGTTATTTGGCCGGAAAATTCCAGAATCAATGTATCAGGATCCGGTTAAACAAGCTGTTTTGGAAAAAAATTGGTTTTGGCATAACGACTATAAGATACCTAATGGTGTGCATGTTTTTGGACGCCGTTACGACCCATTTGGCCCGGATAATTATCCTGCCGAATTAGAGAAAATAGTCAAATGACCGCGATCCGGGATACCGCGATCTGGTGGGCGGCACAAGGCTTGACTTTCAACCTGGCTGGAGCAGATGCCCGCACCAAAGTGTTGCCAACTATAGAAACCAATTATCAGCCCAGTGAAAAAAATGGGACCATTCGTTACCTGTATGGTTCCGAAGCCCTGGCCTCATTTAAAACGGCACCTGGCTATCGTATCGAATTGTTTGCCTCAGAAAAGGAATTTCCGGACTTAGCCAATCCGGTGCAAATTGCATTTGATAACAAAGGACGGTTGTGGGTGGCTACAATGCCTTCTTATCCGCATTATCGGCCAGGAGACGCACGACCGGATGATAAAATAATTATCCTGGAAGATACGGATCATAATGGCCAGGCCGACCGTCAGATAACTTTTGCACGTGGTCTGCATTTGCCTACTGGTTTCGAGTTTGCTCCGGAAGGGGTGTACGTAGCCCAGGGTACTAACTTATGTCTGCTTACCGACACCGATGGAGATGACCAGGCTGACCGGAATGAGATCATCCTGAGTGGATTTGATGATCACGATACCCATCATGTGATCAGTGCATTTTGCGCTGACCCTTCCGGTGCCATCTATATGGGCGAAGGGGTGTTTTTGCATTCTAATGTTGAAACGGCGTACGGCCCGGTCAGAGCTACCAATGGCGGATTTATGCGTTACAACCCACAACGCCGTCATTTGGAACGCACGGCCCAAGTCGCCATTCCCAATCCCTGGGGCATTGCTTTTGATGATTGGGGGCAAAATTTTTTCCTGGAAACATCCGGGCCGGCCATGCGCTGGATGATGCCGGGAAGTATAAAACCTCGTTATGGGGTGGCAAGCCCTAAAGCGTTTGATTTAATTCAGGAAGCACAACGTGTCCGGCCGACTTCCGGACTAGAGTTTGTATCCAGCAGGCATTTCCCGGAAGAGGTACAAGGTGACCTTTTGTTGTGTAACACCATTGGATTTTTGGGTATCAAACAGCACATTTTATCAGACAGTGCCACCGGTTATAAAACTGAGTTAAGGCACGATCTCCTGCAGAGCTCGGACAAAAATTTTCGCCCTGCGGATTTAGAATTCGCTCCCGATGGGTCTCTTTACCTTGCGGACTGGCATAATGTACTGATTGGACATATGCAACACAATGCCCGAGATCCCCTTCGGGACCATGTACATGGACGGATCTATCGTATCACATATCCTTCAAGGCCTTTAGTTCAGCCTGCTTCTGTGTCCGGTGCCAGCACAGCCGAATTATTGAATAACCTGACTTTGCCCGAATACCGCACTCGTTACCAGAGTCGTCGTGAATTAAGGGCAAAACCAGCTAATGAAGTCCTGACCGCATTAAAGGTCTGGATCAAAGGATTGAATAACCAGTCGCCACGTTATGAGCACCATCTTTTGGAGGCGTTATGGGTAAGCTGGGGTATTAATCAGGTGGACCAGGCTTTAGTAAAACAATTATTAAAAGCGGAAGACTTCAGGGTGAGAGCTGCTGCAGCTCGGGTTCTGCGCTATACAGGGCACCAGGTGAAAGATCAAAGCCAACTGCTGATGCAGGCTGCGCAGGACCCCCACGGCCGGGTGCGTATGGAGGCCTTTGTTGCAGCCACCTGGCTGAAACCGTCGGAGGGTTTACCAATCGTGCAAGCAGCCGCAAAATACCCATTGGACGAATGGATGGTTCACACGCATGAAGCCGCCCTGGCGCACTTACAGGGTAAATCAGTGGTAGAAAAACGCGAAGAAGACATTAAAACTGACTTGACCGGCCTCGAACGGGATATGTTCATTAAAGGCAAAAACATCTATGCCCGGGAAGGATATTGTATGACTTGTCACCAAGGTGAGGGAGAAGGTTTGGATGCCAGCGGATTTCCTCCGTTAGCCGGGTCCGCTTGGGTTACGGGATCTCCGGAAAGGCTGATTAAACTCACCCTTAAAGGGTTAATTGGTCCTATTAAAGTTAATGGTAAAGTGTACCCTGGTCATGTGCCGATGACCCCGTTTGAAGGGTTGCTGAAGGATGATGATGTTGCTGCCGTACTTACCTATATACGTAATACATTCGGAAATAACGCTTCGGTTATCACGCAAAAACAAGTGGCTCAGGTCAGGGAAGAGATTAGTAGCAAGAAAGGGTTTTACCGGGCGGAAGAATTAATAGATAAACATCCGCTGCAATAATTCGTATTTATAGTGATGATCTTCTATTCTTTTTAGCTTGCTTGAATTAATCAGCCTAAATCTCTGCAGCAATGCCATGCACGATTTGATTTAACACCTCCAATTCTTCCGGAATAGTACTGTTTACCGGCAGGGATTGATCAATATACACTACCTTGTATTCATGCAGATGGTGTTTGATGAATGCTTTAATTAATCCATTGTTTTTATTTTCCTGTGCTGAATAAAATATAATTAAGGGTTTATCAGAATGAGCCTGATAATATGCCTGGATATCCAATAAAATTTCCTGTATACTTCCGGTAAGATTCATGTCAATGATGAATGCACTCGGCCAATGCTTAGCTTGCAGTAAAATATTTTTATGCCAACTCAATTCAAATGTGAAATTAATAAATCGGGAAAGGTCTATAGTGTTTTTAATGCTGCCGGCCATCATCTTGCGGCTCCATTTATTTAATTCCGGATTGTTCTCAATCCATACTATTTGATAACGTTCCCCATTGTATTTGTCAAATATCTTTTCCGAAAGAATTTCCGGGATTAATTCCAGGGTAAGTTGCTCCAGATAATCAATGTATTTTTCAAAGAGATCTTTGCTTACTTCAAAAGTACCTGGATTCATCAATGCAGAACGTAAGACATACAACTCAAAATCACCTTCAAGGCTCCAATTTTGTAATCCGGCCTGAGTAAAAAAGGCATCTAGCTGCCTTTGGTAATCGCGATAAAGAAATTCTGTTTTGGAAACATAATATTGGTGCTCCAGCTGCTGATGCAGGGATACCACACTCATCCTTTCATAGATTTTATTGTTCAATAAATTCATCATGGCCGGATCTTTGATTATTTCCGGTACGCTCACGGCATAGCAGAGAATATTGGTTTGCGGTCGGTACAGCGGAATTATTTTAATACCGAAATTACGTTGCGGATTTTGATTATGTTTTTGAAATAAGTCAAATAATCGTATGGTCGTTGCACTGGTATCCATCACCAATTTTCCGTAACCCCAGCAATTGTTGGAAACTACTTTAGAGGTTAGATAACACGCCAGGGCTGCTGCACCAGCCCGGGATCCCTCAATCATATGTCCACCCATATAAACACGGGCTGAATCGTAATTAATTTCCGTAAAGGTGGCCAGGTAGGGCGCTTTGCGCAAGATAAATTGTTTCAACCGCGCATCGCGCAACAACAGGGCACCGGCAGAATAAGGCACGTAGCCCATTTTATGCGGATCAATGGTAATGGAATCCGCATATTTTAAGGCCATGAGTTTTGGTAACAAATTCTGGAAACTTTCTTTCAGACCGTGGTTATGTAAATAATCTTCCCAGGCTTTGTCTTTGTGCCCGTGCATTGCTGCGGCGTAATAGCCCCCATATGCGGCATCAATGTGGAAATAAAATCCTTTTCCTGACTCCTGGCTCACCTGTATCATATCATCCAATGGATCAATAGCGCCTTCTTCGGTGGTACCCATCAGTGCCACAACCATGAGTATGGCCCGCGGTGTTTCTAGGTGGACCCTAAATGCTGGAATACTGGTGCTGAAATCTTCATCCAAAGGGAGGTAACCCATGTTTTTGGACCCCAGCCCTAATAATTCAATGGATTTTTCCCAACTGTAATGCCGTGATTGCGGAACAATAACCAGCGGTAGTTCTAATTTTTCACCAGTTGCTGAATAAATATTTTCATGGAGGCCATGAATGCCCAGGTGCCTGACCGAGTATTTTTCAAGACTTGCTTCCAAAACTGAAAGATTCATTTTTGGCGTTTTTATCACTGCTGTTTTGATGAGTTTTTTTACTTCTTCGCTAAGGGCAATGATGGTGTCGGGTTTTAGATTAAACAGGTCTGGCCAGGTTAGGTCACCAAATGCCCGCAATTGTTTTTGATAGGGTAAGAGGTATTGTTTTATAGCTCTGGTTAAATCGTCTTCGATGGATTCACTTTCCATCCAGAGTCGTAAGGTGAGTGGAAAATATTTTAGGGTGAGCGCCACCCACATAGACTCAATATTGGCTAACGTTCCTCCGGAAGTGAGGTGCCCGCTGGATACGATGCCTTTGGACCTGTATCCTGTCTTGATGTAAGGAAGGTATTCGGTGTCCGTATACCCTACCATTTCACAGAGGTATTGGATGAACGCCATTTCCTTAGCGGTAGTTATGGGTGATGACTCACCAACCACATTATTTTGATTATATAATTGCCCGGCGATATAACCTAAAAGTGATGGGATAGAGGAGTCAGCATGCATGTGACCGATAAAACGGGGGTTATGAAAGGGCGCACTGCCTTTAAGTTCGCCTAGCATCCGATCCAATTCTGCAAGCAGTAGGTCATAGGTATTCGTCCAACTCTCCTGCCGTTTATCCGCAGGGGCGATTAACCGGGTATCCGCCGGATGAAAATTGCGTCGCCATTGAATAATGTCTTCCAGCACAGCCAAAACCAGATGTCTGAATTCATTGCCGTTCTCACCATAAGGGCCAATAAATAACGCTTTCGTATCAATATGACTCATAATTAATCATTGAATAGACTTACATAAAACACCACCGGTGATTTTATATGACTCCCAACCGGGAGCATTTTCATAAACAAACTAACAATCTTCTTTGCGCTTTGATCATGGCGGATATTTTCCCATTGAATGCCTTAGACTTTATAATTTCTCTGACAGGTTTTATTCAAATGTTTTACACCCTAATAAAATTGATTTTCTGATTATTCTTTCGAAAAAAATTCCGAGTGCTAAAGGCTATTGTTTAGTTAACATCACGGATTGCAGTACATCTACGGTGTAATTTATGATTCCCCCGCTGCTGACATGTTCACGTTTGCCTGAAGTTACCTCATAGTTCATTTGCTGACCCATCAACTCATAGGTGGCAGTAAGCATGTAACCTTCTGTCTCGAATATGGAAAATAGTTTATTTTTATGTTGATAATCTTTTAATTCGACACCACCACCTTCATCGGTCACATAAATATTTTTTTCGTTATCCACCAACCGCAGTTGATAGTCTTTGACTACCGGAAGGGTAGGGGACAAATATTCCATTTTCCATCTCCAGGTTTGTGGCACATCCATAGGTGTTACGGTGAGAACAACCGGAACACTATCCTTCAATTGTCCGAATTTATAAATATACATGGTGCCTAGCCACTTACCTATGCAGCTTTCAGCAAAAGAGGTTTGCGCCACCAAATGGTCTATATTTATTACCAAAATAGAAATGGTGAGAATCAGCCGCATATTTTGAATTTATTTAAAATATAAATATTTAATAATCAATTTATTGTGTGATATATATTTACCCTTTGATCACCGCCAGGGGGCGTAGCCGGGCTACCTTATGAGCTATTCCGGCTTGATGCACCGTTTCGACCACCATATTTACATCTTTATAGGCTATGGGTGCTTCTTCTGCCATTCCTTTAAATGAGCCGGCTTCCAGATGAATGCCCTTGGACAGCAGCTGAGATTTTAAGGCTGGGGCATCGACTTGTTTTTTGGCCGCTGTCCGGGAAAGGCGGCGCCCGGCGCCATGACAGGTAGAACCAAAACTTAACTGATAGCTTTCTGCAGTACCTACCAGGACGTATGATTCGGTGCCCATACTGCCCGGGATCATCACCGGTTGCCCTACTGCCTGGTACTCCATTGGCAGTTCGGGGTAGTGCGGCCCAAAGGCTCGGGTAGCTCCTTTGCGATGCACAATCACTTCAGCAAGCTGCCCGTCCAAGAGGTGTTGTTCTATTTTGGCGATGTTATGAGCTACATCATATACCAGGCTTAAGTTCGCCGCTTTTTTACCAAATATTTTACGAAAAGCCTCACGCACTTCCCAGGTGATTACTTCGCGATTACACCAGGCAAAATTAGCCGCCGCGCACATGGCCTGGTAATAATCCTGGCCCTCGGGGCTACTAAAAGGTACACATGCCAATTCACGGTCGGGCACTTGTATGCCATACGCTGGCATGGCTTTCATCATGATACGAATGTAGTCTGTCGCTACCTGATGTCCCAAACCACGCGACCCGGTGTGAATCAACACCACCACCTGACCCTTTTTTAAACCAAAAGCCTGGGCAGCCTCAGGATGGTAAATGTCCGAGACTTCATCCACTTCTACAAAGTGGTTCCCGGCCCCAATGGTTCCTAATTGATCATCACCGCGTTGTTTAGCAAATTCGCTGACTTTGTCCGGATCTGCACTGGTCAGGCAGCCATGGCTTTCTATATAATTCAGCTCCTTTGAGGAGCCCATGCCTTTATTGACAGCCCACTGGGCCCCTGTTTGCAAAACCTGGTTTATTTCTTTTGTTGATAATTTAATGCGGCCACCCTTTCCTACGCCTGAGGGAATTTCAGTATATAAGGATTTACAAAGCTCATCCAGTTGGGCTCTAACCTGATTATAGTGCAGTGTGCTGCGTAATAACCTCACCCCGCAGTTTATGTCATAGCCTATGCCACCGGGAGAAATGGCTCCATGCGGATAACGTGTGGCGGGAATACCACCAATCGGAAAACCGTAACCTTCATGCACGTCGGGCATAACCATTGAAGCGGTCACGATGCCTGGTAGTGAGGCTACGTTCATCAACTGGTCAATGGCCCGGTCGGCCAATATTTGTTCAATCATCGGCTCCAAGGCGAAAATTCGGGCCGGTACCTGCATATTTTTACGAGGTGGTATTTCCCATAACCATGGGGCTTTTTGTATTAATTGCTCGCGCTTTACGCTCATGAAAAAACGATTCTGTTACCTAAGGCCAAACACTTGGAAGGTTTATATATCAAAAATAACCTTTGCCTGCCAGTTTTTTTCTTTTGTTTGTTTCACTTCCGCTTCATGGTAGGTCACGGCTTTAATATCCTCAGCAAATCCTTCCACCTTTCGCCCAAATAAATGAGCACTTACCATATGCTCTTTACTTAATTCTATTTTTACATCCTCAAAAAGGACATAGTCGATTTGACTCAAGCTCAACACATCATTCAAAAAATCAACCAGCAAACCGGTTAGATCAGTAGATTGGCATTCGATAATTCGTTCATAATCAAATGCACCCGTGGGTCTTTTTTCGTCACCATACAGATAAGCGCTCATGCCTTGCATCGCGTGCTTGAATAACTCAGTTAATTGTTCAGCTTCCACATACATACGTACATCGGCGGTGTGGGGTAAAAATTGATATGGATGCATGCTACTATTTTTCTCTTTAGCTTTGGATGAGTATTATAAATTCTTTTATCTAATTAATATAATTACAGTATTTAATAGCCTACTAGTCAATGATCAGGGCTACTTCATAATAATTATTTACCGCCGCAATTAATCGGGGTTGAATATAGAAAGCTTCACAAAATATTCTATATGCATAATATTCATGGTTGGGAACATTAAATTCATCAAAAATCAACACATCTCCTTTTTGTAATATTGATCCTAATGAAGTTAATGCAAATAATGTAGCCGAAAATAAATCAGCATCCAAATGGATGATTTTGCGGCGACCGGTGAGCGTATGGTTTTTAATAAATGCAGGTAATGTGTCTTGAAACAAACCCTGGTAAAATTGACCTCGCCGGTCTTGCAACGGTGGTGGTGCTGAAGACAAGGCTCCTTTGTTAAAAACACCCCATTTTTCTGGTAAACCCTCAAAGGTATCGAAACCATAAAATTGACTATCTGGATGATCGTTGTGATCTAACCACCAATAAAAAGAATTGCCTGTGCTGACGCCAAACTCGAGATAAATAAGTGACTCCTTATCAAGGCCTAAGTGTTGGGATATTTTTTCGTACAGTGTATATCGCCTTGTATAATCCCTATCACTTACATAATAATCGTTATGAATTAAATCTGGCGGAACTGAAGCCATCCACCTGGACAAGGTTAATGTATTGTGTAATTTTAATAACCATGGGCCCAGCCAACCGAGCCAAACATGAGGTTTGATTAAGAATACCATTTCTTTCATCCATATGGTGAATTTTATTTTCCATTCCAACATATAATAATCTATTTAACCGTGAGACACTTCTATTTTATTAATTTTTAGTTTTTCATCAGGTCGTATATACAACAGGCAACTCCAGAAACTGTCCATAGTGTGATATCTCCTCCAGAATAATTTTTATATTTTTATTCGTGGGAGTTTTGAGCCAATTTATTTCTAGTTTTATTGACTGTTTTTGTTTTACTATTTTCCACAGCCCAACCACCAGACCATTCAACATAATCACCGGCCGGAAAAAACCATTTGCTGAGATGACTTGCGGTTGTATCGTGGTGGGCAAAAGGGCCGACCTATCAGCATAACTGATGATGATTTCATCATACGCAGGAATCAACAGGATCGGGCGGTCTTTAAGCGGGGCCTGTTGTATTTTTGAAAATAAATAATAGGTTGCTGTTTCTAAATGGATAGACTCTAAATCGCCATGCCAACTGGCCAGACCTTGACGTGCCTCGGTTTTCTTTAATCCCGACCACCAACAAAAGTCTTCCAGGGTGGCAGGTCCATGACTTTGAAAATATAATTTTGTGAGACGATGGATGGCTTCTTCCCGGCTTAGTTTTGTTTTAATTTTTATTCTTTGTTCGTACAAACAATAGGTGGTTTCATTTTTTGAAACTTCACCGCTGCATAATAGACCATCTAATTCTGCCAAAAGCAAAAAGTGAGCGCCGCGATTATCATGCAATGCAATCCCTGCGGATTTAAGTCGATCAAAAAGTTGTTGTCTCGAAACGAATTCTAGATCCTTAAACGAGTCACTAAAAAGATTATATACCTGGTGCAACAGAGGTTCGTCTATTTCTAATTGTTTATGTCTTGATTTGAGCGTGTTTTTGATGGATTGCGCTGTTAATTGCAGCATCCAGTGCATATCATCAGCCGCAACCAGATGCCAGGTCGGTCGCAAAACATGGGTGCGGATGATTTCGCCTTTATTTATGGCGGAAATAACTGCCGGTTGATTCAGAGAAGGTCTACGCACACCAATAGCCCAGAGCGGCATGGGTAAATCTTGAGACTGGAGGGCTCCGAACCACCTTACCAAATCCTCAGCTGACTGTGTGGATGTGTTGGTAAATTGGTGATTATCTAACCGCTGACGCATTAAGTCCATACGACTTGTCGCAGAAGGTTTATCATCATTTAGCCCTATAAGCATCTACGGCTTTTCTTACCGAACCGTGTTTTTTTAACAAAGATTCAGCTTGCTTTTCTTCCAAACCGGTCTCCAGCATAACCATGCGCGTCGCTCTTTTGACCAACTTCACATTGGTCAATTGCATATCCACCATTTTATTACCTCTCACCCGGCCCAGGCGGATCATCACGGTGGTCGAGATCATGTTTAAAACCAATTTTTGAGCAGTTCCGGATTTCATGCGCGTACTTCCAGTTACAAATTCTGGACCTACTACCACTTCTACCGGATAGTCCGATTGCTTAGCGAGTTCTGACCCGGTATTACAGGTAATGCAGCCGGTGACCAGACCATTGGCCCGTGCATCATGCAGGCCCCCGATGACGTATGGGGTGCGACCCGAGGCAGCTATACCTATAAGCGTATCTTGTGCCTGGATGGCATGCTCCTGGAGATCTCTCCAGGCTTGGGTGAAATCATCTTCAGCATGTTCTACGGAATTACGGATAGCATAGTCTCCACCTGCCATGATGCCCACCACTATACCCTTAGGGACTCCATACGTTGGGGGACATTCGGAAGCATCTACCACCCCTAATCGTCCACTGGTCCCCGCGCCAATATAAAAAAGCCGTCCTCCGGCTTTCATCCGGGGAACTATGGCCTCCACCAGCGCTTCAATTTGCGGAATGGCTTTTTCCACCGCCAAGGGCACCGTCTTATCTTCCTGGTTAATTCCTTGCAACAGTTCCCGGGTGGATTTTTTGTCCAAATCCTGGTGATGAGAAGAAGCTTCCGTTGTTAAATCATGCAAGGCCATAGGCATCTATTTGAATGTAAAGTTACTTTATTAAACCTGTTTAACCAATTTTGCTCCCGTTATCTACAGGTGTCCGAGGTCCTATTAAGACGACTTGACCATCACGGTCATATGCCCCTAATACGAGGCATTCGCTCATAAAATCAGCTATTTGTTTGGAAGGAAAATTGATCACCGCAATGACCTGACTTCCAATTAATTTTTCTATGTTGTAATAGTCGGTAATTTGTGCTGAAGATTTTTTGATACCCGCTTCTCCAAAATCAATGGTCAGCAGGAATGCCGGTTTTGAGGCGCGGATGGACGGTTTTGCCGTTATTACTGTACCAACCCTGATATCGATTTTACTAAAATCAGTCCAGGATATTTGCTCCACCCGGTTCATTTTTTATCAAAAGAATACTTCCCTGAGCCCAAAAAGATTAATGAAAAAAAACCTACCGCATAAATCAAGGCAAATTCCTTTTTGCTCCATGGATCATCTACGTGCACCATAAAAGTTGCTACGAGCATGGTGGCTACGACGGGGACTGCCGCAAACCGGGTTTTGAAACCCAGAATTATTAACCCAGGGCAGACCAATTCTGCAATAATAGTTAGAAACAAAGAAGGTCTTTCGCCAATCTTAAGGGGGTCAACAAACCCTAAATCCCCGGCAATAACCCGGTTTAGTTTTTCCCAACCGTGTGGGATCATTAAGGCCGACAAGCCTACTCTTAAAATCAATTTCCCCAGTTCGTTCATAAGTTCTGATACTTTGATCGGCGCGAAAATAACACCTTCAACACAACATACCAAGATATAGCAGAGAATAGTTTAATATTTAACTGATTAATATGTGTACACTTAACTCAATTTTTATCCACTTATACCGGACCTGGTTATTTTAACATTTCATTACCACCGGTCTTTTTGGTGAATGCCGGTGTTCCCCTTACTTTTGTGCTCTTAAGTTATAAATTACCGCCATGCAAAAAATTTTGTTTTTCGTGTTGTTTTCCGCAGCGCTGGTTGCCTTGATGCATGCCCAGGAGCAAGCGAAGGAGACTCCGGTCATGGATTTTGAAAAGTACGACCCACCTTCCTCTTTAGTGGTTCCGGAACATAAGCTTACCCGGGCCAAATTCCCCTTCATTGATGTCCATAGTCACCACTGGCGAAATATTGATGCCGCTTATTTTAAGAAGTTAAAAGGAGAAATGAATAATATGCATATGGGCATCATTGTAAATCTCAGCGGCGGCACCGGCGAAAATCTGAAAAAGATGGTGGACAGTGCCAAAATCTATCTGCCTGGTCGTTTTGTGGTTTTTGCCAACATAAATATTCGCAGTATTGATGAACCTGACTGGGCTACCAATACAGTGAAAGCGCTGGAAAACGATTATAAAAATGGTGCACGTGGCCTGAAAATCTACAAAAGCCAGGGTATGGACGATAAAGACAGCCAGGGTAAACGTATTAGGATCGATGACCCGCGTATTGGTCCGGTATGGGATAAATCTGCCGAATTAGGCATCCCGGTATTAATCCACTCTGGTGATCCGGCATCTTTCTGGCAACCCGCCGATGAAAATAACGAACGTTGGCTCGAACTAAAGACGAGAGGCGGCCGCTCCCGCGTGGGGTTTGAAGCCAGTTGGGAACAAATCCTTACTGAACAGCTTACCATCTTCCGCCGGCATAAAAAAACCACTTTCATCAATGCCCATATGGGCTGGTACCCTAATAACCTGGGTAAACTGGCCGAACTAATGGAGGAAATGCCTAACATGAACGTAGAGATCGGCGCCGTGATCGCCGAACTGGGTCGTCAGCCGCGCCAGGCACATGCCTTCTTTACCAAATATCAGGATCGAATCCTTTTCGGCAAAGACTCCTATGTGGTGGATGAATACCCTACGTATTTTCGAGTTCTTGAAACGGCTGATGAGTATTTTCCTTATCATAAACGTTATCACGCCTTCTGGCGCATGTACGGTATTCAGCTACCGGATGATATTCTTAAGAAAGTGTATTATAAAAATGCCCTGCGTTTAATTCCGGGTTTGGATAAGTCGTTATTCCCGATGTAAGTATCCATGATTTTGTATACTTTGTCAATATTCATTAAACGCCAGGATTTATGGTAACAGTATGTAGAAATTATCTTGCTGCTTAGAGGTAAAAACTTACTTACCGTACTTGAGTTTATTGATATTGATTTTGTTAAGTAAGAAAGCCCGATTAATTAATAATTCATTGTGCCCTTTCACCTCCTTTTTAGACCGAGCCTCTCTCATGATTGCAATTAGATTTTCTTTTCCATCAAAAACAGGGCCACCAGAATAACCTGGAATTCCTACTCCTTCAAATTCAATAAATTTCGCTTTACCTCCCTTATTGATTTGTTCACCTTGCGCGCTAACTTTTGCTAGATTAACCTGTATTGTTTTTTTATTTTGAGCATCACTTCTGTTTTGATCAAATCCTAAATAAAAAATAATATTTTCGATTTGAAGTTCGGGTTCCCGATCAAATTTTATTGGAATTTCACAAAGAATTGATTCTGACCTGAGAAGCGCAATATCATTAACAGAATCTGTTTTTATTATTGTAAGATTATTTGAAAGTTCATTCTTTGTTCTGAATTTAATTCTTTTTGATGTTCAATTACATGAAAACAAGTTAAAACTAAATGGTTTTTATCTAATACGAAACCAGTACCAAGAACCCCTTTATCATTTTCTATCAAGCCAATTGAGGCAGGGTTCACTGAAACGGATTGACCATTAATATTTGAATGGTTTAAATACCCCTTTAGCAAATACTTATGAGAGAAGTTCTGGCCAAAAGTTTCAGCACTAAATCGTTTTACCCTTTCAACCCTTCTTTTTCATCCGCTCTTTAGTCGCTGACGATAACACCATTTTTTCGTTGCGGGTGAGGGTTTTAATGTATTCTTGCCGGCGGAAACGCAGGGCGCTCCAGTCATCATCGATGGCCACCATCCTTACCGGTTCCAGGTGAAAAGCCCCCAGACTGCGCCATCCGGTGTCCCGGTTAAAATCACATTTATATCTTTTGGATGTTCCTTTGGGATAACAAAACCAGAGCAGGGCATCACCGTGTAATTTTGGCCCCACCTGCTCAATGAGTTGGTGTATTTCTGCTTGCCGGGTCACAAATAACAGGGCGAATTCCAGGTGATCCACTTCTCCGGAATCCAGCCAAATCTGGGTCACTTGCGCCATTTTAGCCAATTCGCTTTCAAAATTAGCCGGGGCATTTATCACTAATACACCACGCTGATCTTTAAAGTTTAATTTTTTGAACAAATCGGTCATCATCGTCACAAATTATCTTTTTGTTCGTTCCTTATGCTTTAATTATGGTTTCGTAAATGTGGCGGATTTCAGGGAGGTATGCACTTATACCTCCTTCCAGGGTATAATTCGGCTCAAATCGTAAATATTCTTTGGTATCAGATATATCCGCTTCAGTGTGGTTTTGATAAAAAGTGTAGGGATTATCCATATAATCCACATCAAATTTTCCAATTAAACCTTGCAGGATATGCATGATATCATTGAACGACCTCGCCTGACCGGTGCCCACATTATATACTCCGCTCCGGTTACAATTCATTGCTTTAATATTGGCTTGTATGACATCCTCTACATAAATAAAGTCGCGCAATTGCTCCCCGTACTTAAAGAGTCTGATTTCTTTATTTTTTAGCGCTTGCAATCCTAACTGTAATATCATGGATGCCGTAGTACCTTTATAAAATTCCCCCTCGCCATATACGTTAAAATAACGTAAGCCGATGATGGAGACTTGCGGATATTGCAGAAGATATTGCGCTGCCATACGGTCCATCATTAATTTGCTGAACCCATAGATGTTTTCTGGCTTTTCGCCGGCCCCAACTTTATTCGGAGCGGGGCTATTACCATATACCCCCGCAGAACTGGCATAAATCATGCGTGCATTTTTCTGTCTGGCCAACTCTAACAGAGTAAAAAAGGAATTGGTGTTTGTCCTTAAAACCAACTCCTGGTCGGTAACCGTGGTATCAGAAATCGCTGCCTGATGAAAAATATAATCGAAGGACAAGGTGGATAATCGTTCCAAATCAGCAAAATTGTTGAGATTTCCCGCGATAACCTGTCCCCTAAAATCCAGTAAATTGTGATAGTGCCCTAAACTTTTAAAATGTCCATTTTCAAACTTTTCCTGGTTGCGGAAGCTATCAAATACAATGAGCTGGGACTGAGGATGATGCGTTTGGAAATGGCGGACCAGGTTGCTGCCGATAAAGCCTGCCCCCCCGGTTATGAGTATTTTTTTACCGCTAAGATTCAAGTCCGTATAACTCAACTTACTTTTTTCCATGGATTGCCGTTCTTAACCAATGTAATCAGACATACCGATTTGTAAATATCTTAAACAGTACATTAAAGTCTTGGTTCGTCTAGCAATGGGTAAATGCTTGATTTTGTGCCGAAATTCTGGTTTTAATTTCAAAAATGATCGACATATACGCCGGACTTTATGCTGACCCTCATTTTTTCCACAACGATGCAATAGATTGTGTGTTAGTAGGATTATGTTTGTTGCCATGGAAAAATTAAAGGTGTTGGTGACCGGATGCGCCGGATTTATTGGCTCGCACGTTACGGAAAATTTATTAAGTCACGGTTGTAAAGTAATTGGCATAGATAACCTGGAGGATTTTTATAATCCGGCTATTAAGCGGCACAATTTGACTGTTTTCGAGCGCCATCCGTCTTTTTCATTCCACATAATCGATTTGCGTGAACCACAAAAAATAGGTCCCATCCTGGCCCTGGAAAAACCAGATATAGTGCTGCATCTGGCGGCTAAAGGTGGTGTGAGGCCTTCTATCATGCACCCGCAAGCCTACCTGGAATCCAATTTGTCAGCGACAAATCATCTCCTCGAGGCTATGCGTCTGCATGGAGTGAGCAAATTAATTTTTGCCTCTTCTTCTTCGGTATATGGTAATCATTCTTCAGTACCCTTCAGTGAAACTTTAACCGGACTTAAACCCATCTCCCCTTATGCTTTTACTAAACTCGCCGGGGAATTACTCACGTACACCTATCATCATTTATATCGGATTGATGTGGTGAACTTGCGGTTTTTTACTGTCTTCGGCCCCCGGCAGCGGCCGGATCTGGCCATCTATAAGTTCACCCAAAAACTTTTTAGCGGACAGTCTATAGAAGTATACGGGGATGGCCAAACAGCCCGCGACTACACTTATGTAGATGATATTGTGCAGGGGATAGTCTTGAGTATGAACTATGTTATTAATCACCATCCCGTTTATGAAACCGTTAACCTGGGCAACGATTACCCTGTAGATCTGAACAGCATGATCTCAGCCATCGAGCAGGCCGCCGGTCGTATTTTCTTGATTCATCATGCCCCCATGCAACCGGGCGATGTGGAGCAGACCTGGGCTGATATTACTAAGGCTAAAACTTTACTCAACTATCAACCTAAAACTACCTTTAACGCTGGTATTCGCCAATTCGTCGCCTGGTATCGCCAAAATTTTAATCTGGATAAATAGCCAGAAAAATATTATTTACCCTCGCCCCCATCACTTTAGTTAATTAAATTAAATAGCTATATATAGTCTGCCACGGCCGTCCACACGCTTTCCGCAGATATATCGCGCATACATTTATGGTGTCCCAAAGGGCACTCATCCCGCCCCATTTTGGTGCACGGCCGGCAAGATAAATGGGTTTCTAAAACGGTGCTGCGGATGGGCAATGGAAAAAATCCGAATTCTTTGACGGTTGGTCCAAACAGGACTACTACCGGAGTTTTTTGTGCTTGTGCCAAATGCATTAATCCGGAATCATTGGTCAAGGCTACCTGGCACGATTTTAAGACCGCTGCCGAACCCAATAAGGTTAATTTCCCAGCCAGATTAAGGATGTCGGCCGAATTAATTTTCAGTTCTATTTCATGGCATAATTCTATTTCTGAAGAACCTCCTAATAACACTATTGAACAGTGGTATTGACTAATCAGGTGTTGAATGACCAGCTGAAATCCGGACGTGGTCCAGCGTTTATTGGCGTAAGTAGCGCCGGGACATATGGCCACTAATTTATTTTTCGCCTTTCCAAAATGACTTTCCAGGATGGTTTGTACATGGTCTTGGTCGGCAGACGGCACAAATACTTCTGTACCAAGGCCATCATCCACCAGATGCCATTGTTCTACCGCTTCAAAATACCGCTGATAAACCGGTTTTATCTCCCGGTAAAAATTCCACTTAAATTGAATGAGAAGAAAACGACGCAACCGCTCTTTGGAATAGGTAGAAATTTTTTGCCGGGGGACACCGGATAATAATTGAGTAGCACGATGGGATTTTTGGATATTCAGAACCCAGTCATAATGTTCCTCAGTTATAACTTGCCGTGTGGTGTTAATTTTTTTGTTATCTACTTCAATGATCCTATCAACATTAGGATTATGTTTTAACAGGCTGGCAAATTCTTTTTTGATGGCATAATGGATTTTAGTTTGTGGATAGTGCCGGCGTAAAACCCGTATCAACGGTGTACTTAGAATGATGTCACCAATAGAGCTAAGTCTGACCACCAGAATTTTTTCCATTCCTGCCACGGTAATTGCAAATGTAATGATATATATTTATTAAATGGGTTGGTCAGGCCGTAATGACTTGGGTCAAAGAGGCATCGCGGTTACGTAAATCCAATCCACCTTCCAGCACCGATTTTAGATTAGTCAAATAAAACGTCCAGCCTCGTGGATCAATGATAAAATGTTCGTGGGGCATGCCGTTAAGGACGGGCAAATCCCGGCAGATCAGTTCCAGAATTTGCGTATTTTGATCAGGATAAATATTAAAGATTACTGGACAACCTAATGAAAAAGTGAAACCGAATTGTTGTAGGCCGTCACCGCAGAGTACTTTTCCAGTGTGCGTGATTTCATCGGAATAACCGTGCCAACGCATACTGTAGGTATCATCCACCTGGATAAGTTCTTCCGCTTCCCTTTTCAGATGTTCGGAACTATAAAAAATTGCCTCACGCAAAAACCATTGTTCCAGACCCGCCGGTGTAGCCAGGCTACGGTAAATCAGCTGCGCCGGTGCTTGTATGTTTATCCGTAACTTAAAATTTGAAAAATCCATAGACAATATTTTATAAAAAATTAAAAACCTCCTGCGAAAAGGAGGTTTTGGATTTTTTTCTGCGTCCTTCCATTTTATTACATTTGGTCCGGAGGTATTGGGGCTGGAACATTATTTTTAACTGCCGGGATACTCTTTAGATAAGCAAAGACCGCTTTCAGATCTTCTGCTTGCATATTTTGATAATTCTGCCAGGGCATTGGGGGAAGAAGCGGGCGATTATTATCCAGTCCTTTAGAAATTCCTCGGGTTAAAGCTTTTATAAACTGTTCCTCACTCCAACTTCCTATTCCCGTATCATCCGGAGTTAAATTGGCCGCAAAGGTTACGCCCCAAGGGCCTTTGGCAGCCGTCAAATCAGGCACAAACAAGGCAAAACCCTGTGCGGTTAATTTGCTGTCAAACGGCGGAATTGGTTGATTGCCCTGGTACCCGGATAATAAAAGTTCGGGAATAATCTCCGGACCTTGCGCACCCATTCTTTTCGGTGAATGGCAGTCGCTGCATCCTAAAATTCCCACCAGATATTCACCCCGCTTAACCAGGTCGGCGGCCAGGGCTAAAGAGTCCTGCGTAGTTTTTTGGCCTGAACTTTCAGCAACCGGGTGCTGGCCGGAAGTACAATAACCAAAAATTAAAACAATAATAAATCCAAAGGTTGAGAAATGTTTTAACATAAATAATTGGTTTTTTAGTATTAATAAACGGATACTTAAAGTTAGTAGATAAATTTAATGGTGCTGTTTATCTTTTAATAATTTAAGCAAGTGCTTGACCGTATTCCAGTTGCGGGTCGTCGAAGGTTGTTTTGCTATCTTTTCCAGGTGATTGTATTTTACCGGAGCCCCGCCGCTTAACGATTTATGCAAATGGACGTACAATTGGGACTCATGTAAAAAATATCTTTCTTTTTCATTGTTCCAATTATGTATAATAGCATGAACACCTTGGGCGGGCGGACCATTGAGAAAAGAGATATACTGTTTCCATTCGTTGGTTTCTTCCTCGGTAAACGGTGCATAATTTACTACTTCCTGCATTTGATCAGTGTCTCTTAAAATAACATCGATCCAGAATTTGCACGACCGGTTCAACATCTCTTGCAGGTGGTTTATTAATTCTTCATGATTTTCACCAGTGGAGTCAAAAATTACATTTCCACTTTGTATGTAGGTGTGTACATTTCGATACCCTGCTTCTTCAAAGATTTTTTTTAGGTAATCCATCTTTACCGTGCGCTGCCCTACATTCACGGCTCGTAACAGAGCTAAATAGCGTTTCATTATTTTTATTTTTTAGCTATTTGACTGCTGGCAGATTTTAAAAATTCCTCCGTAAAATGTTCCCGATGTGGCGTTTGATTAAATTTTTCCTGGTTATAGGTTGCAGATTGACCACGGGGTATGGATAAACTTCTCCACTGATCACCGGCAATCATGCGGCTCAGGAAGACCATTTGCCCCACATGGTAGGCATAATGCGCCAGTTGTCGGTTTAACGCTTCTAATACGGTATGTCCCTGATGGCGGATGTAAACTAAAGTGGATAAATCATCCGGCGATAAAGCATCAAGAGCATGAAACAGAACGGACCAGCCTTTGTCCCAATGGCTAAGTAAATGCTGGCGGGAACAATCTTTTATCTCAAATTCTTTTTCGCGATCGCGCCAGGGTTTTTCGCCATCGCTGGTCAAAAAATCGGTAAAGCGGGATAGCATATTACCCGAAAGGTGATTAATTATGACTGTTAAGGAATTGCTCTCCTCTGTGGGTGACCAATTTAAAGATTCATCGGGGACTTGTTCCAGGGCCTGCTCTGCCAAATGTTTATAATACTGGAATTGTGCACGGATACTGGTGAGATAATTTTGTCCGTCCATAGAACATTAAAGTTGCCCAAATATATGCATTCCATCACAAAATATTGCAGAGAATAGTCGTTAGTTTGCACAACCAATAGACGATGTACGTATTTACTTATCATGCGTTCTAAGTATTTAGTGACCCTATTTATTGTTTTTAGTACGATCCTGGCCGGCGGCTTACTGCCGGAATGTCGCCGGACGACCGCTGATAAAATTATTCCACTTACCAAGTCCTGGGAAATGCCCATTCCACACCAGGAAATACCTGCAGGATTGACTTCACTAAGTGCCGCTGAATGTGGAGTTTGCCATCCTCAGCACTATCTGGAATGGAAACAATCCACCCATGCCATAGCCTGGCAGGATTTGCAGTTTCAAGCCGAGTTAAGGAAGGACAATATTGTTTTTTGTATCAATTGCCATACTCCGCTCCAAAATCAACAGGAGTTTATCATTAAGGGCACTATCCATGGCGATTATTCTCGCCCTGTTAAAGAACCCAATCCCCATTTTGATAAAAAATTACAATTGGAGAGCATTACTTGCGCCTCTTGTCATGTCCGGAACGGGAAAGTGATTGGAACAAAAGGCGGTACCGCTGCACCACATGCTACGATTCGAGATGTGGAGTTTTTGTCAGAGAAGGTCTGTTTAAATTGTCACAATGTAGTGGATGTACTTAATCCCAGTCTGGTGTGTACTTTTGAGACCGGTGATGAATGGGAGGCCAATTGGGCTAAGCAGGCGGGGAAAAATTGTATTTCATGCCATATGCCCACCGTTGAAAGATCTATTTATGCCGGTTTGCCGGCCTGGACTTCACACCAACATCATTTTCCCGCCTCCGGCATTCCCAAGTTTTTTGGTTTATTACCAGCCAGATTGCAAAGTTTGGAAATAAAAGAGATATCTATAGATACTTCTTACCGATTAGGAGATTCTCTGCATTATGCCTTATCCCTTAAAAACAGTTTTGCCGGTCACGCCGTACCCACCGGTGATCCGGAAAGATTTATCAATGTTCAGCTTACCTTGCTGGATTCAAATCATAAAATCGCTCATCAGGAAAAATATCGCATCGGAGAAGAATGGCAATGGCATCCGGAAGCTACCAAAATCAGTGACAACAATCTTCAACCTTTGGAGACCAGAAATTATCACCTAGAATATGTCTTCAAAACAGCTGGTCGTTATCGGCTGTCTGTCGAAATTTCCAAGCACCGCATGAATGAAGAGAACGCCCGCCATAATGGAATTTTAGGACATTACCCGCTTTCCATATCCATCTTTCGCCAAGAATATGAATTCATTGCGAAATAAGTCCTTCCAAGTCCTCCAAATTAGTTGCCTAAAGGGTCATCTACATTGAAGACAAGTTAGATTGCCGAATCGAACTCGCATTTAGATTATCCGGCAAGCCGGCCGTCCTAAGGGGAAGTTTATTTTAAGCGGTATGGTTGTAAGCAGATATTCTATTTTGCTTTAAAATAAAGTAGTCCTCACCCATAAATTCGTGATATAAAAGTAAAATTCACAAAATATATTTTACTTTTGACTATTGATAGTCAAAAGTCTATAAATGAAAATCAAAGATCAAATCATTGCTGCTCTGAAAGAATCAGGTGATTTAAGTGTGAAGGAGTTGGTGGATTTATTGGAGGTATCCAAACAAGCCATTCATATCGCCATGAATCAATTGCTCGAAGCCGATACTGTGGAGAAATTTGGCAAGACACCAAAAACCATTTACCGGCTACAACACAGAGAAATTTCTACTTACGAAGATCATTCCGGCACCAATACCGAAACTCAAAAATATCTATCAAAGAATTTTCTGGTAATAACCGAAATTGGAAAAATACTGGAAGGGATGGAAGCCTTTAGTCTTTGGTGCAAGTTGCGCAATCTGCCAGTTTCAAAAACTGCCCATGAGTATGTTAAAACGAAGAACAAATACGATGCTTATTTCAATACAAGAGGTGTTATTGATGGAAAAGAAAAACTTACCAACACAAAAGGCTTTAGCAAAATAAACCTGGATGAGATTTATTACCTGGATTTTTACGCCATTGAGCGATTTGGCAAAACAAGGTTAGGCACGCTGTTGCATTACGCCAAGCAAGGGCAAAATAAATATCTGATGAAAATATTGTTGTCCGAAATCAAACCAAAGATAGATGCGATGGTAAAAACAAATTTGTACGATGCCGTTGGGTTCATTCCGCCAACCATCAGGCGTGAAGTACAGATTATGAAATACCTGGAAACCCATTTGAAAATAAACCTTCCGAAAATAAAGATTCAGAAAATCTCGGGCATCATACCGGTGCCACAAAAATCATTGAGCAAAATTGAAGAGCGAATTAATAATGCTGAACATACCTTCGCGGTTAGTGAAACAGTAAAATACAAACACGTATTGCTGATTGACGATGCCGTGGGCAGCGGTTCCACGATGAACCAGATTGCAGGAAAAATAAAACAAAAAGGTATCGCAAAGAAAATTACCGGCATTGCCGTGGTGGGTAGCTTCAAGGGCTTTGAGGTTATCACCGATGTTTAACCCTCCAATCAAAAATTATATCTTTGAATAATGACATCAATAGTTCCCGGCTTTGAATACGACATATTCATCTCCTACCGCCACAACGATAACCGTAGCGGCTGGGTAACGGATTTTGTAAATGCCTTACAAGAAGAGTTAGCCGCCACCATCAAAGAGCCGCTTTCCATCTACTTTGATAAAAATCCCCATGATGGACTGCTGGAAACCCATCATGTTGATAAGAGCCTGGAAGGAAAATTAAGGTGCCTTATCTTCATTCCGATCATCTCTCAAACTTATTGTGATACCAAATCATTTGCGTGGCAACATGAGTTTTGTACGTTTAATAAACTTTCGAAAGAAGATCAGTTTGGAAGGGATATTAAACTGAGCAATGGTAACATTGCGAGCCGGATTCTGCCCATAAAAATTCACAACATCGATGCTGAAGACAATGGATCCATCGCCTTTATGCGTGGCTCATCAATATGGGTGGTGCCTTTTGACATGACTAAGCTGGAAACACATACAGAGCCCAAAGAAATTTTGACGGGTATAAGGTTAGAGCATCTGGGCGCTGGACAATTTTCGGTTTCAAGCCAGGGTACCATAATTTACCTTGCTGGCGATGACACTTTTATTGGAGGATTTATGTGGGTCGACAAAAACGGAAAGACAGAACCGATCCCCTTCTCAAAAGAAAATTATGGCACGTTTAAGCTCTCACCGGATCAGTCCAAAATTGCCGCCCCCGTCTACGGCACTACCAATGATCTTTGGGTGCATGATATTTCCAATTCAAAAAAAATGAGGGTAACCAATACCGGGAGAAGCGACAATCCTGTGTGGCGTGATAATAATTCTATTTATGTAAGGATTGATAGCAATGTCTACCTGGTTAGCAGTACGCAAATGTTAGTCCTGTGCTGGTCATAAAGAATGCGAATCCAGAATCCATTTCCACTGATGGGCAGTTTCTTGTGGTGACCATTGATGCAGACGTATTTATGTTTAATACGCAGACAAAAGATCTTATACCCATAACTAAAACACCCCAATTGGCTGAATTTCATGTATCCATTTCGCCCGATAGATCTTTAATGACCTACACCCGAAATGACTCCAGGGCCTATCATGTTTTTCTTCAACATGCTCGTCTCGGCAGTAACCTTGTTCAGATATCTGACATGGAAGGTGCAGAAGAACCTCGTTGGACAGCCGATGGAAAACGGATCATTTACCGTTCCGGCCAGCAATGGATGGAAGTGGAAATAAAAAATGCTGAAACACTGGAAGTGGGCAAACCAAAATTGATAACAGAAGGTGATTATATTAATATCGATGGTTTTTCTTTTGATATATCAAGAGATGGACAAAAGTTGTTGCTGGTGAAAGGAAGCGAGCAAAAATCTTCCTCAGAAATCAGGACTATTAAAAACTGGTTTAAAGAATTAACATCTGGGTGAATGAAACATGAAAAGTGAAAAGACTCTACAAAAATATCTTGTTTTTTTTATAAACTAGGCCAACTCATCACAGAATCAACATTAATTGATTATTTAATACAATCCATAGCATTTACTCTTTTACTGCTTTCTGAAGCATTACCAGTTAGTTCATTCAGCAAAGGCCAATTCCTTATGCCTCACAACTGTTGGCAGTTTCTTTTCGGGCGCTTTAACCACCCACATCATTACTGCTCCCATTAAAACTAAAACTCCACAGATGGTAAACGCAAGAGGGAAATTGCCCAGGTCTCCTAAAAGTCCACCCAGGATCGGGCCCAATACGCCTCCCAAGCCATAAGCTAAAAACACGTAAGGATAATTTTGACCAACGTTTTTAGCCCCAAAAAAGTCGGCAGTTACTGCCGGGAATAAGGCAAAACAGCCACCATAATTAAATCCGATGAGGGTGGCCCCGAGGTATAATAAATATTCATGGCCAGCCATATAGGTAAATAACATTACAATAATACCTTGGCTTAAAGTCATCAATACTAAAGCCATGCGCCGGCTCATTTTGTCACTGATCCATCCCCAGATGATTCGCCCTAGTCCATTTGCTAAACTAAAAAATACGGCCATGGCCGTACTGGCTATCGCACCTGCTTTTATTGCATCCACTCCATTAGTCTGCAATGCTTCTACCGGGTATAATTTCATCAATCCTATGGCCATCAGTCCTGCACCTGAACTAAACGCAAAGGTCAGATTGAGCAAATAGAATTGTTTGGTTTTCAGCATTTCATGGCTCTCAAATTCTACAGCTTTTACAGGTCTGCTCGTGGCAGTGGTCATCGATTTTTCTACCCAGCCTTCCGGTTTCCAGTCCGCAGGCGGAAACAACATCCAGCGTGCCCCCATAAAAATGAGCACAGCATAAACTACACCATAGGCAATGAATGTTCCGGATAATCCCAGATTTTCAATTAAGTGCCCCCAGGAGTCAGCAAATTTTACCCATCCCAAGGCTCCAAATCCAAAACCGGCTACCGTCAATCCGGTGATTAAACCTTTTTTATCCGGAAACCAGCGAATGGAGACAGCTATCGGTACCACATAAGCTAAACCAATTCCTGCACCAGCTAAAAGACCGATAGAAAAGGTCAGGTTCCAAAACGAGTTTGCACCTAAAATGCCGGCCAAAATATACCCAGCACCCAGCACAGCACCGCCAAGTATGGTTAGTTTCTGAGGACCCCATTCTTTAAGCTTTTTACCTGCAAAAATCATCAGTAAGGCAAAGGTGACCAAACCAACCGTAAAGACGATTTGTGTATCCAGTTTAGTCCACCCTGCTTTGATTAATACCGGAGTATATACGGACCACGCATATAAATTTCCTAAGGCCAATTGTATCAATATGGCTCCGAAAACGACCAGATATCTGTTTTTAATTTCACCCGTTCCCATCACAATTTGTTTAAAACACTAATTAATTCTGAGTTTAATTACTCAAATTCGGATGCAAACTTATTCAGTGTCATAACTTACACCGTTGACGCGGATCATGGTATTTAAAAACTTATATTAGGCCGCATGTTGGCTTATTTATTGAGTTTTCCAGGTGTGCCAATAAATAAAAAAATAGAAATAATTTGAAAATGATAATTAAAAAACAAATACGGGTTGTTTTACCAAACTCTAAATGGTTATTAGCTTTTATTAACCAAATTAATGCATAGTTATAAAGAAATTAAATATGATCAGTGATATAAATCATGTTTCAGGCTATATGGACTGTAACAACGTTTTTTTATTTCGATAAAGGTCGAGTATCATTTCTCCAAACAAGGTATTGGCCCAGGCGAACCATTTGCGGGTGAAATTTTGTGGATCATCACGATGAAAGGATTCATGAATAAATCCGGTCCCGGCATGAGTGGACAATAAAAGCCTGATTTCCTTTTTAATTTCTGCCTGATCCATGCTGGTCATAGCTCTGGTGATACTCCCCAGTGGCCAGACATTATTTATCCCGGCATGTGGACTGCCCACTCCGGCCCCGGCTTTACCTTGTATATAAAATGGGTTTTCTCCGGAGAGAATAAAACGCCTGGTACGTTGGTAGGTTTTGTCTTTTATGGGCACAGCATCCAAATATGGTAATGACAGTAGACTTGGCGTGCCGGCATCGTCCATCAGATTGTAACTGCCAAATCCATTCACCTCGTAGGCATAAATACGACCAAAGTCAGGATGTGCGACTGTTCCATATTTTTTTAGGGCTTGTTCAACCTCCGTGGCCAGGATCAAACAATCGGTAGCCAAAGCCTGATCCTGATGAATGACCTTCACCATTTCCGCAGCTTGTTTTAAAGATACCACTGCAAAAAAGTTTGCGGGAATCAAATAGGGAAATAGGGTAGCATCATCGCTGGGTCTGAACATCGAACAAATTAAACCAACGGGTTTCACCGGATAACCATATCCACTCAATGGCACACCATCGGTTGCCCAGGCTGTGGTCCTTTGAAAGCTATAGGGTCCCTGGTTGCTTTTACGTTGCTGCTCTCTAAACGTCTTTATCGTTAAACGAATGGATTCTTTCCAATCAGCATTAAAGGGTTGTGTGTCTCCGGTTATTTGCCAGTAGCGGTATGCTAAACGAATTGGGAAACACAGGGAGTCGATTTCCCACTTCCGTTCATGAATTCCGGGTTGCATTTTGGTTAAATCGTCTTTCCACTCGCTGATTTTATTGACATCTTTATAAAAAGCGTTGGCATATGGATCCAGCTGGATACAGGTTACCTGGCGATTGATCAACCCGGCTATGAGTTGTTGTAAAGGAATATCTTCTTTGATCAGGCTTAGGTAAGGCCACACCTGTGCGCTGCTATCCCTCAGCCACATCGCATCAATATCCCCGGTAATGACATAAGTGTCCGGCCGGCCATTGATCATCTCAAAATAGACTGTAGTGTCCAAGGTATTGGGGAAACAATTTTCAAACATCCAGGCTAATTCTTTATTCGGCAGTCCGGCTTTAACTTCCTGGATGGTTTTTTCTACAGTACTGCTGGTAAAATGTCTTTTGTCCACTGGAGGTCGGTTGCTCACAAATTCTTTATGAAATCCGGATTTTAACCATGCTGGAGCTAATAGAGTACCTCCGGCTAACACAATTGACTGACGCAAAAAATCCCGACGCTTTACCATTATTCACAAGTTTTAGGCGGAAAAAATAAGCATCATTTTCATAAACTGCCAATTTTTAGTAAGAATGATTAGGTTTATACCTTAATGATTTTTTTACCCAATTTAATAACGCTAATCATGAACTTAACCGATTTTTTGAATTCAACGGATAAAGATGTCCTGGCCCGGAAGGTTTTTATTCAACAAGGTTCCGCAACATTGTTGCAAATAAAACAGAACGCTGTCTTGAAAGATCACCAAAGTATTACCGACGCCATGTTGCTCTTGTTAAAAGGGCAGGCTTCATATCAGGAAGATGAACGGACTGCAGAATTAACCAGTCCCATGGATTATGTCCTCATTCCTGCCCGGGTCACCCACCGGGTTATCGGCAAGGAAGATGCCCTGATGTTATTGATCCATTAACTAAATAAAGATCTGAGTATAAAATGAATAGGAAATTTCGTGGGGAGTTGATTATAGTTGGTTTGGTTCAGGTTTGGTTAGCTTTTACTCAGGATGTTCAACTTTGGGATTCATTAGTTGTCCAGCTAAAGGACCGGGACCAATTATATGGGTGCGCCCTTTTGTCTCAGGATGGTCAAATTTTGAGGGAATTTTGTCATGGATACGAAAACTTTCGAGAGGATCAACCTCTCCATAAGCAGTCTTCGTTTAATTTGGCATCGGTATCCAAACAGTTCTTTGCCATTGGCATCATGATGCTCAAGCAAGATGGTTTAATAACCTATGATGATCCAGTTTCCCTGCATCTTGCCGATTTTCCCTACCGAAACATCACCATTCGACACCTATTGACGCATACTTCCGGCTTGCCAGAGTATTTTGAACCTGCTTCACGCCACTTTCCACTCAACCACACCATCTCCTCTCAAGACATTTTGAGCCTATTTAAGGCCAAAAAACCTCCATTAGATTTTCAGGCTGGTGACCGCTGGGCCTATTGCAATACGAATTATGTTTTTCTAGCTTTAATTCTTGAAAAGGATGCCGGGCAACCCATCGAAAAGTTTATGGCCGAACGAATTTTTAAGCCCTTTAAATTGCATAACACTTATGTCTATCATCTAAATCTCCCAAGCCAACCTAGTCATCGGGTCATTGGTTATCGCGTCATTAACCAGCACAGATACCTGAACGATTTAACTCATATTGACGGCGTGTACGGAGATGGTAATATTTATTCTACGCCGCACGATCTTAACGTGTGGCTACAAGGATTAATTCAGGGAGAAGTTATTCCCCTCTCCGAAATGGAAGAAGCCTGGACGTCAGTCAAACTAAATGATGGTAGCACCTATCCTTATGGTTTTGGCTGGTTCATCGATGGTCCTGGTTTAATGAGCCATACCGGAAGTTGGGTAGGTTTTCGCAATTTAATCCGAGTAGATAGAGTAAATAAAACTGTGCTCACGATTTGTAGTAACAATACCAGCTCTGAGCTTAGAATCCTTGATCAGGTAGTTACCCATCAAACCACTGTTTTATCTCCAACTCAGCTGATAACCGACGTACACATATTGGATGGCAGTGGACGCCCGGGTTATCTTGGGGCGGTTAGAATTAAAGGAAAAACAATTGCCGAGGTGGGGCTGTTGCGCCCTTGGCGTGGCGAAGAGGTGATTGATGGCCAGGGATTAACGCTCAGTCCCGGTTTTATCGATTCACACAGCCATCATGATCATGATTATAGTGTAGATGATGGAGTAATTCCGGGGGTAAGTCAGGGAATTACGACTATTGTGGTGGGTCAGGATGGATTTAGCCATTTTCCATTACAGGAATTTTATCAACGATGGGAAAAACAGCCTGGCAGCATTAACCTGGCTTCATTTGTTGGTCATAATACGTTGCGCTTGCACATCATGGGCAATCAGGATTTTCAACGTACGGCCACTGCCTCAGAAATAAAAAAAATGGGAGATCTGGTCCGGCAAGAAATGCAAGCCGGGGCTTTAGGCCTTTCCACCGGGTTAGAATACGATCCGGGCATCTGGTCTAATACTGAAGAAGTCTTGTCTCTGGCCAAAATTGCCGGTGAACAGTATGGCCGTTATGCCAGTCACCTTCGCAGTGAAGATATCTATCTGGAAGAAGCGGTAGAAGAACTTTTGACCATCGGCCGGGAAGCGAAAATACCAGTACATCTTAGCCACTTTAAAGTTGGGATGAAAAGTAAATGGGGGTTGGCTTCCACACTGGTTCAGCGCTTGCAGGTGGCTCGTCAAAGCGGGATTCAGGTTACAGCGGATGTTTATCCCTATACGTATTGGCACTCCACCTTGGAAGTGTTATTTCCAAAACGGGATTTTGATAATTTATCCAGTGCTGAATTTGCCTTAAAAGAATTGTCTTCTCCGGAAGGTATGCTCATTGCCAATTATGAACTTAATCCGGCTTATGTCGGTAAAACCATCGCTCAAATTGCCCAAGAGAAAAGGGCAGATCCGGCAGTTGTTTACATGCAGCTGATCAAAGATGCTCGGGCAGCCCAGGCCGGCGAATCGGTTATTGGCACAGCCATGAGTGAAGAGGATATTGCGCTTCTGTTGAGCTGGCCTTTCACCAACCTCTGTTCTGACGGAAGTGGTGAGACGCGTCATCCACGTGGTTATGGTGCTTTTCCCCGTTTTTTGGCGCAATACATCCGCAATAACCAGGTGTTAACCCCGCAGGAAGCGGTGCGCAGGTTGACCAGCCTTGCCGCGGAAAATTGTGGAATTCCTCTTCGGGGATTAATTGCACCGGGTTATTTTGCCGACCTGGTGTTGTGGGACCCGCACTCAGTTCAGGATAATGCCACCACGACCGAACCACACCGGCATTCCTCTGGTATTATGAAAGTTTGGGTCAATGGACAATTGGTATTTACTGGAGGGCAAATCACTCCCGCTCGGCCTGGAATGATTATTAAAAATGCGCACATTGGTCAATAATCCGGTGCAGTCAGGATTCTAAAAGCCGGGTATTAAATATTCTCCATTCTTTAGGGTAATAGTTATTTACCCGGTTGGATAACAATTTTACCCAGCCCAGGCTTAACCCACCATGTTTTAGTACCTTCCAGCCAGGAGAACCTTGCAATCTTATTTCTTGCCGGGCTAAAAATTTTTGGGCCTGCAATAAATCGACTTCAACACTTGCCACGGCAAGTGGCAAAACTGTACTTAAGGCCAGGGAGGGAGCCGGGATAAAATCTGATCCTTTTAGCTGACCAAGCTCCAATACCGGAGTTAGAGATGTTATTGATTTCTGCAGGTGCTGCCACCATGATTTATACTCCCGGCCAATAGCATATATTACATCTTGATTATTTCTTAGCAACAGATAGTCATCTCGTTCGGGAAAAAATTCTCTAATGGGATCACTCCAATTGTTGAAACCTCTTTCCGTATTCACACCCCGATTTTGATCGCCAACACGGTCAGATGATTTGATTATGCCACAAAAATAAAAACCCTCACCCTGCACCATATGAGGCCACAGTTGATATCCAGGATGTAGCTTGGCAATAGACCATTCTGCCGGGAAAATCCATGTTTTTTCTTCTGCTGGCTTCGAGTTGATTAGCCAATGCATATTCTCTTCATTCTCGTAGGGAGCATACGTACAGGTGCTGTAAAGCAACAGCCCCTCCGGTTGAAGTGCAGGCCATATCTGGTCAATGATCTTTTGTTGGCGGCCGGCGCATTGTTGGATTAACCCTTCTGACCATTGATTTACCGCTTCAGATTCTTTTCTAAACATGCCCTCACCGGAACATGGAGCATCAAGTAAAATCAGGTCGAATAGGTTCCTGATCGCGTAAAAATTTTTAGGGTCTTCCCGACACAACCATACATTTGGCGCACCCCAGCGGATCATATTTTGTTTGAGAATTTGAAAACGTCCAGCATGTATCTCATTACAAATCAGGATGTCTTGTGGACGCAACATGGCAGCTATTAAGGTGCTTTTACCACCAGGTGCAGCAGCTACATCCAGCACCATTTTTGGTGGTCCTTGAAAAAAATCAGCTAATACCCGGGCCAGAACCATGGAACTGGGTTCCTGGACATAATATGCCCCGGCATGCCACAGAGGATCCGTGCTGAACAGCGGCCGTTGAGTAAGGTAAAATCCTTCATTACACCAGGAAATCGGAGCTCCTAATGGTAAGTTGTGATGAGCTCTTTTGGCTGGATTGAAACGTATTGAAACCGGGCTGGGCTGATCGAGCGCTGTCAAAAAGGTCCCATATTGTTCCCCTAACTGACCATGCATCCGACGTAAAAATGGCAACGGCCACGTGCTATTTGGCATAAGCTGTATATTCAGAAATGATTAACGGGTGGCCAGGATATAATCTTCCAACACTTTTTTCAGAAATTCATCGGCTTTTCCCGGGTTAAGGGGTACTTTTAGCTCAGCGGCCACTCGTTGGGCAAGTTCAAGCATTATCCGTTGGGTTGCTGTATTTTGAGTCTGTTTATAGCGTTGTAAGGTATGTTTAATCAAAAGCATATCTCTATCATTATAACGAGAGACTTGGGCATATATCACCTGTCCTATTTTATCGCTAAGGGTATGAATAGCCTCTAAATCTACCGGTCTGCTAGCCCGTAAATTAATTACTGTAGTCCGACCCAATATATCACCAATACGCTGACTATGCTGAGAAATCAATATCGAGAATACGGCTAATGCACTTCCACTCAACGTAATATCAATAAGCCTAAATGCCCAGCGCATAATGTAGTCTTGCAAATTGGGTGTAAGACCGTAAATAGATACTACCCTGAGCTGCATAATTTGTTTCCCTGGAGATTGACCACGGTTAAATATTTCGAATAAGAGATGGTACAGAAGGACCACCAGGTAACCAAATATATAGCTTATCGGGTTGTTTGGACCAAAAATGCTGATGATTAGACTGAGGTATAAAAGCATGATCAACCCATCTATAAAAAAAGCTAAAATCCGGTGAAAAACCGAAGCCAACTCATGCCTGATGATAATATTATGCACAGTAGGAATATCAATAGTCTTCACTGGTGTATTAAATATTATTATATATTTTTGGCGGAAACAATGGACATTGACTGAATCCCAGTTTATTAAGCAAAATAAAGAAAAATGGATGGAACTGGAGTCCATGCTGGCTAAAAAGGTACGTGATCCGGATAAACTTTACCAATTGTTCGAGAAAGTTTCCGGAGATTTGTCTTTTGCCCAAACGTTTTATCCTAATCGCTCCGTAAGACTATATTTAAATCAGCTTACTCAGCGTGTTTTTGATTTAGTAGGTATTAAAAAACTCCAGGTACATTTCAGGGACCTGATCCAATTGTTTAGTTATCTAATTCCTCTGGAGGTAGTTCGCTCATGGCCATCCTTCATCTCTTCCGTGGTTCTATTTATTACTTCTCTATTCATAGGTGTAATAACTTCGGCACATAATCCCCAATTTGCCAGGACCATCTTAGGAGATACCTATATCAATATGACCGAAGAAAATATCAATGCCGGTGATCCTATGGCCGTTTATAAAGATATGGAGCAAACAGAAATGTTTTTGGCCATCACCATCAACAATATTCGAGTGGCTTTTTTGGCTTTCGTTCTGGGCCTCTTGGGTGGAATTGGAACCGTATTCCTATTAATTTCTAACGGCATCATGGTTGGGGCTTTTCAGTATTTTTTTTATTCGAAAGGACTTTTTTTAACGTCATTTCTGACCATTTGGATCCATGGTACTATTGAAATTTCCTGTATCATTATCGCCGGTGCAGCGGGTCTTGTTCTGGGTAAGGGCCTGTTATTTCCAGGTACTTACGACCGGTTGACTTCACTCCAGTTAGCAGCTGGCCGAGCATGGAAAATTTTATTAGGCACTATTCCATTATTTATTATCGCCGGTTTTTTGGAAGGTTTTGTCACCCGTCAAACAGATTGGCCAGCGAGTATTAAGGCCGCGATTATCCTGGTTTCATTTTTATTTATTCTTTATATGTGGGTTTTTCTGCCCTGGAAGCAAAAAAAATTATTATACCAGTCAGATGAAAGTCACCATAATATTTTGTCCATCAGTGCACCGTTAACTGGTTTGCAGTATCGCAGTTTTGAGCAAAACTTAACTCTGGTGTTTTCATCTATTCGGAATTTTTTCGGATACTATTTAAAATTTGTAATTATACCTTTTGCAGTATTAGCTGCACTAGTGTTCTGGTACAGGTTAAATTCACTTCAGGTGGAACGCCTTATGGATACTGAAGATAAGATCAAACTGTTACATTATGCTGATGGAGGAATGTTGTCTTTTATAATGTTGTGGATTTTTTTGGCCTATGCATTTCTGGTCATTGGTCGTTTCACTCATCAGCACACTTGGTCTCTTGACCGTTATACCGTAAGGTTTGCCGGGTTGCCGGTCAGTATTATTACCTTTATTATTGTCTCCATAGTTTATTTTTTACCAACACCTTTTGGTATCTTAATAATTTTGTTTTCCGGAGCACATTTCTGGGTATTGGTTAATAAGCATATTATTACTGACCAGATAAACTGGCAAAACATCAGGCAAACTCTAAAAATCTCCTATAATTATTATCACCATTTTATCAATCCATTGTTGATTACTCTTGTCTTCTGGGGTATGCTCAGTATACTCTTTAACAGTGGATTATCCAGCATCTTGGTAAGCTTTATATCCTGGCATGATATTTTTTCTCAGCGATCATTAAATGAAGCTTTTTACCTGGCCTTAATAAATTCTATTATTTTATTTCTCATCCTGCCGGTTTATTATTTAATGATTTCAACCACCTACGAATCGACATATTGTAAATCAGCTGCTGTGGATTTGGAAGCACGCCTGAAATATTTTGGTCAACCGCAAAGCCAAATGGAATAAACATGCTTCAAAGGTTATCAAAATGTTTTATGATTGGGTTGATTCTCGTGACCTTCGCAACCGCTGCGCAGGACAGCATAGGCCTGGTACCGCCTTTATCCGGTGTCAATGATGCCGAATATCAAAATATAATTCAAAAATTAGATTATTCAAAGACCAGGAAAAAATTGTTACCCAGAAATTCTGGATTCACAAAACCACAAAAAGTGGAAGCCCCCAGTAGCTTGCCAAGCCTCAGTATATATCAGATCGTCGCCTATACCCTGATTGTGGTGATCCTTATTTTTATTTTGTATACACTCTTTGGAGGACTTAAACGAACTGAAAATAGTACAACCCTTCTGGACCCAACCGAAGAAGCAGATCTTAATGTTATGTCATTGCAGGTTTTGTATGATCAGGCTATCGCTAGCGGAGACTATCGCTCAGCCATTCGCTTACAGTTTATCATGGTTCTGCAGTTGCTTAATCAAAAAGGATACATCTCCTGGCATGCCGAAAAAACGAACCGCCAATATTTGAGAGAGTTAAACGAAATATCTTTAAAAACCACGTTTAGGGAGCTGGCTTATATTTATGAATGGGTTTGGTATGGCAATACACACCTGGTCAAAGAAGACTTTATGATTTTTGATCGCAAGTTTAGAGATTTCCTTAAAACACCCGAATGAAGAACAACCGGACCATCCTGATTTTTATCGCCATAATAGCCCTGATGTTTCTGGCCGGATATGCGATGTTTGAATTAAAAACAGTTCCGGATGTGAACTGGAAAAAAAATTATTCATTTTCTTCGCAGGATCCTTATGGGACAATGGTCTTCAAAGAAATGTTAAACTCTTTTTTTAATCCTGTGAAAATTGAAGAATTAAACGATGGCACTAAACTACAAGATATTACCGAAACGAATCAATTATACATTCTCGTCGGTAATACGATAAACCTAAATAATGATGAGACCACCCACTTGGTTGAATTCGTCGAAAGAGGTAATCAAGCCCTCCTTATCGGTAATCATTTTACCTTAGGTGATCTGTATTACAATTATTACCCCCGGCAAACGAGCTTTTTTGATTCTGTTTTGGTTATAAATTATACTGCATCAACAGATACGTTCAGATTTATCCATTATTACCCGTCATTCCAAACACCTTCTTTCAGTTTATTTAGTGCCTTAGATGATCCAGATTATCTCCGGGATTCATTAATTCCTTATGCCGAAGAAGAAGAAATCAAGATAATGGATTCTCTCAATCAGGTTCCAGATGCAGTGGATTCGATTATTATACCTGAACTTCAAATAGGCCCTTCTGAAGAAGACCGTGACGAACTGGAAGAGGACTATGTTGATGAGGAAAATATAGCCCCGCCATTAATTGGTGGAAAAACCAGCACAAATCACTCCTTTTATCAAATCTATTCTCTAAATGACGGGGAACTCCATTATCATTCCATCCCTATGGTGTTTTGTAATTCGTCCGCACTTCAACCGGACTTTCTAGGACATTTTAATCTCGTTTTCAGGAGATTCAATCCTGATAAAGTATGGTTGGACCACATCCAATGGCATGCGGGTGCCCCGGAAGATTCCGAAAGCCCATTACAATTTATTTTGAATCAAAAGCCTTTACGGTGGGCTTACTATTTGACCATAATAAGTGTGTTGTTATATCTTGTTATTAACAGTAAACGCCGGCAGAAAGTTATTCCTTTGAACGAAACCAATATCAACACGTCCCTGGAATATATCAAAACCGTAAGTAGTTTATATTTATCCCAGGATAACCATATTCCCGTTGTGAAATACCAAAGGGACGGGTTTTATCATCTGATCAAAAAACGCTATTTTATTGAACCTCAACAAAAGGACTTTACCGAACAATTAATTAAAAAATCCCAAGTGGAGCGGCAGCAGGTTTTGGATTTACTGGATGAACTGGGTAAATCAAAAAAATACCTGAGTGTGCGATCTTCCTACCCTTTAGTCATCTATAATAAAATTAATGAATTCTTGAAAAAAGCTAAATGATGGACGAGACTAGTCAAAATTATCAGCCGCTGCGGGGAACCGTTGATTTACAACCTGCACTTGAAAAAATTTCTGCTTTAAAGACAGAATGTGCCAAAATATTGGTTGGGCAAACCGACCTTATCGAATTATTTGTGATTTGTATTCTAGCTGATGGACATATCCTTTTGGAAGGTGTACCCGGTATAGCCAAGACCCTCAGCGCAAAAGTATTAGCAAGAACTATTCAAACGGATTTTTCACGCATTCAATTTACTCCTGATCTCATGCCTTCCGACATTTTAGGAACTTCAGTATTTAATGTCAAATCGTCGGAATTTGTTTTTAAGAAAGGACCGATATTTTCCAACGTCATACTAATCGATGAAATAAACCGGGCTCCTGCTAAAACTCAGGCAGCACTTTTTGAAATCATGGAAGAAAAACAGGTAACTGTAGATGGGTTCACTCACCTGCTTGAATTTCCTTTTATAGTCATAGCAACTCAAAACCCCATCGAACAGGAAGGAACCTACCGTTTGCCCGAAGCGCAATTGGACCGCTTTATGATGAAAATAAACCTTACCTATCCCACACTGGAAGAAGAAATAAACATTCTACGCCGTTTTAAGGATCAGATTCACCGGATAAACGTAGAACAAATTATTCCGGTTATTACCAAATCCGACTTAGAATGGATGCAGTCACTCTTAGGTAAAATTTTTGTTGAAGATCAACTTCTGACCTATATAGCTGAGGTCATTCGTGAAACTCGCCAACATGCCAAACTATTTTTAGGGGCTTCTCCACGGGCTGCACTCAACGTGTTAAAAGCGTCAAAAATATCTGCTATGCTGGCTGGACGTGATTTTGTTATTCCCGATGATGTACAATTTGTTGCACCTCATGTTTTAAATCACCGGCTTATTTTATCACCCCTTGCTGAATTGGATGGAATTACTACCAAGACAATTATTGATGAAATTTTACAACTAGTGGAAGTGCCGCGGTAAATTATGATTAATCAGTATTATTTAACCACCAGGTTCTTTATCGCCATGGCCGTGTGCATTGGCCTGCTTGTAATGTCTTTTGTTATTCCTGCGTTATATCCCATCGCCTGGGCGCTATTTTATTTTATCGGCTTAATCTCTGTTTGGGAAGGATGGACATTAGCTAAAGTACGCTTTCAACTTAGTGCTAACAGAAAAATAACCACCAAATTGTCATTAGGCGATGATCAACACATCCGGTATGAGGTAAGTAATCTGTCAGCACGACCGTTGATCATCACCCTCATTGATGAATTGCCACAACAGTTTCAAATCCGTAATTTCCGGGTTACGCATAAAACGATTCCCCAGCAGATCTGGCTTCATGATGAACAAGTCAGACCATTGGTCCGCGGTAAATATTTTTTTGGGGATTTACATGTGTATTTATCCTTGCCTGGAATCAACTTCATTGAACTCCGGGTGACCAAACCTGCAACACAGGAATCAACAGTCTATCCTTCAGCCATTCAAATGGAAAAATATGCCCTGGAAGTATTTTCCCGTACAGCCAATCTCACCGGCATTAGACGGGTAAGAACTTTAGGTGAAAATGATGAATTTGAACTAATTCGCAATTATCAGCAGGGAGACAATACTCGCTCGATCAATTGGAAGGCCACCTCCAGAAAAAATCATTTGATGGTAAACCAATTTCAAAACACTCGCGCCCAACAAGTGTATTGTATTCTGGATAAAGGCCGTTCTATGAAAATGCCTTTTGCTGGCTTGACGCTGTTAGACTATGCGATTAATACGGCCTTGGTTATCAGTAATATTATCCTGCGTAAATACGATAAAGCCGGTTTGATTACTTTTTCTGACCGGATCGGGCAAATGGTAGGAGCCGAAAATATGCCCCTGCAGTTAAACCTCATTTCAGAGCAACTGTATGCCCAAATCACCGGATTTAAGGAATCTAATTTCGAATTACTGTACCATACTTTGCGGTCCCGGCTACGCCGCAGAAGCATTTTACTGTTTTTTACCAATTTTGAATATCAAAGTGACCTGGACCGCCATTTGCCTTTCTTACAAAGTTTAAATAATATCCATTTGCTGGTGGTTATCTTTTTTCAGAATACCGAATTGGCTTCAGTGGCTGGTTTTGAAGCTAAAAATTTAGGAGATGTATATCTGAAGACTTTTGCCCAAAAAGCTTTGCGTGAAAAGGAAATCATTCAAAACAAATTACAATCATATGGCATTCAGACGATACTCACCCCACCTCAGGACTTGTCTATTCAAGTCATCAATAAATACCTGGAGATCAAGGCCCGGCGTAAATCATAATCTGTGCTTTTGGCCAAGCGAGGGTAAACTTGCTTGTTAAATTGTGGTTTGGGCCTCGGAGTAGGAGCTACTAAGTAAAAAGGTTTCTTTAAATGCCAATTTTATAATTTAAAAATGAACAGTTTATACTATATAAACATAGCTTCGTTTAATTAATAAAAATACAACTTAATTCTACAGCCATGCATCCAATGCCGGAAACTTCAATGACCTATCAGGTCATTTATTCCAACGAAGACATCGAGGTTCGCCAAAGTTTGTTCTCGGGTCATCACGGATTATTTGCCCGTAAAGAATTTACCCCTGATCTGCTGATTACAGCATTTGCAGCAGAGCAGGTGTTTAGAAAGCCCAGTTATCTGACTATTCAAATTAGCGACCGCCGCCATATTTCGCTACAACCGCATTTTTTGCAATATGTTAATCATAGTTGCGAACCGAATTGTTTTTTTGACACCACCGGCATGGAGTTTATCACCTTATCTACGGTGCATTCCGGAGAAGAATTGACCTTCTTTTATCCTTCTACCGAATGGCGGATGGCCCAGCCATTTGTTTGTTATTGCGGTAAATCAAATTGTTGTGGACTTATCGAAGGGGCTGCTCAAATGCCTGGGGAGATATTGAAATTATACAAGTTGACGAACTATATTCAAAGAAAATTAGATAGAATTGGACGATAAGTTGTGTTTTCTTTTTCCAATGAAGTTAATTGTCATCCTGTTTATGACCATTTTGTCATTTAGTTGTCATTTTGATCTACCGGTATTGGGAGTCACCGAAACATTGGCTAAAGAACGCACCAAACAGGTGTCCTCCGTGGCCTATGCTTTGCATTTATCCATCCCTGATCAAAAAAATGATCCGATCATGGGTTCAGTGGAAATAAACTTTCATAAGCAAGATCACCACCCGCTCATCTTGGACTTTAAAGGAAATGAAAAGCAGGTGTTTTCGGTAAAATGGAAGGATAAAGCCCTTGAATTCACCTATGCTAATGGTCATCTGATCATCAAATCTTTGCCGGCCGGTAGCATTAAATTAACCATCGAATTTGAGGCTGGGGATGGCTCATTAAACCGCAGTGAAGATTACCTGTACACCTTATTGGTTCCGGACCGGGCCTCGACGGTATTTCCGTGTTTTGACCAACCGGATTTAAAAGCACGCTACACTTTGAAATTGTCAATTCCAAAAGATTGGGTTGCGGTAGGTAACGGAGCCCTGAAATCTGTGGATAGTTCTGCAGAAAGAGCAGTCTATTCGTTTCAAGAAACCCTGCCGGTCAGCACGTATTTATTTGCCTTTGCCGCCGGTAAATTTTTAATCGAAAGTTCCTCAGATGGTCCTGGCGGGATCATGCGTATGTATCACCGGGAGACCGATACGCTTAAAGTTAAAAAAAACGCTCCGGAGCTATTTGCTTTGCATGCCCAATCCCTGCGCTGGATGGAAAATTATACCGCCATCAAATATCCGTTTAATAAATTGGATTTCGTCTTGCTGCCAGCGTTCCAATATGGGGGCATGGAACATATAGGAGCCATATTTTATAAATCATCCAGTTCATTGTTAGATGAGCAGGCCAGTGAGGCGCAATTATTAGGCCGGGCCAGTCTTATTGCCCATGAAACGGCGCACATGTGGTTTGGCGATTTGGTGACCATGAAGTGGTTTAATGATGTTTGGCTGAAGGAAGTATTCGCTAATTTTTTTGCGGCAAAAATGGTGAATCCGCAATTTCCCGAAGTAAATCATGAATTGCGATTTTTAGTGTCTCATCATACTTCGGCTTATGCTGAGGATCGCACCGAAGGTAGTCATCCGATCCAACAGCCTTTGGAAAATTTATTGGAAGCGGGGTCCTTGTATGGCAACATTATTTATACTAAAGCTCCCGTAGTGATGCGCCAATTGGAAGAACGATTAGGAGAAAAAAAATTTCAGGCAGGTCTGCAAACGTATTTACAGGAATTTTCATATGCCAACGCGACCTGGGATGACCTGATCAGTATTTTAGATCAGCAAACACCGGAAGATTTGGCATCTTGGAGCAATGCCTGGGTTAAGCAGGCTCATCTGCCTAAATACCACCTTAAAAGATTAGAAAACGACAGAGGATTTCAAATCACCGCCGTTAATAAACCCGAAGCAGGCGAGTCGTGGGCGCAGCACCTGGAATTGGTTTTTTGGAACAGTACAGATAGTATCATTAAAAAACATTTTTCCTGGACTGGTGACTCTGACGCTTTAGTTTGGCCCGATCAAAATATGCCGGTGGCATTTGTAGCCAACGGAACACCTTCCGCTTATGGATATTTTGCTTTGGATGATCTTTCGTTGGCCTGGCTTTCAGATTCAGTGAATCTAATTCAGGATGAAACCCTGCGTGGTATTGTTTATTTAAATCTTTATGAAGAATTTTTACATGGTCGGATTCCGCCACATAAATATTTAGCTTTGCTGCTGCAGGGGATTAGCACTGAAAAAAACATCCAGATCAACGGGCAACTGATAAACCAGCTCTTGGAAATTTTTTGGCATTATCTGTCAAAGCAGGAGCAACAAGAAAAATCAATTCTGATTGAACAACTTTTAAGATTCAAGCTGGAGCAAGATAGTTTAGCCAGGAACAAAATGGTTTATTGGCGCGCCTGGAGTCAAATGGCACTTTCTGAGCAAGGCTTGCAAGACATGTATGAATTCTGGTCAGGTCATAAACCTTTACCCGGCATCCAGTTAAGTATAAATGAACAAGCGAATCTGGCCGTAGAAATAATCCTGCGGCATCATCCGAACACTCCGGAAATATTGGAGGGACAAGCCAAACGGTTTACCAACCCGGATGAACATCAACGGTGGGAGTTTTTGCGCCGGGCTTTATCTCCTGAAGAGCGTGACCGGGTGGAATTTTTTAATGATTTGAAAGAGGAAAAAAACCGCCACTTTGAGCCGTGGGTTCAGGATGGGTTAAGTTATTTACATCATCCGTTGCGCGCTCAGGGAGCCATTCAACTCATTGCTCCAGCTTTGGAATTATTGGAAGAAATACAACGGACCGGAGATATCTTTTTTCCTAAACGGTGGATCAGCGCTGTACTGCAAGGGCATAATAGCCCTCAAGCCGCTAAGGAGGTGCGCGCCTTTATAAGTCAACATCCTGATTACCCCTACCGTTTAAAAAACAAAATCTTGCAGGCCGCAGATCCCCTGTTTCGACGAGCAGAATTAAAAAAATAACTTTTATCTTTAGAGAGTTAATTAAATAAGGCTTGACCTTTTTAGCAGGATCTTGATTTGACCAATTTTAATTAAATTTAATTGGTCTCCAAAATGCATATAAATTTAATTCAACTGATCAATCCTGCAAGCTTTGAAACATTCGATTTGGGATAATACATCTATGATGAACTGAAGTTTATAATTTTTCCGTAATATCGATAAACCTGCCGGCCAATCAGAAGGTATATAAAAAAGGCAATTACAGCCAATACCTAGTGAGTGAACATCAGGCCATGTTTGAGGTTGGTTAAAACCAGCCCGGATTTCTTTTTAAAATCATATTCAATAACTGCTCTTTATGAGAACGGGAGACTGGTAATTGTGTACTATCTTTCATAACCAAAGTTCCCCCTTGCCCCCGGATATAACGCTCCAGGTGATGTGTATTAATCAAAAATGTTTTATGGATGCGACAAAAGACAGACGCCGGCAATAATTTTTCTATCTCGCCTAAAGACTTGGAGACTAACATTCTGTGTTGATTAGTTAATTTTATCCAGGTATAATTACTATTGGCTTCCAGATAAATAATGTCTGCTATTTCAATAATTGAAAAACCATCATTGGTAGGTAAAGCAATGTGTTCATGCCCATGATTCGTTTGGATGAGAATATTATGGATTAAGGCCTGTAAATTTCCTTTGGCCAGTTTTTCTATTTGGTGGTTTTTTACCTTTTGAACGGCTTGTAACAATTTTTCTTTGCGTATAGGTTTCAACAG
>JAYRWN010000406.1:0-5356 GCA_041917975.1 Saprospiraceae bacterium | reverse complement strand
CGCCCATGCCCGCTTTGATGCCATAAAACGCGGCTATTCTTATTATATAAATCCAGAAAAAAATCCCTTCCGCCACCGACTCGAGTGGTATTATCCGCCCGTCAGCACCTGCGATTTTGAGTTGATGCAGCAAGCAGCTCAACTCCTACTCAATTATCACAACTTCAGCACATTTTGTAAAAGTCATCACGACGCCAAAACGCCTTTCTGTAAGCTACAGGCAAGCGTGTGGCGCCAAGAGATGGGGATTTATATCTATCAAATTGAAGCAGATCGTTTTTTGAGGGGTATGGTGCGGATGATTGTGGGCATGTGTATCCAAATAGGTCAGGGTAAAATACAATTGGACCAAGTGACTCAAGCTATGGAATCCAATACCATGCTTCAACGAGCCTGGAGTGTGCCTCCGGATGGTTTGTATCTGGACGAGGTGATTTATCCGCCTTATTACCTGGAAACAGCCCTGTTTTAAGACAGGTTCATTCATATAATAAAAGTGATATGTATCCTACTTTGGATTAATTATTGTTATTTTTATGCCAGCCTTAGTACAAGAACGGTGCATGTTTGGTTTGATTTTCTTTTTATAACCGCCTGTTGCTGATACTATTAATGCATACCAGGAGTAGCATAAATGGCCAGCAGATTTCAGAACATGTTTCAGTGAATTGTACAGTAAAGCAGGCTCAAAATATATGTTTTTTAGAGATATCCCCGGAAGGGTCCACATAAAACGTTATCTGACTACTTTGGTCCGGCAAGACCGCGTGCCACATGCGCAGTTAATCACAGGCCAGGAAGGAACAGGTGGTTTGCCATTAGCCCTAGCTCTGGCTTCATATCTTTTATGCACCAATCGCCAGGAAGACGATAGTTGTGGTCATTGCCCCGGATGCCAGAAATCCCATCAGTTGATTCATCCGGATCTTCATTTCAGTTATCCCGTCTTTGGAGCTGATAAAACTGCAACGGATGAAATAAAACCCTGGCGGCAACAAATTCGGGACAATCCATACCTCAATTATCAAGACTGGTTTATGGCTCTGGATGGTGAAAACAAGCAGGGCAACATCAATGTGGATGAGTGCCGGGCTATTGCTAAAAAACTGTCCTTAAAGAGTTTTGAAAGCGATAAAAAAATACTGATCCTTTGGGGAGCAGAATTTTTAGGTAATGAAGGAAACCGGCTGCTGAAACTCATCGAAGAACCGGAAGCAAACACCTTTATCATCATCCTGGCAGAGCAAAGCCAGCGCCTGTTGAACACCATTACTTCGCGCTGTCAATTGTTAGCACTCCGTCCGTTCGAAGATGAAGAAATCGCGGAATTCATCCGGAAAAATAATCCCCATCTTGCCAATGAAGAGGTCCGCCAAATCACCTATGCTTGTCAGGGCAATTTGCGGGAAGCCTTGCTCTTGCTCCAAGCCGAACCCGGCAACTTGCAGGAGCTATGGTACAAATGGCTGGGGCATGCCGCCCGAGGCCAAACCGCACAAATCATGGAGATTAATGATCAAATCAGTGCCCTCGGCCGGGAAAAATCCAAACAATGGCTGAGAGTAGGTTTGTTATTCTGGAGGGCTGTGTTGGTGGGGCGTTACCGTTTACCTGGGTCAGAACTGGCCGATTCAAAACAAACAGTGGCCGCAGAAAAACTCCAATACTTAGTAAACAACCAGCACATCTTTGCATTAATAGAACTATTCAACGGTTTATTTGAAGCCGTAGAACGAAATGCCAACCTGCGGATCCTGTTATGTGATACGTATTTAGAAGTAAAAAACCTCTTGCGTCAAAACCTAAAAACACCAGTCTAACCAATATTTATTTATGAATTTAAAACTAGCCGATATAAATCATGGGATGCGCTAACTGCTCAACACAAAATGGTCAGGCCAAAGGATGCCGCAGCAATGGCGGATGCAGCAGTGGCGGATGCAACCGTTTGAATACCTTTGACTGGTTAGCTCGTTACGATTATGACGATCCCCAACAATATTACCTCACAGAGGTTTCTTTTAAGCAGGGCGGGAAAAAAGACTTTTTTCTTAACGTGCACAACCTGACCTTACAAAAAGGTGACTTTGTAGTCGTAGACACCGGAACCGGCTGGGATGTTGGCATGATATCTCTTTTCGGCACCATGGCTCAACTGCAGATGAAGAAAAAACGCATTAGCGAGCATAAAATAACCAATGTTGTTCAGCGATTGGCCAGCTCCCGAGATCTGGAAAAAATGCATGAAGCGCGGGCCATGGAAAAAAGTGCATTAGTCAGGTCCCGGGCCATCGCCCGGACTCTGGGCCTGGACATGAAAGTAGGCGATGTTCAGTATCAGGCCGATCTTAAAAAAGCAACGTTTTATTATACGGCCGAAGGCCGGGTAGATTTTCGAGAACTGGTGCGCGGTTATGCCCGGGAGTTCGCCGTAAAGGTGGAGATGCGACAGATTGGTGCACGACAGGAATCCGCCCGAATCGGTGGGCTGGGACCTTGCGGTCGCGAACTATGTTGCAGCACCTGGTTATCTGACTTTAAATCGGTCTCTACTTTGGCAGCCAGGTATCAAAACCTGGCCATCAACCAGGCTAAACTTTCCGGCCAATGTGGTCGGCTCAAATGTTGCCTGAACTATGAACTGGACACTTATTTGGAAGCCCTGGATCAGTTCCCCAAGGATGTGGATGAAATCACCACCAAACGTGGAAAAGCTGTCCTGGTCAAACTGGATATCTTTAAAAACCTGATGTACTTCGCCCTGGATGACGAGGTGAATCGCGGCAAGATCATCCCCCTGGATATGAATACCGTGTGGGACATCAAAAAAAATATAGATCGGGGTATACTTCCCGAAGACCTCTCGGGTTACAAATTCCAGGAATCAGAAGAAATAGAAACCCTGGATTTCGCTGATGGTACCGGTGAAATTGAACTTCCCAATACGCGTAACAAGAAACGTAAAAATAAACGCGGTGACCGCCAAAACCGTCATCGTGAGGGTGATACGCAGCAAAGAAATGACAGGAATGAACGATATCGCCCGGGCGACCGAAGGGAAAAACCGGCTGATCAGCAACAACCGTCCAGACCAATAAGGCCAGACGCCCCTCGGCTCTCCGGACAAGGGGCAAATCCCCCTACTGGACAACCAGACCGGGACCGCCAGGATCACGATCGTCAACCGCGCGACCGTCAAAACCCACGCCATGGTGACCGTCAGAGGGCGGAAGGACGAGATCGGAATCAGCAAAACCGGGATAATCAAAACCAGGGAAACCGGAATCGGGGTCAAAACCGTCACAACCAAGATGGAAGAAATAGACGTGACCGAAACCGGGGACCAAAAGATGATCAACCTGGCCAAAATCCAAAGGAGGATCAAAACTAAATCCCCGGCAGAGAACAGGAAAGATGTTATTTATATTGACGATTAGTTAGTGTCTATAAAAATCATTAGATCTCATGCAGTATGATGTAATCATCATTGGCTCCGGACCCGGAGGTTATGTAGCTGCCATCCGCTGCACCCAGTTGGGGATGCGGGTAGCCCTGATTGAAAAGTATGACACCCTGGGCGGCACCTGCCTGAATGTGGGTTGTATACCCTCCAAAGCCATGCTGGACTCGTCCGAGCATTTTTATAATGCCATCCACCGGTTTGCCGAACACGGCATCAACGGCCAGGTGAAAGCAGACCTGGCTCAGATGATTAAAAGGAAGGCACGGGTGGTGGAGGACAATGTGAAAGGCGTCGCTTTTTTGATGAAAAAAAATAAAATAGATGTACTTCACGGGTGGGGTTCATTCATCGATGCGCACACTATCAAAGTTACGCTTAAAGAGGGTGATAAAACCATCACCGGACAAAATATCATTATAGCCACCGGGTCAAAACCCCTGGTTCCGGCAGCGTTCAATTACGACAAGCAGCGTGTCATCACCTCCACGGAAGCGCTAACCATCACCAAATTACCCAAACGGATGATTATCATCGGCGGTGGAGTCATTGGGCTGGAATTAGGTAGCGTTTTTGCCCGTCTCGGTACAGAGGTAGAAGTCGTTGAATTTATGGACCGGATTATTCCCAACATGGACGAAGATTTATCCAAAGAATTAATGAGGGTCTTAAAAAAGCAGGGCATAAAGTTTCATCCCGGCCATCAAGTCACGGAGGTACAGTCAACCAAAACAAGTGTAATGGTGACCGCTACAGATAAAACCACACAAACGCCTCTGGAGCTTTCCGCCGACTATTGTTTGGTGGCCATAGGCCGCAAACCCTACACCGAAGGATTGGACTTGCCAAAAGCAGGAATCAGCCTGGACGAAAAAGGCCGCATTCCGGTGAACGATCATTTGCAGACCAGCGTACCGCACATCTATGCTATCGGTGATGTGGTGCGTGGAGCCATGTTAGCGCATAAAGCTGAAGAAGAAGGCGTATTTGTAGCTGAAACCCTGGCCGGACAAAAACCACATATCGCTTACCACCTAATACCCGGTGTCGTCTATACGTGGCCGGAAGTGGCTGCCGTAGGTTATACCGAAGGTGAATGTAAAGAAAAAGGCTGGCCGGTAAAAATAGGCAAGTTCCCCTTTAAGGCGCTCGGTAGAGCCCGGGCCAGTATGGATGTCGACGGACAGGTCAAGGTCATCGCGCACGCTGACACCGATGAAGTTCTGGGGGTCCACATCATCGGGGCCAGAGCAGCGGATCTCATCCAGGAAGCTACGGTCCTGATGGAGTTTCGCGGGTCGGCGGAAGACTTGGCGCGTATCAGTCATCCCCACCCCACCTATTCGGAAGCTCTAAAAGAAGCAGCACTGGCTGCCACTGCCAAACGCCCCCTTCATATTTAATGTTATTGCTCATTACAGTATGCATCGTAATCCCTGGCTGGACATTCCCCACGCAGATTATGATCAACATATGCTTACAATTGGTCAGGCCCAGGTAATAAATGACTTAACCCGCCGGTTGTTATTAAAATACACTCCCACCCGATTTGGCCTTTTAGGCTGTGCAACAGGAAATGGTTTGGAACATGTCGATGTGAAGGTCACCGAACAAGTGTTCGCCATCGACATTAATCCCGAATATTTAAGAGTCCTCTCTGATAAATATCAAGCTAAACTTCCCGGCCTGGAAATACTGGAATTAGATATAAATACCGCAGAGCTCCCGGTGATCTCAGTAGATCTCTGGCTACTAGCGCTGATCCTTGAGTACGTAGATCCTGCTGTGGTTCTGCCTAAAATCCGCTCAACCTTAAGTCCCCAAGGTATTGTGGTTCTGGTGATTCAACAAACCACATCCGCTGCATTTGTTACACCTACCGCCTTTCAGTCTTTG
>JAYRWN010000405.1:0-23525 GCA_041917975.1 Saprospiraceae bacterium | reverse complement strand
GGACGAAAGGATTAATCGAAGAATCAATCTTAGTATTAACAGGCAAGTGCCATGCCCTCCCTCGAACCTGAGCTTTAGATTATGGTAGGTGCTTAATTTAATTTGTTCACCCACGTACGCATTTCGACGATGAACCATAAATTTGCATTTGCTGGATACGACCGACGGTGACCTTTGTACCGATGGTTTGAAGTGATATGGCGCCAATCACTTTTAGTTTATTAAATAATGCCCATTAAGGCAATTATTTAATAGGCTGGATACTTCCCTCAAGCTCCCATTACCCGATATAAGGTAATGAGGTACTTTCAATTTCAGTTTATACCGATGGTTTTTCAATTCAATTCGTTCAATCAGATTTTGGTTCCACAATATACAGAATAAATTGGGACTGAGATGATCCAAACTACCATGAAGTCTGACATCATTATAGATCATGTAAAATTGTTTCAAATGGTTCTGCAGATCGAATATGGTGTGGAATATTTCACCATCCAATGATCTGGCCAATATGGAATGAAAGCTTTCTATGTGACCATTTTCCTGTGGTGTGTAAGGATGCGTAAAGACTTGTTGGATATGATTCTCTTGGAAATAAGCCTGAATCATTTTAGCAGCAAAACGGGAATCATTGTCATTTCTCAGCTCCACGGTTATGCCTTTGGATAACATGTCGGCTGTTTGTAAATGCTCGATAATTATTTGATCCCATATTTCTCTTACTTGTATTTGGGTTATCCTATATCCCACTGTCCAGGCCAGTGCTTTGCGCGTAAAAGTATCGATCACGGTTAAGATGTATGCATATCGCCTATGTTCCATTACCCATTGAAACTTAATGTCCATTTCCAATACCTCCAGAGGCCCGTTAGGTACCACACGCCGATATTTCACGTACTTGCGAGTGGCTTTAGAAGCCCGATCCAATAACAACATAAATTCTCCCATTAAGCGGTATACTTTTTTGTGGTTGATGATATAGCCCAGTAAACATAGGGCTGCACTCATCGCTCGATAGCCATAATCGGTCTCCGGGCAGCTTTTAATGCAAGCCATCTGTTCGACTACTTCCAGATTACTGACCTGCTTGATTACATTGTTCTGATCCAGCTTCAGAGTCGTTTCACTGGGCTTCTTTCCTGCTTTTTCCTCACTGGGTTGATGGTAATACTGATGCTTACTTATTCTACACATCTCCAACACCTTATCCCGATTTAGTCCATAGGATATATAATCCCTGGCTAAAGCTTTCTTTTCGGAAACCGACCAAACTTTTTTTTAAGCAAATCATCCTTCAATTTACCCTCCAGTTCTTTCTCGGCAATAATCTGCTTAAGCATTTCATTCTCCTGACGCAACTCCTTGAGTTCTCTTAAACGTTCCTTATTTGCTCCATGCGCCAGTCCTTCCTTTCCCAATTCTCGAAACTTCTTTCGCCAATAGTAATAGGTCGCTGGGTATAAAGCATACTTCTCTAAAACCTTGGTTACTCCATTGAGGTCAGCCTCCTTCAATATGGCTAACTTATCTTGATTGGTGTACTTCTTTGTCATACTCATAATTACAAAATTTCTTTCATAATCTTGTCCGGTTATTTAAGGGAGCGAAACAACTACCCATGGGCGTTTTTCGATGGGTATACAGCCACAGTTTGTTTAATGGCAAAGAGTAATTGTTGATAATCAGAACCAGAGTTTTATCGTATACGTAGTCATAAGCACTGACAATACGCAACATTTTGGGGTATTTTTCCGCAGTATATTTGCCACAACAACTGAATAGCAACATCGAATAGGATGTGTTCAATAGGGAACGGCTCAAAAAAGGTGATATCTGCTTCGATAGCTGCATAGGCTTTTAAGTAGGTTATTAAATAAACAGAAGTGTTAGTCCGATCCATACTTCTCAACTTGAAGATTTAAATGCCCAACGATCAATTGCCCGGGCTATTTGACTAAATAACATTATATTTATCTCTGAATGTTTTGTTTTACAAGAATCCCTTAATTTAGAGCTTACATGCATTTCCTTTTTACTTTATTTTGGACATATATGATGAAGAATATTATGAAATTACAAAATTATATTTTATTTATGCATAGGATAATAATTTTTTATATATAATTACATGTTGAAAAAATATATTAAATGCGTATATTATTAACCGGTGGTGCTGGATTTATCGGATCAAACATAGCTGAGAGGTTAGTTGAGGACGAAAGAATCACAGAAGTACGTGTATTAGATAATCTATCCTCAGGTTCAAGGCAAAATATTTTGAACTTGATTAAGCACCCCAAATTTGCATTTATGTGGGGAGATATTCGCGAATACAACACCTGCTTAGATGCATGTCGTGACATAGATTTGGTATGTCATCAGGCTGCATTGGGTTCAGTCCCGAGGTCAATTCAATTTCCACTTACTTCTAATAATGTTAATATTACTGGGACGTTGAATATTTTTGTTGCCGCAAAAGATTCTGGTATAAAAAGGGTCGTTTATGCCTCATCTTCATCTACATATGGAGATAACAATTCAGAAATAAAGAAGGAGGAACAAATTGGCAGCCCTATTTCTCCATATGCCGTTACTAAATTAGTTAATGAGTATTATGCAAAAGTATTCAGCGAATTGTATAATATGAGTTTTATCGGATTACGATATTTTAATGTGTTCGGTCCCAAGCAAGACCCACGAGGCCAGTATGCTGCTGTTATTCCTCTATTTATACAGGCAATCCTAACAAGGCAACAGCCCATTATCTATGGTGACGGCCAACAAAGCAGGGATTTTACTTACATAGAAAATGTTGTTCAAGCTAACATTAAAGCATTATTTGAATCAGACCATCTTCAGGGGCATCATGTATTTAATATCGCATGTAATAATTCTGTTACTATACTTGAGCTATTTAATAAATTATGCTTACTGCATAACTGTAACCTGTCCCCAATTTTTAGAAGTAAAAGAATAGGAGATGTTAAGCATAGTTTGGCTTGTATTGATAGAGCAAGAAAGTTATTAAATTATGCACCAAAAGTAGATATTGAGAGTGGACTAAAAATGACTTTGGAGTGGTTTTTAAAACACCCCGATTATTTAGAATAAAATTAACTTTAGATGTGTGGAATAGCCGGGTTTATGGATTATAAATCCTTACTTAAGGAAGAAGACCTTGACCGTATGACTGACTTGTTACATCATCGAGGCCCTGATGGTAGAGGTGTACAAATTTTATCAGGACCAAATTATTCAGTTGGACTTGGCCATCGAAGACTATCAATAATCGATTTATCAGATTTAGGTTCGCAACCAATGAGCTATAATCATTTGTCTATAGTATTTAATGGTGAAATTTATAATTACATTGAAATTCGAGAAAAATTAAAGGATTTTGGACATACATTTAAAACAAATTCTGATACGGAAGTAATCTTACATGCGTTTAGCGAATGGGGAAAAGGATGTGTGGATTATTTTCATGGTATGTGGGCCTTTGCCGTTTATGATTCTGCTAACCACGAATTAATTTTATGTCGGGACAGATTGGGAGTAAAACCTTTGTATTATTCTACCTTGGATGGAAACATTTTATTTGCTTCAGAGATGAAATGTTTTTATAATATAAATGGCTATAATAAAAGTATCAACAACAGCTCGGTAGGACAATATTTTAATTATGGATACATAAATGCTCCTTTTACTATTTTTGAAAATACCTATAAAGTTAAACCTGGCTCTTTTATAACTATTTCTGCTGATTATAAGATTCAGGAGAAATTATATTGGAAGATAGACCAGTATGATGAATTGGATTTTTACAGCCAATATTCTATTAGGGATGGAAATGAAGCGGAAAGGGTTCTAGAAGATATTTTGATTAAATCATTTAAAATGAGGCTGGTTTCCGATGTTCCAGTGGGTATGTTTCTTAGTGGGGGTATTGATTCTAGCCTTCTAGCTGCTTTATTGCAACGTAATTCATCAACGCAAATTAAAACATTTACAATTGGTTTTAATGAAAAAAAATATAATGAGGCTAAAATTGCCAAAATGATATCTGAAACGCTTGGTACCGATCATTATGAATTTTTACTGGATGCGGAAAAGGCCAAAAAATATATACTAGATATACCCAAATTTTGGGATGAACCTTTCGGTGACTCAAGTGCTATTCCAAGTATGCTTATTTCAAAAATGACAAGTGACTATGTTACTGTTAGTTTATCCGCTGATGGTGGAGATGAATTATTTATGGGATATAATAGATATTTTAAATATTTAAGAAGGAAGGATTCCTTTATTGTTCGGAATCTTAGAAATTGGAATAACAAGGTTGTTTTAAGTAACGTATTTAATTTTAAGTTCAAAAGAACATCTACATATATTCCATTGCTTAAGTTTGCTGGATTATTTGAAAATAAAACTGGTTTACAGTTGTATGAGGATCAAATAAATTGCTTTGGAGTAGATAATGCAGAATGTTTGGGATTTCCAAAACATAATTATCTGCTAGACAATTTATATCTTGACAATAGCGGGTCAATTGAAAATATTTTAAAATTTGATATGCTGACTTACTTATCTGACGATATTTTAACAAAAGTAGATAGAGCAACAATGTCCGTTGGGTTAGAAGGTAGAGAGCCGTATTTGGATCAAGATATCGTTAAATTTGCTATGCTTTTGCCTTTAAAATATAAATACAAAGGAAATCAGGGGAAACTTATTTTAAGAAATATCTTAAAGAAATATATATCTGAGAATATTATCAATTTGCCGAAAAGAGGTTTTAGTATTCCGGAAGCCCAATGGATGCAAAATGACTTTAAAGATATCTTTAGAGAGTTGTTAATTAAGGCAACAAAGCGATTAGAATTGTATGATTTAAAGAGATTATCCAAAGACATCGAGATGTTTTTGAAAGGTAAAAGAAATTATCATCATTTGTATTGGTATATTTTTATGTTTGAATTATGGAGAGAAGAGTATAATTTATCATAGAATGATAATTACTTATTTGGAAATAGTTTATTGAACGCTTCTTTCCTTTTTTGGATGCTAAAGTTATTAATTATTTGTTCCCTTGATTTTATTCTTAGAATATCTCGGTCACACAATACTGCATCATTAATTAAATTAATAGCTTTGTTAATGTCCTTAGTGTCAAGGATGAATCCAGAACCGTTGATTATATCAGGAATAGCAAATACGTTTGTTCCTATGGGTATACAACCACAAAGCATTGCTTCTGATAATGTATTTGGGAATCCCTCACATGAAGATAGTTGGACGTAGAATGTGTTTTTATTCAAAATATTGATCAACTCATTTTGATTAAGCTTTGGAATAATGGTTATATTTTCGGGAATAAATGATTCTTTTCCTATATCTCCAATAATTGTCCAATTGTAATTATTAAAATGATTTGCTAATTCTATATATAGATCTAACCCCTTGATAAAGAAATTTGATCCAAAATAATCTGTCGCAGCTGTTACAAATGTAAAAGGTTTACGAACAAAGCCATAGTCTTTAAAGACTTCAAAATCATATCCATTGTTTATTTCAATAATATTCGGTTTTAAATTTTTTACAAATGATTTAAAGCCTTGACTGGGATATCCAGCTGGATCATATGTATATGGTGTATAAACTAAGGTATGATGTAAGGTAATTATATTATTTGCTAGTTTATAGCTGAGTTTTGTAAAGATGCTATAAGGTGCCTTATAAAAATTCCCATATTTGTAGTCTGGGAAATAATGGCAATCTGTTCCACCATTTATACAATAAGTTTGTATTCTAAAAAGTTTTGAGAATATTAGAGGTAATAATGAATGATAACCAAGAAATTTAATAAATATGTAATCGGTTGATCTTGATTCTCTAATTAAAAAGGTTAATTGGTTTATAAAAGCAGGCAAAATTGTTTTTAATGATTTGTTGATGCCAAAATTAAATATGGTTAAGTTGCCAAGTTCATTTAGAATCTGGTGATCTCGTTTAGTAAAACTAGTTGGTAGTGTCTCAAAGTATAATATTTTTGGTTTTGTATTCATGGTGAAATATATATCCTTTCTATAAAAGAAATGTGATCTCCGTTGTCTCCAGCATTTCTTCCCAGGAAATAGGCCACGTCATTGGTTTAGTCAGCGCTTCAAAGAAATAGGACCACTCCTCAAATTGCCCCTTATTGGCAAATTTTGAGGTCAGTGAATTTACCTTAACCTCATAACCATGCAAAACCTTGTAATCTTCCATAGTAATGCTTTTACCATCAAAATGAACTTCCATGTATTCCTTCATCAATTCTTTACTGCCGGTAGCAAAATAATGCAAGGTGGCCACACTGCCATCGGAATATTTAAGCAAAACCATTTTATTGTCCTCCGGACTATATTTGTCGTTGCGGGGGCTAAGCGACTCGACCTGCACAGAAATGACCGGATGTCCCACTAAAAATCTGAATAAATCAATGATGTGACAAGCCTCACCCACCATCCGGCCACCATGTTCATGATACCAGGTATCTAAGGGGATGTAACCGGCGTTCATCCGGTAATGAATAAGCAATGGATTAATGCGTTGCTCAGCTAGTTTTTTTATTTCACGGGCATATGGACTGAACCGGCGGTTGAAACCGACCATCAAGAACGGCTTTTCACCGGGGCTGTTAAAAAACGTATGCAATAATTGCAGGTCCTGAGGGGTAGTGGCCAGTGGTTTTTCAAGAAAAACATGTTTTCCGGCTTGTAAAGCCTGCAGGGCAAGCTGTGCATGAGAATCGTGCCGGGTACAAATCAAAACCACATCTACTTCAGGATCAGTAATCACGTCATTAAAATGAGCGGTTACTTTCGAAAAACCCCATTGGGTGCCTACATTTTTAGCCTGCACGCCGGTTCTGGACATGACGGTGTGTAAGATAAATTTATCTTTTAATTTAATTAAGTTAGGCAAGTGCATTCCGGTGGCAAAGGAGCCGGCGCCAACCAAAGCTATTTTGAAAGGTGGTTTTTTGGCCAGAGGCGCCTGTGGCAGTGCTTCCTTAGTAAGGGTTGCTTGAGCGGGCGGATGATTTGTATAATCTAAGATGACCAATATCGGCTTTGCAGAACTTTGTAAACTGATAAAAGCCTCTTCCACCTGATCAATTTTATAAACGCCGTGGATCAATGGCTCGACCATAATTTTTCCTTCCTGCAACCACTCCAGATAGGTAGTCATGTTACGATTTTCTGTCCACCGCACGTAGGCATATGGGTAGTCTATTCCTTTTTCTTCATAAATACGATCGTATCTTCCGGGACCGTAAGACGTGGAAATCAAAAAATCCAATTCCTTGGCATAAATATCCTCCCGCTTTATTTCCATTCCGCTTACACCCATTAAGACCACGCGCCCTTTTTTGCGGCACATTTTAAAGGCTTGCGACAGCGGTTCGCTAGCAGAGGTGGCTGCGGCGAAAAGTACCGCATCAGCACCATGCTGACCGGTAAAATTCAGCACGTCTTTCACCGCATCAGCGGATTGTGGCTGAATGACTAAATCCGCACCCAGGGCCTGCGCTAATTCCAATCGTTTAGGATCCAGGTCAGTTAAAACGGTTTTTACCCCTGCTAATTTGAACATTTGCAAGGCCAGCAATCCGAGCACGCCACCACCGATGATGACCGCATATTCTCCTAATTTTACCTCACAACGCCTTACCCCCTGTAAAGCTATTCCGCCTAAGGTGACTGTGCTGGCTGATTTAAAATCCAGATTGTTGGGCATTTTCATGACCAGGTTTTCGGGGACATCGACATATTCGGCATGATTAGCTAATCCTGCTCCAGCTGCGGCCACCCGGTCGCCTACCTGATATCGATCTATGCCTTCTCCGACGGCGATAATCTGTCCCGAAATAGAATAGCCGGTGGCACGTTCGGCCTCTAATTGTCCCTTGATCCGGGCTAAAGTTTTTTGCAGACCTTGTTCTCGTAGAAAATTAAGAGCTTGTTTTACCTGTTCTGGTTGCTCTAAAGCCCTTTTGATGAGCGATTTTTGGGTATTGGCTACGGAAGTCAGTTCAGTTCCGGACGAAATACAAGAATGCATAACTTTAATTAAGACACTCCCGGGAGAGACTTGAGGCTGAGGGACTTCGGCCGGATAGACCCGCCCTTTTTTTATTAAAGCCTGCTTCATGATGGTGCAATAATATCGTGAATAATTTTAACGATCCTGCTGGTGGCCTGACCATCCCATAAAGGAATGTCCTGCGCTTTTTTGTAGGTGCCGTTTTCAATTTGATCAATATAGAACTTAATTTTCTCGAAATGCATTCCAGTCAGCGTATTGGAACCTTGGGTTATCGTTACCGGACGCTCGGTATTTTCCCTAAGCGTTAAGCAGGGGATTTTTTTAAAGGAGGTTTCTTCCTGGATACCACCACTGTCCGTGAGAACGAATTTAGCATGGGCAATGAGCTTCTGAAAGGATACATAATCCAAAGGATCGCAAAGAACTAAATTTGGTATTTTGGTGAAATCGAGATTAAATTTCAATAAATTTTTACGGGTACGGGGGTGGATAGGGAAGACTATCTTTGTGTTTAGAGTAATATAGTTGATTATAGCCCATAATTGGCGCAATCCTGCCGCCGTATCCACATTGACCGGGCGATGCATAGTCATTAAAGCGTACGACTGGGGAGTAACGGATAATTGTGCGAGAACCGGACTGGCTTCAATGACGTCCTGGAACGTTACCAAAGTGTCGATCATGGTGTTGCCTACCATAAACATGCGTTCGGGTGAGACACCTTCCTGTTTTAAGTGTTGCCACCCGGAGGGTTCGGTAACAAAAAAATAATCCACAATTTGGTCGGTAATCAAGCGGTTAATTTCCTCCGGCATGGTGCGGTCCCCGCTGCGCAGACCACTTTCCAGGTGCGCTACTTTTATACCACATTTATGTGCGCTGATTGCCGCGGCGGCAGTACTGTTTACATCACCCACCACGATGACCAAATCGGGTTTTTCGCGCTGAAAGATTTGGCCAAGCTGAATGATGATTTGACCAAATTGAGTAGGTACATTCAGGTCTTTAATATCCAGGTAATAATCAGGTTCACGTAGCCCGAATTGGTCAAAAAAGATCTGGGACATATTTTGGTCAAAATGCTGACCGGTGTGGATGAGCCGATAGGTGAAGAATTGGTCGTATTGATTCAGTTCCTTTTCAAACTGGGTGACCTTGATAAAATTGGGTCGTGTGCCGACAATTACGAATAACTTAAATGCCACAAATGATTTTTCGGCAAATATAAACTTTAATCCGGAAGGCCTTAGGGATATTTTAACTAGAACAAGGTCAAGGGATAACAGTTAATAAAAAATCAAATTTATAGTGGATTTTGGTTATATTTGCCCCCTATAATCAATGCATATGTGCGGGATACTGGGCGTGGTAGGTTTAAATGAACATGCACAAATAGATCCACTGCTGACCATCCGGATGAATAAAACGATGGAACACCGTGGCCCGGATGGCGATGGATTTTTATTCGCCGGTAATTTTGAGCAGGACCAATTTCAACAAATATTATCCTCTCCAAAGACGCTGCATTTTTACCAATCCAGAAAATATCCGATGATCTGGGGGCAGCGACGTTTAGCTATCATCGACCTGGATATCCGTGCCGGCCAACCCATGAACGACGTCCATAATAACGCCTGGGTCAATTTTAACGGTGAAATATATAATCATGCGGAACTCCGTCAAGAACTGGAGCAACTCGGATATGTGTTTAAAACCCACCATTCGGATACCGAGGTGATCATCAATGCCTACCTGCACTGGGGAAAAAATTTTATCCATAAACTCAGGGGTATGTTTGCTATCGCCCTCTGGGATGTACAAAAGGATTTAATTTATCTTTATCGCGATCGCATTGGGATAAAACCGCTTTATTATACGATCCATAACCATAAATTGTATTTTGCCTCTGAGATTAAAGCCATTATAGAAGATCCCACTATTCGGCGGTCCATGAATTTGCGAGGCATGTATGATTATTTATCCTTCCTGACGGTGCCTGCTCCTGAAACTTTGTTCAAAGGAATTTATAAATTGCCCGCAGGTCATTTTATGACTATTCAAGGGGATTCCATTTCAACGCCAGAACCCTATTGGGATGTTTATGACCATGTCGTCATGGACCATGGTGCAGAAGAGGAGATCAAAGCGAAAATTTTATGGAAACTGGAAGAATCGGTGAAATACCGCATGGTGTCAGATGTTCCGGTGGGGGTGTTTTTGAGTGGAGGCATCGACTCCAGCACCAATGCAGCATTATTTCAAAAAATTGCTAAACACCCGGTAAAAGCTTTTTCTATTGGCTATAAAAATGATGAGAGCCTAACTACATATAAAAATGAATTTGTCTATGCCCGGCAGGTAGCCAAAGCATTAGGTTGTGACTATTATGAATTAGAACTAACTGAAGAGGATTTAGTTGATTTTTTGCCCAAAATGGTGCATTTTCAAGATGAACCGATCGGGGACCCGGTTTGTATGCCGGTTTATTATGTGTCCAAGTTAGCCAGGGAGCATGGAGTTACAGTAGCTCAGGTTGGTGAAGGGAGCGATGAATTATTCTGGGGTTATCAAAGTTGGAAACGTAATCTAAGTCTTGAAAAAATGAATCGTTGGCCGGTACCGGACCTGTTTAAAAAATTGGCCATGGCCGGCTTATCGATGGCTGGTCGGGGGCATTCGCTGCCTTATGAGTATTTGAGCAGGGGGGTCCAACACAAGCCCCTGTTTTGGGGAGGTGTGGAAGCTTTTGGTGAAAATGAAAAACAATCTATTTTGACCGGAGAAGCCGGAGACCTTAATAGGAACTATTCGGCCTGGGACGCTATAGCCCCCTATCACCGTAAATATCTGCAAACGGCTCCAGAAAAACACCCGGTCAATTGGATGGCTTACATTGATCTAAAAATTCGCCTGCCGGAATTATTATTAATGCGGGTGGATAAAATGTCCATGGCGGTGTCATTGGAAGGCCGTGTGCCGTTTTTAGATCATGAATTTGTGACTTACGCCATGGGCATACCGGCAGCATTAAAAACCAAACATAACGAGAATAAATATATTCTGAAGAAAACCGTGGAAGGCTTAATACCACACAATATTATTTATCGCCCTAAACAAGGATTCGGTGTGCCGGTTTATGACTGGTTTCTGCGTGATTTTGGGTCTATGGCTCAAAGTGAATTACATTCATTCTGTAAACGGACAGAACTGATTAATACGACCTGGCTGAAGAATTTGTTTGATCATCCATCAAAAAGTTCAGGAGTTAAAATTTGGTATTTGTTGAATTTAGCACTGTGGTATAAACAATATGTAGATTTGCATTAAGTAATATTAAGTTAGAATTGTTATAATCATAATAAAACAAAGAAATGGCCTGACGAATTAATCTGCTTTTATTCATGAGACCAATGAATAAATAGGGGAAAAAATTGATCTTATTTTATTACTCGAAGTGAGCAATAGATTAAATAACATATGCGATAAGAATGAAGGTCATTCGTGAAATATGGCTGAGACTAAAACATCAGTGGATGTTTCCTTTTGCCTTTAACCTGAATTTAGCCCGAAAAAAGATAAAAAAAAGATTCACTGTTAACACCAGCAAGCCATATTCATTCAGCTTACCTGCCGGCAGGCTCCGACATTTTTTTCATAATTTAACCGCTGAGGAAAAATCTGTTAGTGACGAGATTAACTATTTAGTTAGACGTTATTTAAACCATGAATTTAATCTGTTGGGCAGCGGATGGCATAAAGTGGATTATTTTACTCCGTCGAAAGGATTTGAGCAATACAAGTATGCCCCAAATTTTTCTTTTAAATCCTTTGATCAGGAATTTAACTGGCTGAAAGAAGTTGTTCCGGTTAATTTTATTCCTGAGGCCGCAAGATTACTTCAGAAGGCAAAAGCCATTAGTCCGGATTATGAATTTATTGACTGGCAACGGGATTTTATCAGCGGAGGCCGTTTTGATGCACGACTAAGGCATGATAAACAAATGGGGCTTTATCAGCCAGGGATGGACATAAAAGTTCCCTGGGAGTTGGGGCGATTGCAACATTTACCTCAAATGGCTTGCTGGGCAATGGCTCATGTGCAGCAAAGAAATCAATTATATCAGGAATTTAAAGGCCAGGTTTTAGATTTCAGTGCGGTAAATCCGGCCGGTTATGGAGCTAATTGGGCTTGCACGATGGATGTCGGTATCCGTACAGCCAATTTATGTGTGGCCATGGATATTTTTTCAGGTTTATTTCCGGCTGATGAACTTTGGTTACAACTGTGCCTGAAAATTATCTATGAGCATGCTGTACATATTGCACATCATTTTGAATACCGTTACGACTTAAGTTCCAACCATTATCTGGCTAATGTAGCCGGTTTATTATTTGCTTGTGCTTATTTGCCCGCCACCATCCAGACGGATTATTGGCTGGCTTTAGCTGCCCAGGAAGTAGCCAAATCTTTCGAAACTCAATTTTTACCAGATGGCGGAAACTTTGAGCAATCCACGGCTTATCATCGCTTAAGCGGAGAAATGATTGTCTGGAGTTTTGCATTAATCAGAGCCCTAGATGACCATCAAAAAAAAGCCATCTTAAATTTTGGGCAGAGGGGAGAACCGCAAGAACCGGTCTTGATTCCGCACAATTATTTTAGCCTGGATTACCCTGATTTTATCCGGCCTGATCTCCTGGAGAAATTATATAAAACCGGACTATTTTCTTCCGCGATACACAAACCGGATGGAGAGATTTTACAAATAGGGGATAACGACAGTGGCCGGTTTTTACGGTTAACGTCCAAGGGCGTACTAATGAATTATGATGAGGCGCGGCAGCATTTTGTCAATTTATCCAATGACCAAAACCCTGAACAGGCTGAACCATATTGGGATGAAAACGATCTACACCACGGTGGACTTTTAGCGGCTATCGCTTCTTTTTTCGGGCAGGATTTTTTTAGCCCATTCACTGCAGGATTTTACCTTGAAAAAATGCTGATGAATCACCTGGTAGCCCAGACATCTGCTGTGACATTTGTTTCAACCCTTCACGGTGTCTCAGACAACCCCTTGTTCGACGAGAGTGGATTAAAGTTTGAAAATAGTTTTGACTATTCTGCGCCAATAAAACACCTGGAAAACCTTGAGTTGCGCGTATTTGCGTATTTTGGATTGGTTATCCTGAGGCATGCAGACTTTTTTCTATCTCTGCGTTTGGTGCCAAAAGGAAAGGTACATCCCAGTGGGTCCCACCAACATATGGATGTAGGCAGCGTAGATTTATGGCATGAAGGAAAAAACATCTGGCGCGATCCGGGGACTTATGTTTATACCTCTTCAGGACAAAAGCGCCAGGCGTTCAGGGACGTTTATGCTCATCATGTTCCGCACGTTGCCGGGTACAAACCTTATCAACTGGGGCGGAGTAATTATTGGGCTTTTAATTTGATTGACCGGACCAAAGGCGCCTTGGTGACTGCATCAACGGAAAAATTAGTTTACCAATATAGCTATGGACGGGTAAAAGTTCAACGGAGCGTATTTATTAGTGAATCGGGTGTAATAATCAAAGATCAGAGCAATTACCCCTTTGAAACGGGGGTGGCTGAATTTGGTTGGTTTTCTCCAGGTTACGGTAAATTGACCACTATCAAAGAAAAATCTGAACCATCGGTTTAAGAGGTGCTAAGATCTATGAAAAAATTTTTATTAATCACCTATTATTGGCCTCCGGCGGGAGGAGCAGGCGTGCAGCGCTGGGTTAAATTTTGTAAGTACATTCATGAATTCGGCTGGGAGCCGCTGGTATACACACCTGAAAATCCCGAATACCCCGTGGTAGATCCATCCCTGATCAATGATTTGCCGGAGGGTTTGGCGGTGATCAAGCGGCCCATCTGGGAGCCTTATCAATGGTTTAAACTACTCACGGGGAAAAAACAGAACGAACGGGTTTATTCAGGTTTTATCAATGAAAAAGGTAAAGAGAGTATTACCCAAAAACTAGCTGTATTCATCAGGGGTAACTTATTTATTCCCGATGCGCGAATGTTCTGGATCAGGCCTTCGGTGCGCTATTTGAAAAAATATATCAAAGATCATCAGATCGATGCCATTGTTTCCAACGGCCCGCCGCATTCCATGCACCGCATAGCCCTGGGCTTAAAAAAAGCTTATCCCGCAATACCCTGGGTGGCTGATTTCCGGGACCCCTGGACCAAGATAGATTTCTACAATCAATTGCGTTTAACCACATGGGGTGACCGCCGGCACCACCGCCTGGAAAAGGAGGTCTTGACGCTGGCCGATCGGATCGTAACCGTGAGTCCTTCCTGGGCGCGAGATTTTAAGACATTAAGTTCCAGAGATGATGTTGCCGTGATTACCAACGGATTTGATCCGGAGGATTTTACAGCTCAGGAGCAACTCCGTTTTAATAAATTTAATATTTGCCATTTCGGGTCCATGAATAAGGATCGCAATCCGTATATTTTATGGCAAGCGCTGCATGACTTGCTGGTAGAACTACCGAATTTAAGCAAAGATTTGCAGATTGATTTGTACGGGCAGGTTGATATTGAGATACTTCAATCCATTCGGGAGGCTGGGTTATCCGATTATCTAAACAAGCGGGAATTTGTACCCCATGCGGAGGTAGTTCAAAATATGACCCGCTCCTATTTATTGTTATTACCGGTTAACAATACGCCCAATCAAAATGGCGTGGTCCCCGGAAAATTATACGAATACATGGGCTCCGGGCGTCCTATCCTCGGTATAGGCCCTGAACATGCTGATGCGGCTGAAATAATTCAGGAGACCAACACCGGGGTTATGATTAATTATCAGGATCTGAATAAGCTCAAAAATTTTCTGAGGCAGAGTTACCAAAGTTATACAGAGAAAAAGGGAATGAATAATTCTATTCGACAATTAGCAAAATATTCACGTCAAGAACTGGCGAAGTCATATGCTCATTTGCTATCTACTTTAATTAAATAGTTGTTTAAAAGGGTCAAGAAAGAAGACCAGACAATTTTTACAGTTAGATATGCAATAAAATAAAAGTTGTATTGTAGTATTAATAAAACTCATTTTTGATATATTATCCCCTGGCAAATCTGGTTTTTTAATTTAATTGGAATTATTTTATCCAATAAAACCAAAGCACACAAAACATACATTATATAAATGTTAGTATGATAACTAGGATTATAAAAAGCAAATAAAAGTAATCCAGTTTGGTATAAAATCAATCCAAACAAAAGCGTAAATTCTATTTTTAAAAACTCTTTGATAAATATTTTAAAATTAAATAGTATTAATGTCCAAAATGTTATTATGAAAGCAATACCAGTCAAACGGATCAATAGTTGAAAAAGTATTACAAATAGCACTTTTATTTTATCAGTAATCGATTCGTTTAATAATATCTGGTAAATATTAGACAAAGTCCAATCATTTTTATTTATATTTAATTTATTATTTATTTCCCCGAGAGTAAAAGGTCTGATAAAATAATCACGTATATTAATGACACATCTTTTAAAGTAGTATTTAGGCTGATCCACTATGCGCTCTTTCCATGCCTCTTTAAGAAAATTATCTGCGGTATAACTCAATGAATTAATAGTTGTACCAAATTTTTGTTTTAGAATAGCATGCATAGTGCTGTCTCCATCATAGGGAGTTATGTGCCAGGGATTATCAGGAAGTTGACCCAAGCCAATAAACAGAACGTGTCCACCATTAGTTGAATTTAAAAGAATATGTCCTGTCCTTGCTTTGGTATATATCATCCATGGTAACATTATCAACCCTACTATGGCAAGCCATAGGTTAAATGGAAGTAACTTTACATTTCTTTTGAATAGATAGTACAATAGTACTATTAGGTAAAAACAAATAGTGAAATACAGATAATCGGATCTAAAGTTAAGGGCCAGACCAAATAAAAGAGCTGACCCTGTCAAATAAATAAATTTATTAATTTTTATGTACTGTATGTAAAATAAAACTGATAATGTGGTGAAAATCGCTGATATGCCGTACGGCCAGAGCGGAACGTGGAAAAGATGCCAACTAAAACCAGCTAAAATAAGTATCCGATAAATAATACGGGAAATAGTAGGGTTTTCTAATTCAAATAATTTTGAGATATTTTTATCAATATACCATATTATTAATAACGAAAGTAGTTGCTGAAAAAGGACAATTATAATTTTTTTATTTAATACGAGTAAAATCAGAGCATAACCCCACATGGGGAAAGTATAATTATTATTTAAAAATGGGGATTTTAAATCAAACCCAGACTTAAAAAAGTTGACATAATTTTCATAACTTGGCAAAATACCTGACATAATTTTATTTTGCCAATTCAAGTAGGTAAGAAACGCTATTTCAACTAGAAGTAATGAATAAAATTTATAATTATAATTAATTGTATTTATTAATATTTTTACCATTTTTTAATAAAATCGCCTTTTGAAAAATATTTTTCTATCAGACAATACATTAGTATAAAAAAATAGCGACTGCCCATTTCTCTTAACTTAAGTTTGGATACGCCATATTTTCTGTTAGTCCAAGAATTAGGCAATACTTCATAGGAATAACCTCTTATTATAGCCTTTAATGGGATTTCAATAGTTAGGTTAAAATGAGGAGATAAAAACGGTTTTACCCCTTCTATTGCTTCCTTTCTATACAATTTAAAGGCATTGGTTGTGTCATCATAGGTAATGTTCATGACAATTCTAATGATGAAATTAGCTATTCTGTTTACAACCCTTTTTATAAAAGGATAATCATATACCATTCCACCTTTGCTCCATCGCGTACCAAAAATACAATCTACCGTACTCGTTGTCAGGCGATGATAAAATGTGATTAAATCATCCGGTGAGTCGGATAAGTCGGCCATCATTATTGCCACACAATCGCCTGTAAATTGTTCTAAGCCATATCTCACAGCATAACCAAATCCGTTAGGGCCTGGGTTGGTAAAATATTTAAGTGTTGGGATTATGGATGAAAGTTCATGAAGTGTTTGTAACGTATTATCTTTTGAATTATCATTAATTACAATAATTTCATGATTTATGCTATTTTTTATTAACGTATAAAAAATAACTTTGACCGTTTCTTTAATGGAATCTTCTTCATTGAAGGCGGGAATTACAATGCTCAATTTCATGAATAAAGTAATTGTTAGTTATATCTTAGTTTCATACTATTAAACATTTCTAATAAAGTATTTTCCAGGTTAAACTGCCAATACCATTCGGGATAATGGTTTCTAAATTTGGTCAGGTCACTTATGTACCAGATATGATCTCCTGCTCTATTTTTTTCAGAATAAGTGATATTCATTTTATTTCCGGTTATATTTTCGCACAATTCTATGGCCTCTAGCATTGAACAGTTGGCAAATCTTCCTCCTCCTGCATTATACACCTGGCCGGGATGAGGGTTTTGGTAGAAATACATAAACATATTGACCAAATCATAACTATGGATGTTATCGCGGACTTGTTTTCCTTTGTAACCAAAGATAGTATAAGGATCTTTCTTAATTGCGCATTTCATCAAATAAGCCAAAAAGCCGTGCAATTGGGTTCCACTGTGATTAGGACCAGTTAGGCACCCTCCCCTAAAAACGCCGGTATTCATATTAAAGTAAAGTCCATACTCCTGAACAAGGATATCGGCAGATACCTTTGAAGCTCCAAAAAGAGAATGCATGCTCTGGTCTATTGACAGGTTTTCACTTATACCTTGTGCAAAGAATTCGTGATTTGGGTCGATTTCATACCTCTTGTCTAATTCCTGAAGAGGAAGAAGGTTAGGCCTGTCACCATAGACTTTATTCGTCGATGTGAAAATGAAAACAGCTTCCGGGCAAAATTTTCTTGTTAATTCCAGCAGATTCAAAGTGCCTACGGCATTAACAGAATAATCGGTAATTGGTTCTTTAGCCGCCCAATCATGACTAGGCTGGGCGGCTGTATGAATGATTAAACTAATATCGCTTGAAAAGTTTTTGAATATTTCTTCTAATTTTGTATAATCTCTAATATCTGTAGAGTAGTGCTTATAATTGTAAAAAAGATTAGTTAGATTTTTAATATTCCAGGTTGTTGATGCATCTAAGCCAAAAAAATATGAACGCATATCATTATCAATCCCTACTATTAAATCAAAATAGCTTGAAAAAAAACGAACGGATTCACTTCCTATTAAGCCTCCTGATCCGGTTACCAACGCTATCTTCATTTAATTTAATTTTTTTTAATTTAAAAGAATAGGTTTTAAGGTATATTCATTTTTTACCAGCCATTCGTGTATGGATAATATGGTGTCTTCAATAGTGGTGGTCGGTTGCCAGCCGGTTTTATTGAATATTTTATTATTTTGAGTGTAGTAAATCCTAACATCAAGAGGGTTTGTGTCTGGAACAGAATTGATACTAATTTTATTTCCTGTAACTGTATTGCAAAGGCGTGTAAGTTCAAATAGAGATAAACTGGAATTTAAACCTCCTCCAATATTGTAAATTTCTCCATCTAGAAATTGTATATTGTGAATTTGCAAATCAACTAAATCAAATAAATCATTAATATTCAAAATATCTCTTACCTGTTTACCTTGGCCACCAAATCCAAAATAAGATAATGGTTGGTTCCACATGTGCCTGCTCATCCAAAGGACCATAAATCCCTGATCTACTTTACCCATCTGATAAGGTCCGGTTATTACCCCACAGCGGTTAATAACAGCTTTTAAATTATACAATTGAACATATTCCTGAATTAACAATTCTGAAGAGAGCTTGGTAAAACCATAAAGTGAACGAAAACCGTCTAATGAAAACTCTTCATTAATTCCATACATAGAATAACCATGGCTTAATTCTGAGTCCAATAAACTAAATCTGGTTTCAATTTCATGAAAAGGTAATTGGTTTAACTTTGCTACAGAATAAACACGACTTGTTGAAAGAAAAATTAGTTTGGCATTGCACTTGATAACAAATTGAAGGGTATTTATTGTACCTATCAGGTTAGAATTTATACAATATGCACTTGACGAATTTACACCAGCTAAAACTGACGGTTCAGCAGCTGCATCAATGACAATATCAGCATAAGGTAAATATTCAAAATCCTCTATATTTCTAACGTCACCATGTATAAAGTTTATACCTGAATCTTTTAGACGCTTTATGTTCAATTCGGAACCCCTTCTCTTTAGGTTATCCAAACATGTAATTTGATAATCATCATATTTGGCCTTCAAAAGAATAGCAAGGTTAGAGCCTACGAACCCACAACCACCTGTTATTAGTACTTTCATTAGAAAATATATTGCGCTAATAAATAGTTTCTGAGAAAATTGAAAAATTAAGAGGTTAGTAAAAGAATATTGTTGTTTAATAGTTAAGAATATATGTAGTTTTTAATGAGGTTTTCTTATGTTAACAGTCCTGTATTTTTCATAAAGAGGAAAAAGAATAACACCAATTGTTCCTAGTAAAATAAGAGTGGAGAACAATAATGATATAATGGTGCCATTTTTAAAGGATTTAGGCTCAAACTTAAATTCGACGGTATGCTGGCCGGCCGGAATACGCATAGCCCTGAGAATGTAATTAGCACGGATATGTTCTACCGGTTGGCCGTCCAGATAAGCCTGCCAGCCCAGATGAGGTCCGTACCACACCTCTGAAAAAACAATGAGTTGTTCAGAGGGCAAGTCAGCTGAATAAGTCAGTTCATTGGGGGAGTATTTGGTTAATTTTATGGTTCCCGCTTTGGTGAGGGACAGACCATCCAGGTAAGATTTAAAATCCTGATGTACAATAGCCATTTCGGCAGGATTCAAGCCGTTTAACCCATTAAACTCCTCGTTAGGCGTATTAACCACGATAAAACTGGATACCGGCCAAGCATTGCCTAAGGCACCAAAATTGACATTGGCTTGCACCTGATTGTTTTCATCAGGAGAAATAAAATATTTGGTGTTCAGCATGTTAAAAACACCCTGATGGCCCTTGGATAAGTAACCATCGATCAGGTCCTGGTAGCGTTGTAATTTCGTAGCGCTGTAACCACCGATTGATTTATGAAAATAAGACGGAAAATAGCTGCTAAACGGATCGCCGGAGGTGACATCGTGCACACGGTAATGCACATCGGTATCTTTTAAAATAAATTCATCAGCAGGACGAGCGGTAAACTGGCTGCGGAAGTTGGTTTGTGAAATAAATGATTCTTTGCTCAGGTAATGACGACCGACGGACCATAAGTCGAATAAAACGATAAATCCTAAAATTAGAATTAGATAATTTGAAGTTAATTTTTTGCGGATGTAAAAAAACAGGGCGGTAAAAACCAATGCAGCCAGGATTAGACTTTTAAATAGTGATTTAAAATAAAACATTTTTCGCTCACTGCGCAGTTCTTCCAGGATGTTGGCTTGGGCAAATTGGGCGTCATTGGACCCTGAAAAATCAATCACGAAGCCGGTAATTAAAAATACTGCGAATAAGGCGGATACAGTATAAAGGGCTTTTTGCCAAAGCTGATTATCCAGTTCTTTCTTTTTGGTTTTGGGGGTGTGTTGATGGGCGCTAAGCACACTTTGCAATCCTAACGCTGCTCCGATAGCCACGAGGATAGTCATAATCGTAATAGCTGAACTTGGAGCCCGGAATTTATTGTAAAGTGGAAAATAATCGAACATTAATTTGTTAAAAAATGCGGCATATTTGCCCATCGAGGTGACCGCAATAAGCGCTATGGCGGCCAGTAACCAGTAGCGATTCAGGGGACGGCCATAAAATAATCCGATAATCAGTAAAGTCCACAGGACGATGCCCAAGTAAGCCGGAGTTTCGGTAAAATCGATGCCGCCGAAATATAAAGGAAAAGTAGGAGCGGTATAACCGAGTTGGCGTAATTTGGCCGTCAGCTCACCCGTGGGATTAAGCCGTACATTGCCACCACCGGCAGCGCCTTCGAAAAAGGTACCCATCAAATCCAGCCCGTTGTTACTCCAGCGCATGGCATAATCCCAGGCCAGACCGTCTACTGTGCTGCTGGAGGTGGAATCAATCATGGCTGATTTTTGCAAAATCGGTTTACCCCGCATGGTTTGGTTACCGAATTCATAGGAAGTCAATAACTGACTCGAATTGGTTAAAATTCCTATAGCCCATCCGGCGATCAGAATACCCAGTGCTTTGACAAAAGTGGCCAATGATTTTGCTCTTAGATGGCCGATGAACTGTACGATGATGAACAAACCCATAGCCAGCATGAGATAGAAAGTCATCTGAATGTGATTGGCGGTGATCTGTAACCCTAATCCCAGAGCGCTGATCACCCCGCCGAACACCCATTTCCGTTGTTCAAACAATAAATGCATGCCGGAAAAGACCAAGGCACCATATACCAAGGCATTAAGTTTTGAGTTATGGCCTGCTTTAAGTAAACCTAAATAATATACTGAAAAAGCTAATCCGATGGCGGTGATGGCGGCAATACGGTAATCTACGCCGATCAAAATAAGCGCCAGATAAGCAAATAACATGAAAGCAAAAAAAACCCCAATCGGATAACTTAAAAATAACTTGGTCACCGAATCTACTTTTACTAACAGGTTACCCGGATGGGAAAAAGCAATTTGAAAGGTTGGCATGCCACTAAAAATAGAATTGGTCCACATGGCCTGATGACCGGTAGAATCCTGATACAGGCGGGCTTCTCTTGACGTGGCTTCCCAGTTAGCCGTATCAGATTGATTAAGGACCTTACCTTGCAGTTGCGGGGAAAAATAAATTGCTGCCAGAATCAGAAATAAGGCCATTACAGCCAGGTGAGGTAAAATGTGCTTGATATTGATTTGCATGCCAATGATTTGTGGGCAAATGTATACAGGATATTTTATATATAAAATAAATAGAAATGATATTAATGGCAGTCAAAAACTTTGATTGATAAGCATCCATGTCGATTAATCGAGTATTTTAACGGGTACAATCCAAGAATAATGAGGCGGATTACTCTGTGCTTTTTAGTTTTTTACTCATCATTAATTAATTCCATGGCCCAATCTTCAGACGTTTTCGACTGGCAAGGGCACCGGGGGTGTCGCGGTTTAAGACCAGAAAACAGTATCAGTGCTTTTATCCATGCATTATCCTTTCCTGAGCTTAAGACCCTGGAAATGGATGTGGTTATCAGTAGAGATAAACAGGTGGTGGTGTCCCATGACCCTTGGTTTAATCCGGGCCTATGTGATACAAACATGCTGGATAATATTAATTTATATCATATAGATTATGAAGCCATTAGACATGTGGATTGCGGAAGCAAGGGCCATGTAAGATTTCCTGTTCAACTTAAAGAACCGGCTCATAAACCCACGCTCAACGAGGTGATTAGGGCAGTACACGAACATTGCCTGAAGAACCAAAAAACCCTTCCCGCTTTTAATATCGAGATTAAAAGCCAACCGGAGTGGGATGGTAAACTTACTCCCCCGGTACAGGAATTCTGCGATCTGGTCGCTGAGGAATTTTTAAAACTTGGCTTAAAATCCAGTAGTTCGATCCAATCCTTTGATGTGAGGGCCTTACAATACATTCATCACAAGTACCCTGAGATAACTTTAGCCTTTTTAGTTGAAAAAAAGGGCCTATGGGCTGAGCATGTAGACAGGTTAGGGTTCACCCCCCACATCTACAGTCCTCACTACGCTTTGCTTACGAAAAAGAGTTTAAGAGAGATGCACGACCAGGGCCTGCGTGTCATTCCCTGGACGGTAAATGAGGTAAAAATCATGCGGAAACTCTTGCGCTGGGGCGTAGATGGTATCATCACCGATTACCCAAATCTTATCAAAGAGGCCAAATAAGACGTGGGTTAAATTGCGGTCATTTAGAATCAATAAGCTGAAGAACCGCAGCCAAGAGGATGCAAAACGGGACAAGGCTTTTTTGCTCAGATCGGATAGATAAAATTTTTAGTCTATCTGACGGCCAGTCCAGGTTTTGTATCTTTGCCGTTCATCCGGAAAGATAATTATGAAAATACTGATCATTGGTGGCGGGAATATGGGTTCGACCTATGCCCGGAGTTTTTTAAAATCGCTGCTTTGTGACCATGAGCACCTGATGATCTTAGAAAAAAGTGCACCGCAGCGGGCGGGACTACAAGAACATCACAAAGGAAGAGTTTATACTGATGCGGCAGAATGTGTACCGCAGGCAGACTTAATCATTCTGGCCGTAAAACCACAAGACACCGAAGAATTATTTGCTTCATTAGGTCCGATCATTCAGCCCAGCCAGGTGGTGCTTAGTATTATGGCCGGTATAAAAATAGAGTTTATTCAAAAATCTCTGGGTATTACCAAAGT
>JAYRWN010000404.1:0-45481 GCA_041917975.1 Saprospiraceae bacterium | reverse complement strand
CAGCCACAGTATAACGCTCCGTTAAACTGTCTAAAACTACCTTAACTTTAAACCTTGATGTGAATTTCCTCCTTTCCATATCCAACAATTTTAAGTTTTTTTTTACTTAACTTGCTGTCCAATTTTTGGGGGGAACTATAATTTAAATATTAGCCGAGCAATTTATTATTATCATAATTTATATTAAGCGTAGAAATATAGTCACCGATTTTCATTTTTAGATTTCTTACCTCTTTTACATCTCTTCCCTCTAACCCATCTATTCTTTTTAAAGTATTTTCTAATATTTCTTCAGCCTGGACCGCTAGCTTAACTTTTCGATTAATATCGCGCACAATTGTTGATTTCCTAAGAAAATTTCTTGCTAAAGTATCATCAAATCTATAATGCCATAGCCGACTTTCATTTTTAAAAGACATTAATTCCTGCATTTCATTGCTAATTTTTAAGAATTCCTCTTGTGTTCCAGTATCTATACAAAAATAGCAGAATAAATTTAATGAATAAACATACCGCATCTCTTTTAATCCTAAATTCTTTAGAGTATTAATAGCTATTTTAGCGTAACTTATTGCATATTTATTATCTTCTGATAAATTATTATAATTGCCAAAGCAATCTACAAATAATTTATTTCCATTTATTAGCCATTTTTGAAAATATAAATATGAAAGTGATATGCAAATCTCAGCCAATTCTATATTTTGTTGGGAGATTTTATATTTCTTATATCTATCCGCTAATTCATTGATTATTATTTCAAAATCGTCCTTCAAATTAGTTAATTGATCTTCATTATAGTGCTTTTCAGTAATTAATCTATTAAGGCAAGCACCTTTTAACATAAGTATGCTATGGTGAGTATCCCTATAATTTATTTCTATTTTAGTAACTATATCATAAAGATTTAGCAGCCATATTAAGCAAAACACAAGATAGTAATCTTTATCTTGAATAGAAGAGTCATTTCTTCGATTATTATTCAAAATTTTATACACTGTAAACCAGCATATCATCAAAGTTTCCTTCCTAATTGATTGATTATCAGAAAAAAGGAACTTCTTACTAAATAAACCATTTATTTCATTTTGAAAGCTCTCTGGAATAAAAAATCTAAATAAACTATAGTCATAAAATATGTCTATTGGATAGCCAGAATTTATAGCACCATGATATATTTTTAATATAGATTCTATTCTTGAAAATATATTTTCAAATAATTCTGTACTTTGGGATGTCAATAAATAAAAATTACCAATAGTTACTTTAATTAACGCATCGTATCTCTTATTAATTTCATTTATATCAAAGTCATTAGTTTTAAAATCGAATTTTTCCAGATTGTTTGCAACAATATCGCTTAAAAGGTACTTAATAAAATCATACTCAATTAAATCATCTAAAATAGTATTTATCCTTTCTTTTATTTCACTAAATTTATTGGGCAGCAATTTACCAAGCAGGTTAAGATCATTTATATCTTTACTAATACTAACCAATATCTTCGTGGAGTATAGTATTTTTCTATACTCTATATATTTAGGCTCATGTGTCCAACTCTTTACTATAGTTGAAAGTTTAAAATAAGTGCTATCTCTAAATACAGAATGTTTGTAAGTAAAACCATTTTCTATAATATTAATTGTATAATAATCCCTCTTTACCTCTGTGGTCATATGATCACTGAATCTTTGTGAATCCCAATAAATAGGTATTATTTTAGTTTTATTTTCATTAAATGCTTTTACCTGTTTAGCCAAATATAATAAAGAAACTGCGTCGTTATAATTATTTTGAGATAAGTTTTTTCTATGCTCTATATTTTCTATAGTATTAAAGATATGATTAAATAAATTATAATCGTATATGTCAATATCTTCATTGTTATAATCGTTAAAAGCCAAGATCTTACTTTCGTACAAATGTAATATTCTTTCTTTTGGTAAAATTACTTCAATTAAAAAGATAGCTTTAAATAAATCAATGATTATTATGTTATCATTTATAATACTTTTACTCGTCTTAATTATATTAATTGTATCTTTCAGTTTTAATTGTACTTCAATGAAGTCTTTTGGATTAACATCTATATTGTAAGCCTTATTGGTTAGGAAAGAAGATAATTCTGCTTGATGCGATGGAAGTAATTCAATTGAATTATTTAAATAGTTACCAAATACAAGTGAGTATACAATAGATTTATCGGTATCATAAAGTTGTCGAGAAAATGTACCAGATTCATAATAAAAACTTAGTCCTTTAATAATGTTGATAACTTCACTAGCATCAAAAAAGAATCTTTTTGAATAATTATTTTCAATAGTACAGATGTTTAATATGTCAATATTATTATTCATTAATTGTAGATGTATTGCCTTATATTTTCATAAGAATCGGTCATTGCTTTTTTGTTTATGTCTATATTCATTGGAATTATCTTTGGATTATTAATTAGGATAGTATATAATTTAATCTGCGAAAACAAGGATGAGTTATCATTTGAAAATGTGAAGAATCTGTCAAAAAAATGTTGTATAAAATCAGGGTAAACTTGCTTGCTAAACATTAATTTCAAATTATATATGTATTGAGTACATAATTCAGCCGATTTTTTATCTATGCAATTGTTTTGAAAAAATAGTATACTAACTGTATTAATAAAGTGTGATAATAAATTGTTAAATGTTTTATTGTCATGTAATTTATAATTCTTTAAATAATTGATTGCCCACATACAGATAAGACGAAACACCTTTTTATTGTAACTTAAATAATGGTTTACTAAATTTAAATAAGAAATAAGAGTTTCTAAATTATTTAATTCTTGAATATTATTAAATATATATTTTATATCTAAATTATTAATATTATACTTTAAAGCTTTGATAAAAAGCACTTTTTGTAGATTGGGATATTCACTTAAATAGATTAAATTATTGAAGTAAGATATCATACTACCTATATGTTCGATTTGAGCATCTCGAAAACCATCTAATACGTAATTAATCTCTTCAATAAAAAATGTTACAGAAGTATTGTCATTAATTTGGATTGAAGTATCTATGTAGTCCCGGTACGCCATAATTAGTATAAATTAATAATATTATTAATTAAAGATGATTCTTTATAATGTGATTTGTATCTTTTATTATTATCTGGTACTTCAATAAGTTTGAAAGACACAGAATCTAAATTTAAATCTCTAATAATGAATTCACTATTTATAAAATCACTAAAATTTAATAGATTGATAGCAATACCAGAATATGGATCATTCAATTCGTTAATTGCATAAAATATTGAACTATGATAAGCATCAATTATGTTTGGAATGTAAATATTATCAAGTACAGTTGTTATTTCAAATTTCATAATTACACTGTATTGATTAATCCAGTCCGTTGGCAAGCCTAACGTTAACGCCTGCTCCAATAAATCTTGTCCATCAGCAATATTTTCAAGAGACTTATCTGTCCACCAGGAAATATTTCTAAATGGTCTATAGTTTAATAGGTAATTATTTAAATTATAAAAGCTATTCAACGGCATACTTTGAAAAATATTAGGAATGTCAGAGTCAAAAACTAAATCATTGTTAAAATTTGTTAGGTTAAATTCTGAATTAAATCGATTTTTGTCAATTATATTATTTCTATTGAACGAAAAAAGTTTATATAGATTATCAATTCTATATAGGAATTTAGTGTTTTCGGAAACTTTCGCACGTTTCCATCCTGGTAAACCTGAGTGATAGACCTTATTTGAGGTTTTGAGACTAATACCATATGGATGATCAATTCCTTGAGTATGTAAATCACTCTCAATTTGAGAAAAATCAGATGAAAATGTTGGTTGTGCAGAGCAGTCATATGACTTCCTTTTTTCATATAACTTAAGATAAGAGGACACAGATAGTTCTATTTTTAGGCTATTATAAAGAATTTATTTAATAGCCTAAAGGGAAATCAACTATATTTTTTTCTATTTATATTTAGATTAAATATAAATTATTTTATACGGCGAAACTTTCACCGCAACCGCAGGTACGCGCCGCATTTGGATTTTCGAAATAAAAACCTTTCCCGTTGAGTCCGCCGGAAAATTCCAGGGTGGAGTTGCACAGGTAAAGAAAACTTTTTAGGTCAGTGACGATGGTCTCGCCATTGTCGTTAAAGATCTGATCGTTAGGCTTAATTTCGTTATCGAAGTCCAGGTTATAAGTTAATCCGGAGCAACCACCGCTGGTGACGGAGGCGCGGATAAAATATTCGTCACCGACGTTACCGGATTGGCGCAGCTCGAGTATTTTTTGTTTAGCACTTTCGGCTACTTGTAACATGGCGTTAAAATTTATTACGCGATTAATGTTTGGCGCCAGCTTCCTCCGCCACGGCTATTCCGTTTTTTTGATGGTAGTCCTTGATGGCGCTTTTAATGGCATCTTCAGCCAACACGGAACAGTGAATTTTCACCGGCGGCAAAGCCAGTTCTTCCACGATGTCCATATTATCGATTTTTAAAGCATCGTCGATGGATTTTCCTTTCAGCCACTCGGTGGCTAAACTGGATGAGGCGATGGCGGAACCGCAGCCAAAGGTTTTAAACTTGGCATCGGTAATGATGCCCTGCGCTTCGTCCACTTCTATTTGCAGACGCATCACATCACCACATTCCGGAGCACCGACTAACCCGGTGCCGACATTTTTTTTGCTTTTGTCTAAAGTACCCACGTTGCGCGGGTTTTTAAAATGTTCGAGAACTTTATCAGAATAAGCCATAACTCAATGGATTTATATCTTTTTAATTATATCAAGTTTATTTTTATTTAATGTTCCTGCCAGCTGACGTTCGTCAGGTCAACGCCCTCCTTATACATTTCCCAGATAGGGCTCAGGTCGCGCATGTGATTTACGCCTTGAGCAATGGAGGCGATGGCTTCATCTATCTCCGTTTCGGTAGTAAACCGGCCCAGGCTCACCCGCAGGGAGCTGTGGGCGAGGTCATCACCCAAACCAAGAGCTACCAGCACATAAGAGGGTTCCAGGGAAGCACTGGTGCACGCTGATCCGGACGAAAGAGCTATTTTTTGATTAAAGGTCATCATCAGACCTTCTCCTTCCACGTGTTTAAAGGAGATATTCGTCACATGAGGCATACGGTTATTAATGTCCCCATTGACGTAGACTTCTTCCAGTTTTTCCAGCATCGCTGCTTCAAACTTGTCACGCAGTTGGCTCAGGCGGGCCGCATCGGCAGCCATTTCTTTTTTTGCCAGTTCGGCGGCTTTACCAAAACCGACGATACCGGGAACATTTAAGGTGCCTGAACGCATTCCTCTTTCGTGGCCTCCGCCATCCATCTGAGCGACCACTTTTACGCGCGGATTTTTCCGGCTGACGTACAAAGCGCCAACCCCTTTTGGTCCGTACATTTTATGCGCGGTAAAAGCCATCAGATGGATGCCCATTGCTTTAGGAAAGGTAGGGATCTTACCCACGGCTTGCGTAGCATCGGAGAAAAATAACACCCCATGGCGGGCACAAATATCACCGATGGCTTTCATGTCCTGGATCACCCCGGTTTCATTATTAGCCCACATCACGGCCACCAGGATGGTGGAAGGCTTAATGGCTGCTTCCAACTTGGCTAAATCCAGGCGCCCGTCTCCTTCTACATCCAGGTAAGTGACCTCGCCACCCATGGATTCTATTTTTTTACACGAATCCAGGACGGCCTTATGTTCAGTCTTGACGGTGATGATGTGGTTGCCTTTTTTGCTGTACATTTCATAGACCCCTTTCAAAGCCAGGTTATCCGCTTCCGTAGCCCCGGAAGTGAAGATGATCTCCTTGGGATCCACGTCTATCAAAGCGGCTACCTGCTCACGGGCATAATCCACCGCCTCTTCAGCTTCCCATCCAAACGGATGACTGCGACTGGCGGCGTTACCGAATTTTTCAAAAAAAAAGGGCACCATGGTGTCTACGACCCGGGGATCGCAAGGCGTGGTGGCGTTGTTATCCAGATATATTTTTTTGTACACGACTTATTTGTTATTTAGAATTAATCTAATTACAACTAAACACAAATATACAACACAAGGTTTTACAGGATAAAAATTTTTTTGTCCTCGCCGGACCTTTTTATCTTGCAAGCAAGTCTCAACCATTCGCGCGTGAATATTATGTCCTCCGAATTTGCTCCCCACAGCAGGGATGAGTGGCTAACGCAGGCTAAAAAAAACCTGAAAGCGGATGATTTATCGGCCTTGCATTGGGAGGTGGAACCCGGTCTCTGGATCGATCCATTTCTGACTCCGGAACAAGAGGTGGTGCAACTGCACTGGCCGCATCAGCCGCCATTTTTCGCCGGTGTAAATCTGCTTTGGTCTGGGTCCGCGGTGATGCACCTGGCGCTGACTAACGCTGTACAGCGAGGTTGTCAAGCCGTATGGTTTTATCAGGTGCCTGTCATAACCGAACCCGATTGGGATGCCTTGGTTGGGGAGTTAGACCCTTGTTCGGTACGGTGGGGATTTTACGGTCGTCAGGCGGATGAACTGATGAAAACCATGCGTCATTGGGCGGCCTGGTTGCGAACTCGCGGTCTGGAGCCTCAACGGGTGCCCTCGGTGTGGGGACTATCCGGCCCGACAGATGCACCACAACAAAAGGAGATAGCCAAAATTATTTTTGAGCTGTGTAATCAGCAAGCGGGTTGGTCCTGGTGTGTGCAAGTTCCTTCCGGCTTATGGCCCAGCGATGTTCTGAGCAAAGCTACCCTGGCCCAGCACCAAGCCTATCAATCCTGGCAGAAGGTAGGATGGTCTCGGCAAGCTTTAAGCGATTCGTTTGTTTTTTCGATCGTGACTGATCATGCGTTTTTAAGAACAGCTGCTCTGTTGCGCGCCTGGCGCTGGGTGGCCACCCTTCTGGCCGAATATCATGAGGTGCCGGAGATGCATCCGTCTTTTGATCTGCAAGTAAAAGCCGAACAAAACCTTAGTCTGGAGCAGCAATTAATCCATTTTACCGCCATAAGTTTGGCTGGGGCATTGGGTGGGGCTAACCGGCTAAGCCTGCAGGCGGCCGAGTGGAACCAGGGAGAGGCTTATGTTCTGCGCCTACAACACGCCTTACAGATCCTGAAACTCGAAAGCCGGGTGACTCAGACGAAGGATGCCTGGGCAGGTAGTTATGTTATGGATCACCTGACGGAACAATTGGCCCGGTTGGTCTGGGATAAATTTTTGGCGGAACTTAAAAATGAATAGTGTGGTGTAGTCGTTATGGGATTCAATAAAGTAAAATAATCTGAGAATAAAATCAGGCCGGCCCTGGTTAATAAGTCCCTTAATTACCGAATAAAATACCTATGGACCGGCCTGGTATCCAAAGTACGTTTTAGAAAAAGGCATGTTCTTAAGAAAGGCTTAAATTTTCGATCTTAATATTTGTTTAACAACGATCAGTGGGATTGTACCTAAAAGTTGAGATAGTGTTACCATTCATCAACCTCTCAAAGCCTAAAAATTAGGTTAATAAGGCTCAATGTAGAAATAGGTATGTTAAATGATAACTCTAAGATAGTCCACAATATATTCTACGTATCGAAGAAGAGGGCAAGAGTATGACTCTCGCCTGTTAATAACTAGTATAGAACCTTCATTATTCCTTCCTTTTTTTTGTCCCGGTTAAAAAACAAGACCCACCCTAATTTCGATCACATTCAAGTCTATTTTATCTCTCTTTCCAGACAAAATTGGTGTAAAAGTAGGTATGTGTTCATGTTTTTAAAAAAAAGCATATTATCTTTCGCATCTTTCCTTGCTATATAGTGCCATCCAAAATCAATGGGTAATTTTCTGAAACTGGTGCATTGGTCACCATTCTGACAATTAAAATAAACAAAACTAGAATCCTTAGTTAAAGCTGTTTTGAATAGGCCTTCTATACCACTTTTAGTAACATTTATACTGATCACTTGATTTGGTAATTCGGTTAGTCCTTGAGGGTTTCGATACAGAATGCCGGTGTTCCAATATTTGAAATCATTGGAGGCCAAGTGCGTGTATTTTAATATTTCCAATTTATGATTCGTTATTATCCGTGAGCTATCCAGACTATTAATAATAGTTATCTGGTCAGCAAAATAACTCATAGAAATATCGATAAGATCTTTAAACCCTCCTTTACCACAGTTGCTAATCAAAAAAGGAGAAATATAGTTTTCCAAATGACCATTTAGATTGAAACAGGATAATAGCACATCCTCTTTTGAACAAAAAATATCAGTAGAATGAAACGACACATTACTATTTATTAAAGATAGGTAAACAAAACCATCGCGGACTTGGAATAATCCATTAAATATGATGTGAAAATCTTGTGGAATAGCCAAAGATGTTTCTTGCATTAAATTTAAATTCAGGTCGTAAGTTAATAAATAATTAGGCAGTATTAGGATATATATTTTATTATGCTCCATATCTATCCCATTAATTGGCAAATAATCATTTTGATATTTTTTTGGTAGTAAATCATTTATGTAATAAGAAGTTTTGTCTGCCCGATTGTATATAAAATATTTAATCTTTACTGTATTAAGACTAAGTTGATAATCCCAGCAATTAAGGATTAGTTTATCCTCATAAACCGCTGCACTCACCAAATTAGTTATGGATGAGGGTAGCGCGCTGAAATTAAGGGTATCTATTAAAGGTTTACAGGGATTGGACGGAGTTGATTTATTTAAGCAAGAAAAGAGTGAAAATAAGATCCATAGAAAGTGAGCATAAGAGCTGTTCATTTTTTAAGCTTAATTACTTTTTTAATAATTTAAAAGTATCTTGAATAAGAACGATTTTTGTTTTATGATTAACATGATAAATTAAATTAGGTGAAATTGAGGTAAACATTCCGGGTGATTCCAGGATATTTATCTTCGAATTAAATGAATATTTAGATAGTATTTCTTTTTGATATTTTTTCTTGTATGCTAATATAATAAAACCGTCGTTATCCGATAGTTGATTAATTGACGAAAATAATTTTTCCATGCAATTAATGCATTCAGGGTAAGTAAAGAAGTATACTTTGCTTTGGTCCTTTAATCCCTTAGCTTTAAAAAAAGAATATAACTCAGTACTCTGCTTGTTTGAAGAACAACTATAAATAATGATTAACAGGCAAAAGATTATCCTTATCATGCTAGTGTAGTCCGGATAACCTTATTTTAGTAAAAACTATCTTGTCTTCACTAAATTCAGGATTGTTCAAATTAGAATTGGAAAGATAAATCTCTCCGTTAAATACAAATGACCGGAAAGCGTCATATTTATTCGGTGGAAATGAAAGATATCCTAATATACTATAGGATTTGGAATATATCAGTATTTTAAAAGATTGCTTATAACTGTTAAATAGAAGGGATGTCTGCTCTAATTCATCTTCTTTAAGTTTATGGAATAAGAATCTATAATACAGATGGTTAACACTATCATATAATATATGATTATATTGATCATTTTTGAAAGTGTTAACTAGTATAGTAGAATTATTATTTCCGGTGCTAAAATCATCTTGAATATTAAGTACACCGTATTCTTGAAATGGTTTTGAAAAAGTATCATTTTCAGGATCATAAATCATAAGGTAGTTTAATATGGGCCAGGAAATAACCAATTGAGCGAATTCGTTAAGGCAATAGGTTGGTTCCACAAGGTTAGAAGCCATGTTATATGCTGCGTACTCATCTGGTAAAATACTTCCCTTGACCGGCTTAAATGATTTAAGTTTTGTAGAATAACTCCATAGATAATTAAATGTTTTTAACAAATCGGGTTTTAGAAGAGGATCAAAAAATGTATTTCGTTTAAAGTAAAAGCGATCACCTAATCTTATCGGTGAACAATTTCCAGCACAGAAGGCGACCCTAAGTATTAATTCCTTAGAATAGGCAGGGTCTTCAAACGGATGGTCATCGATAATCTGACCTGAAGAATTTATTAAGACACTTTTAGCGGGATGAAAATTATTAATCAGCCATAAGGTATCCGGACTGAAATAAACGACTCCTCCAATATTGTCTATTTTGGACTTGATTTCACCACTATTTAGGTTAATTCTTTTAGTGAGCTGACCATTAATGAGAGAGTAATAATCCAGGCTTTTATTTGATAGATTAGTTACCAAGATTAAAGGATGATCTGATGAATTTATGGGATGAATATGGATGTAATCGTATGGTGTTTTTGGATCAAGATGTATTTCTTGAGTAGAGGTGGTTGTTTTTAATTCCTGTAGGTCATTTTTAGAAACAAAATCTATAGGACGGGTTACAGTATTCCTGCAATTTAATGCGGTAAAACAAAAAAATACCAAGGAGTAATGCCAATATTTCAATTAGAAGGATTTAACTTATAGGTATAATAATGAGTAGAGAAGAAAAGGTAGTTAAAACTAACTACCTTTTCTTCTGGTAAGGTAATAATAGAAATATTTATTGTTGATTACAGTTGGGGGATGGTGAACAACCAATTGGGGTTATTGCAAAGCAAGATGAACCATTGCCTGTGCAATCGCCATTAGGTTGAAGAGTGCCACCTTCAAGGATTACACAACACTCCATTCCACCAATACATTTACAAGGTACAGTTGCTTGGGAGAAACTAAAATTACAAATGAGTAAAATGAAAAAAGCGATTAGGAGATTTAAAGTTAATTTTTTCATAATGTTATAATTTAGATCGACGAAAAATTATTTAAAAGAAATCAAACATAGTTAATGTATTTATTTGATATTATATTATTATTGTTGCAAAATGTTGCAAAATGTTGCAAATATGTATTCTATGATTTTTTAGTTGACTTTGTAACTATTTGGGTCAATTGAGGATAGGTGCTAGTTTGGAAGAAATTATGCCCTTTCTTACCGCCTCTTTTCCCTCCTTTCTTTTGAGCTATCGCTGCCTTGATCCTTATCGGATCGCTTGACGGAGGCAAATGGCTGTTGCGATTGTTTTGATTCGACTTGTCTTCAAACTTCTTATTTGTCATCAAGCTTAAAATACTTATCTTCTAATTCATATTATCTAACCTGTAATAGACCATAATTTAATTCCGCTACTGCTTTCGACTCTCTTTCGTATAATTTTGACCTAAATAGTTACGATTGCTTAATGATATATGATTGCAGACCCGATGGAATACCTAAGGCATTAATTATCATGAGCACATCTTGTGGATAAAGCAATCCTGGTTTCAACACGATATCTAGTTTGTTTATCCTTCTGCGTAGAGTTTCTCTACTGATACCATACCATTGTGCAATTATGGTTCTAGTTACCACTGGAAAAGTTATAAAAATTTGCCTATAATCTAATGTATAACCATTCGAACTATAATAATTTGGGCTTGTCATATTGTTTTAGTGTTGGTGTTAATAAGTAAGAAAGATACAATTTATATAGTAGTGTGAGGAGAGATATATAGTTTTTTATTAAAGTTAATTAAATAGACGAACATGTCAGAACGTTACCAGAGCGTTTTATGTACGCACTTAAAGAAAACTGTGTATGTATAACCTGTTACTTGATAAGTAAAAATGATACATTTGCAGCATGTCTCGTCCAGCAAATTACCTCCCCGGGATTAACCCCGCCTTAGCACAATGGCCTTTGTTACCACCGGTGGAAGTGGATGATTTGGTGGGCGGATTGACCGCTGGCGATCCAGGTGCTTTGAGCCGGGCGATTACGCTGATGGAAAGCACCAGGGGACAGGATTATGACCAAAAAATAGCCTTGTTTGCAGCTTTGGAGGACCAGAAAACTTCCGGTAAATTACGCCTGGCCATTTCAGGTGCACCTGGGACTGGGAAAAGTACTCTCATCAATGCATTAGCGGATCATTGGGCGCGTCAGGGCAAACGTCTGGCTATCCTGGCGGTAGATCCATCTAGTATTACCTCCGGAGGCAGTCTCCTGGGCGATAAAACCAGGATGGAAAACCTTCATGTTTATGATCAAGTGTTTGTACGACCTTCCCCTTCGCGGGGGCACCTGGGCGGAGTAACGCCTCATACGATGGAGAACCTGCGCCTCTGTGAAGCAGCCGGTTATGATCTAACCATTATCGAAACGGTAGGCGTAGGGCAGAGTGAGGTGGAAGTCCGGGACATGGTGGATTTGGTGGCATTGGTCCTGGCACCCTTCACTGGGGATGAATTACAAGGTATAAAACGAGGTATTGTAGAAATTGCCGATGTAATTGTAGTTAATAAAAGTGACGGATTGCAACTGTCTCAGGCCAGGGATACGGCCAGCGCTTACCGGCAAGCATTGCTTTATTTGCATCGCGATATCCAGGTGTATGAAACATCTGCGCTGGAGGGTCGGGGCATAGAGCAGCTGGCCGCAGAGATCATAGGTCGTTTTGAACGTGGATGGCAGTCGGGAGAGTTGCCGGCACAACGACAACAACAAACCGGCAGGCGATTTAATGCGTTAGTTAACCAGCATGCCGTAACTGCGGTGCGTAACCATCCGGCAGCAGAACGTATTCTGCAGGGGTATATTCAGGCCATTGATCATAAAACGATGACTCCAGAGTTGGCGGCGTTACGTTGTTGGCAAGAAATCATTTCCGTATGGACCGGCGCATAACCAACTTTTTATTAAGCTCAACGGCCATTCTTATGATGGTCTTGTTGTGGACCGCACAGACGAGTCCGGGCTTACCGAAAATTGGTGTACCGGTGGGACATAAAATAAGTCTGGCCGGAACATTTGGGGAACTGCGCCCCGATCACTTTCATACGGGCATGGATATCAAGTCATCCCAAGGCACGGTAGGCGATTCGATATTTGCGGTGGATGATGGATTTATCCACCGGATTGTGGTGAGCAGTGTAGGGTTTGGTTATGGGCTGTACATCAGTCATCCGCATGGTTACACCTCCGTTTATGGCCATCTGCACGGCTTCCGGCAGGACCTGGCAGAATATACCTATCAACACCAGATCAAAGTTAAATCCTGGGCCATCAATGCTTACCCCGGTCCGGAAAAATTTAGAGTCAAGCGGGGTGATTTTATCGGTTATTTGGGCAATTCGGGCTCGTCTCAGGGCCCCCATTTACATTTTGAAATGCGGCGTTCCAGCGATAGTCGGTTGTTTAATCCGAGTCAGTTCGGCATACCTTACGAAGATAACATTAAGCCCTACATTAAGTACTTGGCGGTGTACCGCCGGGGCTATACCAGGCCAGTTCATACACAACCTGTATTTGGAGACCTGGCAGAGGATACGCTACAATTGCCTGTGGGCGAATATGCTCTGGGTCTGGAAATCTTTGATCAGATGAATGGCTCGGCTAACCGCAACGGAATACAAAGTGTTGAGCTAGTTTACAATGACCGGTTGACCTATCAGGTGAATATAAACGAATTAGCATTTAGTGACAACAGATACACCAATGCTTTATTGGATTACCAGTTGTTGCGTACCGAAGACCGTTATGTTTATCGGTTGTTTAACCTGCCTGGTAATAAGTTTCAGGGCAGTCAAGTTCCCGGACAAGGTTATTTTTCATTACCGGGCGATGGTCAAATGCACCAAGCCAGAATAATCGTCAAAGACGCTCATGGTAATACCCGCTTGCTGCATGTCAATCTGCAAGCCAATGCACAGCTAAAAGACCCTCCCGTCCAGGCCCATGATCGACTTATTCGCCCCGAAGAGAGGTTTCAATACCTGACGGATTATTTTCAAGTGGATATTCCTCCATATGCCTTTTATGAAAAGGTACCCTGGTCGCTGCTTACGCATAAGGAACATGACCCGGGTATTTTTTCTACGGTGTACCAGTTGATGGATTGTATTATTCCAGTGGCGGAAAAATTTACCATCCGCATCAAACCGCACGCTTATCCGCCGGCAATTAAGGAGAAGTTATTCATCGCGCGCTGTGACGATCAGGGAGAGATGAGCTATCAGGGCGGGGAGTGGCAAGAAGGGTTTATAAAAGCCCGTTGTGAAGAGTTCGGTACCTTTTTGCTCATGGCCGATACAGTCGCACCGACCATTACTTTAGCGAGATTCCCACTTAAATGGTCAGGCCAGCCTCAGGTGGCCATACTTATAACTGATAACGTGGAGGGTAATCCTTTGACTTACAATAGCTATCTGGGGACGACCTGGATACCCATGGCCTATGATGCAAAAAATGATCTTCTCTTCTTTGACCATAAAATTTCTTTCCCGCCCGGTGAACATGAATTCAGACTGATTGTTGAAGATGGTCATAAAAACAAAGCAGAATTCAAACGCAAAATTTCCATTCAATGAATAAACTGAATGTTGGCGATTTGGCTCCGGATTTTACCAGTCAGGACGATGCCGGGGAGAAAATTTCATTAAGTGATTTTCGTGGGAGAAAAATTATCCTCTATTTTTACCCCAAGGATGATACGCCGGGATGCACGCTGGAAGCATGTAACCTGCGTGATGAGCATGATGGACTGCTCAAAGAAGGCTATGTGGTGCTCGGTGTAAGCCCGGATGGGGTGAGCAGTCATCAAAAGTTTAAAAACAAATATCAACTGCCCTTCCGGTTGGTTGCAGACGGTGATAAGACCATCCTGAATAAGTATGGTGTTTATGGGCCCAAAAACATGTATGGTAAAGAAGTTATGGGCGTCTATCGCACGACTTTTATCATCGACGAAGTAGGAAAAATTGAAAGAATTATTGATAAAGTAAAAACCAAAGAGCATGCACAACAAATTTTGGAAAATAGTTAATCTGTTTTTGTTTGCCGCGATGATAGGTGTGGGCTGTAAGTCCGGTCCATCCAATAGTGAAGCGGTGAAGGTATTTCTGGAGTCGAAAGACACTTATGAAAGGTTGGTTACGCGGCGCAGCGAAATAAACAATGAAGTGCGCCGGATCGATAACAGCTTATCTAATGCCGATACTACAGCCATCACTATCGTTTCGAACCTGCTGGATGATCTGGATAATGTGGATCAATTACTAAAACAATGGTACAGGGATGTGCCGGTCGTACCTGGTAATGAAGTGGGTGAGAAAAAAGTGGATCCCAATCTTTCGGCTGAAGAAATGTTAAAACAACAACTGGAGTATAAAGAAAAAATCCAGTACATCGATTCACGCATCACCGATATGTCTACAGCCCTGGAAACGTTAAAAGCCATACCGATTAAGCCTCGGGAGCGAATGACGCAATAACCTAAAAAACGAAGAGTTTAAGTCAATAAAAAACCCTGTGTAATTTTCTTACGCAGGGTTTCTTATTTCATGAACAATATTAAAATTTTTATGGTATCCGGAAACGGACGCCTAAATAAGTCATACGACCAAAAATGGGACCCCAGATGAGCGAACTGTCAAAATGTGGACCAAAGGGTTGATCAGCGGCCAGGATGGGATGGGGTTGCACAAAATTATTCAGATTCTCGACGCCGAGATACACATTCCATTTATCCCATTGTTTGCTGATTTGCGCATTGATCTGTGTGAATGCTGGTGCCTGCGAGGACAACTGGAATGCACGAGGATTATCGCCGGTATAAGGCAAGCGTTTAGCCCCCTGCCAGTTGAAGGTAAAATCAAAGGCCCAATCGTGATCCGTTTTATATCCCAGGTTAATGAAGGCCCGGTGTCGGGCCACCAGAGGTTTTTCTAACCGGCCTCGCGTATAGGTTGTTTGTACGTCAAACCAACGATAGGCTAACCGGACATCCAACCGTTTAATGAGCTCATAATCTACTTGCGCCTGTAAACTATTGGAGAAAGACTTGCCGGTAAGGTTGTAAAAGGACACTTGTCGGGCACTTTGATCCAGATCCACGACGATCTGATTTTGAAAGTTCGTGCGATATACGTCGATGGTGGCTTGTCCGTGCTGCGAGCCGGTTTGAAAAGACTGGGTAAAATTTAGTCCAAAATTCCAGGCCACTTCAGGATCTAAACCATACGGTTTATTGGTATCCTGATCCTGAATGATCCAGTACCGGGAACTGGCCAGCAAGCCGACATTTTCGGCAATAATACTGGCCGTGCGTTGTCCCCGTCCGGCCGATGCACGCAAAGCGGATTTTTCATTGATGGCGTAACGCAGATGCAAACGCGGGGTGAGAAAAGCGCCAAAAAGCGAATGGTGGTCGGCTCGCAACCCCGCCACTAGTCCAAAAGTTTCCAGGTAAGCGTAGCTATATTCAAAAAATGCTCCGGGCACCATTTCGCGGCGAGCATAAGCCGTCTGATCGAGTGTCTCGCTGTAACGATCATATTGAACGCTAAGTCCTGACTTGAATTTATGATTCGTGTTAGATAAAATACTCTCATAGATTAAATTGCCGTAAATACTCTGCTGATTGGCATTATACACACGGTGACCGAAATAGCTATCCTGCGTATGATTTACTGCAGATAACTGTAAGCCGACGGAGCTCCACGGGCGGTCTAAGAAAACTTTGCCACTTTTAAACCATCCTTCCAGCCGGCGAATATTGATTTCGCTGCCCCAAATGGAGACGGTTTCATCATGACCACGTTGTGCTTCGGTCTGTCCTCCCAACGTATTACTGAGGGTACCCTTGAGGCCTGCCTGCATTTCGACACCATGATCATCAAAATAACTCCAGCGGTGGACCGCGATGAGATTTTCACCCAACGCATTATCCAGAAATCCATCCTTATTACGATCGGTACGCACATTATTTAACTTACCGTGCAACAAAACGCCGGTGGACCAGCGGTCGTTGATCCGGTGAGACCAGTTGGCGTTACCTTCCAGGCGTCCGCCTTCATTGGCATACATATTAAGGTAAAGTTTTTCAGCCGTTTCAGGTTTACGCAGTTCGATATTGATTTGTCCGGCGATGCTCTCATATCCATTAACCACCGAACCGGCCCCTTTATTCAGCTGTATGCCTTCAATCCAGGTGCCCGGAATAAAGGTAAATCCATATATCGCTGCCAGGCCCCGCATGGCTGGCATATTTTCCAAGGTGATTTGTGTATAAGGTCCGGCTAAACCCAGCATCTGGATCTGCCTGGTTCCGGTGACCGCATCAGTGAAAGCCACATCCACACTGGGACTGGTCTCGAAACTCTCGCTCAGATTACAGCAAGCAGCTTTAAGCAATTCTTTTTCACTAATAGATTCAACTTTAGCTGCGTCAAGAAAGTTAATCTCCGTTGATTTTTGGCGGTATACAACATTGACTTCAGTAAGTGTGGCCTCTTCAATGAGTTTTATAGACAGCTCATGGTCATTACCAATGGTAATGGTGTCCGACCGGTAACCAATGTAACTGACCACCAATCGCTGATGATCGCGCAGGCGACGAATCAAAAAACGCCCCTGGGCGTCCGTGACTTCGCCTAACTGGCTATTCAGCCAATATACATTAGCCCCGACCAGGGCTTGAGGAATACCCTGCTCTTCTGTATATACTTTACCGGTTAGCTTATCCTGTGACCACAGCATACCAGGGCCGCTAAATAAGACCAACAGTCCAATAGATAAATTTTTCATCACCTTAATTTTCGTGGTCACTGACCCCGTCGCGATACAAACAGCAGTCCGGTAATTTTTTATAAGTTTCATCTGTCGCTTTGGCTAGCGCATTGTCATGGCCGGCAGCGGCCACGGCTTTCGCAATGGTTTCTTCATCTGTTTTGCCACGTGTGTACATCACTTTGAGTTTTTTTGTGGTGCGATTCCACTCGACAAATTTGACGCCTTTGATTAAGGCAGCTTTTTCAATGCGTTTTTTGCACATGCCGCAAACGCCGGAAACCATGATTTCTGAGGTGATGATTTTACCCTTATCCGTGTGGTCCGTAGTGCTTGCAGATTGGGCAAGCGAAGTCTGGGATAATAAAAATAGGACTAAATAAAATAGTGTTACTCCGATGGTTTTCATAAATAAAAAATTATAAACATGATTAATTGAAAAGTAAAGTGAAATTATCTCGGGTTCCTCCTGCTGTAAATCAGGTATTTGCCAAGATAAAATGGTTACCAAAGTGTTTAAAACCTGAAAGGATGCCAGGGCTTCACTTAGACAAAAATCAAATATAAAATTTAACCATAATAGGTGAGGGCATGATAAAAAATGCGCAACATTTTGCCAGGTAGCGCATATGTTTTTTCTGCCGGTGGAGATTCATGGGTGTAAACATCGGTGTAGGCGAAGTTCAAGGTGTGGGTGGAAGGAGCAAACAAAGTCACCAAATCAAGGGTAGACAGATAAGTAGGCTGTTCATTGTACAAAACAAATACTTCATCAAAGCAACAACTTTCATGGTCCTCCTTTTGGGGATGACAGCCGTTGGAGTCACCGGCACAGCAATCGTCCTCATTCACTAGCAGCAAACTGACCTGGGCCACCTTACCATCGCAAAAATGTACGTTCAGTACCAACCCCACAGAAGATATGAGGATGATCATTAAAAAACCAATGGAAATAAAATGGCGCTTCATGCAACAACAAAATTATAGCATAAATCCTTGGCGCGCAAGATTGACGGTGTTTTAAGATAAGATTAACCTTCAGAATGACCTACTAATCCTTGTCCCGGCAGGTAAATAACAAATCAATTCATACAATACACTTACGGATATGAACTTGAGAAGAATTTTATGATAAACTATGGTAGATAGATGGGAAACTAATTGGGGTCAAATTTTACAAAACATTTTGCCCGGACAGAAAACTTTTGAATTTCTCAAACCAATTAAAATATGGTTTACCTCTTTGTTTTCCAAATATGGTACAGGTTTTATGAATATGGTGTTAAATATAAACTTCCGCTGATGGAGTCCCTATGTGATAATTTTGTTAATTTTGCGGAGTATGTTGAAAAAATTAAGCACCATTGTTTTGCTTAGTTTGGCCTTAATGATCATGTTGGGCCATGATATTATTGGGCATACCCACCGTCATGATCATCATGGAGGGCACCAAAACCACCATCATCACCATCACCCTGTAGATGATGATGGACAAGGGAAGCCTCTTGATTTTAGATTTTTATTTAGTCAATTTCAACATGCAGCTTCCGGATTAATTTATTTGAGCAGTCACGCCAATGGTTCTGGCTTAACTCGTGAGCTGCCTTTGGATTTTGACGGGATGTGTTGTTTCCAGTTTATACAGGTACCGAGAACATACCGCGTGTTAAAACAACCTCCCGAAGATAATCATGCTCAAAATTTAACCTATTTCTTTTCTTCCGGATTGAGAGCACCGCCTCACTTCTTGGCCTAAGTCCGTTCAATTTTTTTTTGTAATGCCAGCTGGGTAACGGCTGAGTAATCATTATTTATTCAATGTAAAAAATTCTAACAATGAAAAAATATTTCTTTTTCTGGGCGGTTGCCGCTCTGATTTTAATTGGTTGTGGAAATAATTCGCAAGATCATACACATGCGGAAGGGGAAGAACACAGCCATGCTCCGGGAACTCATGTACACGAGGATGGTACGGTCCATGCAGATCATACGGATACCACCGGGCACGCTCAGGAAGAATTTTCGGTAAAGAAGGACAGTATAGGAAATAAAGAAGGTGAGCATAAACATGATGCTGGGTCTGATCATAAGCATTAAATCAATTTCTGTAATAAAATTCATTTGATGAAAACATTAGTTTGGTTGGCCGGATTTAGTCTTTGTTGCCTGGGTTGCGGACAAAAAATGACTGAACAAGAGAGTCATAATCATAGTCCCGATGAAAGGGGATTACAACCGGTCACTTATACTGTTTATACTGATCACCTCGAATTATTTGTAGAATTCAGACCATTAATTGTGGGCAGTAAATCAACCTTTGCTGCCCACTTTACCATTCTCGGTGATAACTTTCTTCCCTTGACGGAAGGTCAGGCAACAGTGAGTTTAATTGTGGGAGAAAATGGTATAAAAAATACAGCTGACTCCATTCAGTCACCAGGAATTTTCAGGTTGGCGTTGGTACCAAATAAACCAGGAATAGGCGAATTAATTTTTGATGTTCAGCATGAAACATTTACTGATCAAATTATTTTGGATAGCCTTCCAGTTTACCCTGATGAGAGCACTGCCCTGGCCGATCAACAACCAAGTGTTCATGGTGATGAGATTACTTTTCTGAAAGAACAAGCCTGGAAAATAGAATTTGCGAATGTTGCGGTGGTGAAAAGACCTTTTCGTGAAATCATCAAGTCCTCAGGGCAGATATTAGCTGCCCCAGGTGATGAAAAAATTTTAACGGCAAATGCCAAAGGGATCATCCGCCTGTCCGGGAAAAACGCAGTGCCTGGATCGGCGGTGCGGGCCGGTGAACCTTTATTTTTTATCTCCGGAAATAATCTGGCCGAAAATAATGTCAATGCCAAATATTTGGAAGCAAAAACGAGATTGGATAAAGCGACGGCTGATTTCGAGCGGGCAGAAGCACTCATCAATGATAAATTAATTTCTCAAAAAGATTATGTGCAGGTTAAGGCTGATTTGGAAATAGCTAAGGAAGCTTTCCAAACTATAGCTAGGGATTATTCGTCCGGTAGTTATTCGATAGGTTCGCCGGTGGCCGGATTTATTAAAAATATTTTGGTCAGCGACGGTCAATATGTCGATGTGGGGGATCCCCTGGCGATGATTTCACAAAACAAACGGTTAATGTTGCAGGCAAACCTTTCGCAAAAATATTTCAACAAATTACCAGGAATCACTGCAGCCACCTTTAAGACAATGGGGTCGGACCTGATTCATGATACGGAAAAATTGCAGGGACGAGTCGTTTCTTTTGGTAAAAGCATGGTGGCCAATGCCCCGTTTATACCCATTACATTTGAAATAGATAATATCGGCCAGATTATTCCAGGATCGGCAGCGGAAATATTTCTAAAATCAAACCTCCTACCGGAAGTCTTGGTGGTGCCGGTAGGCGCATTGCTTGAAGAACAAGGCAATTTTTATGTCTATGTACAAACAAGAGGAGAAAGTTTTCAGAAAAAGTACGTGCAAACCGGAGCCAGCGATGGCCAGCTGGTGCAAATTCTCAGCGGTCTTCAACCCCATGGACGGGTGGTGACGAAAGGAGCCCTGCAAATAAAATTATCCACGGCCACCGGTCAGGTACCCGCTCATGGTCACTCGCATTAATAAAATCAGGGAAAAGCATGTTGAATCATATCATCAAATTTGCACTTAATAACCGGCTGCTAATCATAGTAATTTCTCTGGCCATCATCCTCTTTGGCACTTACGTGGCCAGCCGGATGGAAATAGATGTCTTTCCTGACCTTACTGCACCCACAGTGGTGGTTTTGACGGAAGCGCATGGCATGGCTCCTGAAGAAGTGGAAAAGTTAGTAACCTTCCCCATTGAAACCGCCCTGAACGGAGCTTCTCAGGTGCGCAGGGTGCGCAGCTCTTCCTCGGCGGGTATCTCCATCGTGTGGGTAGAATTTAACTGGAATACGAATATTTTAGAAGCGCGTCAAATTGTCAATGAAAAAATCAGTGCTGTCGGCGCCAATTTACCGGAGGGCAGTGGAAACCCTACACTTGCTCCTCAGACGAGCATTATGGGCGAAATCATGCTCATCAGCTTAACCGCTGACAGTACTAGCCAGATGGATTTGCGTACCATTGCCGACTGGAACATTCGACCACGATTATTGGCCATTGGCGGCGTGGCACAAGTCATCATTACGGGCGGGGAATACAAACAATACCAAATCCTGGCGTCACCCTACAAGATGGATTATTATGATGTTTCCCTGGCAGAGTTAGTCAAAGCTGCCCGCGAATCCAACTCCAACTCATCCGGAGGTTTTCTCTACGAGTATGGCCAGGAATATGTGATCAAAGGCCTGGGCCGGACCAATTCTGTGGATGAAATTGGCCGGTCGCTGATTAAAAAAGTGCAAGGACAGGCCATCAGAATAGAGGATGTGGCGGAAGTAAAGATAGGTCCGGCACCAAAGATCGGAGACGGTTCGCTTAAAGGTGAGTATGCAGTAATCATGACAGTCATGAAACAACCCTCCACCAATACGCTTGATCTCACCGCGAAAATAGACGAAGCTATGAGCGAATTGCGCAAAGACCTGCCCGGAGATGTGCAAATAAATACCAGAATTTTCCGGCAAGCCGATTTTATAACATCCTCCATCAGCAATATCTCAAAGGTACTGTTGGAAGGAACTGTTTTTGTCTGTATAGTACTTTTCTTATTCCTGATGAATTGGCGGGCTACCATGATATCCCTGCTTGCTATTCCCATTTCTCTCATAACATCAATCCTGGTTCTTAAATGGTTGGGATTTACTATTAATACGATGAGCCTGGGAGGTATGGCTATTGCCATTGGCGATTTGGTGGATGACGCGATCATTGATGTAGAAAATGTTTTTAAACGTCTAAAAGAAAATGCCGCTCGTCCGTTGACTGAACGCCGCACTTATCTTAATGTGGTTTTCGATGCTTCTTTCGAAATCCGGCATTCCATCATTAATGCCACTTTTATCATCATCGTCGCCTTCCTGCCCTTATTTTTCCTTTCCGGCATGGAAGGAAAATTATTAGCCCCATTAGGTATTGCTTTTATCGTGTCTTTGTTTGCTTCTCTGGTTGTATCCATCACCCTTACTCCGGTTTTATGCAGTTTTTTGTTAACAAGCGAAAGGATGTTAAAAAGGCAACCAGGCGAGAGTTGGCTGGTAGAACATTTGCAGAGTATCTATATATTACTCCTCCACCGGGTGATGCAGTGGAAAAAAACCCTTATTACTGCGGTTTTGGCCCTCTTCCTATTGGCCTTAGCTGCCGTTACACATTTAGGCCGTAGTTTTTTACCGGAATTTAATGAGGGTTCTCTGGTCATCAGTGCAGTCAGCTTACCCGGCATCTCCCTCGAAGAAAGTAATAAAATAGGTACCAGAATAGAAAAAACCCTGTTGACCATTCCGGAAATATCAATCACCACACGGCGTACCGGACGAGCAGAACTGGATGAACATGCTCAGGGCGTAAATGCAGCTGAAATTGATGCCCCTTTTGTCCTTAAAAATCGACCACGTCAGGAATTTATGGCGGAGGTGAGAGAAAAATTGTCTGGTGTAAACGGCGCCAACATCACCATCGGTCAGCCCATCGGGCACCGCATTGATCATATGCTTTCGGGCACACGGGCAAATATTGCCATTAAAATATTTGGCGAAAACCTCAGTAAATTATATAGCCTGTCTGGTGAAATCCAACGCGAATTAGAATCCATTCCCGGGTTGGTGGACCTGAGTATCGAACCACAAATTGAAATTCCTCAAATACAAATTAAGGCTAAACGCGACATGCTCAGCCATTATGGCATTACCATCGGAGCATTTAATGAATTTGTGGATGTTGCGATTGCCGGAGAAAAAGTATCTGATGTTTATGAAGGTTCTAAAACGTTCAGCTTAATCGTAAAATACGATGCGGATAACCGTGGGAAAATTGAAAATATTCGCCACACCTTACTTGATACCGATGAAGGCTACAAAATACCGTTATATTATGTGGCTGATGTCATCAGCACCAGCGGCCCCAATACCATTAATCGGGAGAACGTAGAACGCAAAACTGTCGTCTCCGCTAATGTGAGTGGTAGCGACCAAAAGAGTGTGGTCGACGACATCCGTCAAACTATCGCCGCTAAAATTAACCTGCCGGAAAATTACCGCATTGAATACAGTGGACAGTTTGAGGCCGAAGCGGAGGCGTCCAAAACCCTCTTACTCACCTCATTATTGTCTATTATGGTAATTTTTCTCATCCTTTATCAGGAATTTGGCCATCTGAAAATAGCCAGTATAACTTTGATCAACCTGCCTTTAGCCCTGATAGGAGGTGTCTTCAGCATTTATATCACCCAAGGGGTACTGAGCATTCCGGCCATTATCGGATTTATTACGCTTTTTGGCATTGCCACCCGCAATGGAATTCTTCTGGTGTCGCGTTATAAAAATTTACAGGATGAGGGCTATTCATTGATGGCAACGGTAATCCAGGGCTCCCGGGACCGTTTAAGCCCTATCCTCATGACTGCATTGACTGCGGCGTTAGCTTTAATACCACTGGCCATGGCTGGTGATGCACCTGGGAGTGAAATCCAAAGCCCGATGGCTAAGGTCATCCTAGGTGGTCTTTTGACTTCCACCTTGCTGAATATTTTTATAGTACCGGTAGTTTATTATTTATCCAATGCTAAATCCAAAATTTGATGAAAAAAATCTTCTTCATAGGGTTATGGGTGTGGCATGCAGCCAGCGCCACATTAGCGCAAGGAACCGTGGACTCCGTATTAGCCCAAATAAAGAGCAATAACAAGACTTTAATAACTTTAAATCAATTTTTGGTAGCTAAAAATATTGAATATACCACCGGATTAAATTTACCGAATCCCAAAGTAGACTATGATTTTTTAATTGGCTCTCCGCGTGGTGCCGGTAATCAAACTGATTTAGTCATTACCCAATCTTTTGATTTGCCGCAAGTGTATCGTGCTAGAAAACAATTGGCACAAGAGCGTACGGCTCAGACGACTATTCAGATTATCTCCGCCAGGCAGGACGTGCTATTAAGAGCTAAACAACTCTGTGTGGAGGCAGTCTATCGCACTAAATTGCAGTCGGTCTTGTTACTTATCCACCAGAACACCCAAAAATGGGCCAACGATTTTCAGCAAAGGTTGGATTTAGGTGAAGGTACTATCTTGGATGTGCATAAAGCTCAGTTGGAACTGGTGGATGCGCAAGTAAGTGTTCAGGAAAATAATTCGGCATTACTTCAGATCAACTTGCATTTAATTGAGCTGAATGGGGGGTCACCCCTACTTTTCAGGGATACCGTTTATGAGTCTTTGGCTCCAGTCAGGGATTTAGCAGGTTTAACTGCTGAAATTTTAGCGCGCGATCCTCAAAGGTTATTCTGGGAACACGAAAAGGCGGTGGCGCAAAAAGAAATAGAGCTAACTAAGTGGCTTACTTACCCTACGTTCGATGCCGGGTATCACCACCAATCTATTTTAGGTCAGAGTTTTAATGGGCCCCACGTCGGGTTCACGATTCCTTTGCTGGAGCACAAAAACAAAGTCAGGAGTAAACAAGCTCAGTTCACTTATGCTGAGGCTACCTTACAGGAGCATGTCCAATTAAAAACCGCTCAAATTCAAAAACAATACGAGAAACAGCGTCAATTGGCTCTGGTCCTGGAGAACTACCAAAATGTTCTGTCATCCAGCCAATATATTCATCTCCTGGATAGGTCTTTAGAGTTAGGTCAAATAACTATCCTGGATTATTTCCGTGAGATGCGTGATTATTACAATTTGATAAAAAGTTTTCTAAAATACGAAATGGAATACCAGCAAGCATTGGTGGAATTATTTAAATATCGTTTGTAGACCAGACCAAGGGTTAAGTTAAAAATTAACATTCATCAGGTGTATGGTGGATATGTTTTAACTAAGCCAAACAAGCCGCAAACCGAATAAAGTTTGAGTGATAGTTTGGATGTGAGTGCGGCAAATATGTAACATAAATTTAATTAAAAAATTGGCCAGCCAAATTTGTTTTACTAATAAGGTTAAATATTATCATTGATAAAACATGTGACAATATATAGAACACTGGTTAAATTCAGGTGAGAAATAACCATACAATTAACTCGGCTCTATCCGTTAATAAACGGTTATGATTTGACAGATTAAAAAACAAAAGCCACCCGTTGGTGGCTTTGTTTTTTCAAAATAGTACCCTCTCGTTTACAAATTCTTAATTATTTCTTTGATGTCCTCCAGGGTAGCTTTTTGTGGTACCATGTCCTGGTGGTGATCTTTGGTTATTTTAGCATCGGCTGTGGCCAGGTGATATTCTTCTTCACCTTGCCGGGAGATGACCACGAAAGTAACTTCGTAACCCAGTGGAACTTTGCCGTAAGGTTCACAGAAATGTCCTTCTTTTTCGTTCCAGGACAGGCCTACTACGCTGTTCAGATCTTTAAACACCATAAATACAGCCGTATTTTTTGCATTATATTTTTCGGGCAGATCTACACATACTGGGGTGCGTTGATCTTCAGGAACATCAACAAATTTGTCGATGTTTATCCATTCCAGGGATTTTGGAAAACACTCGTACCCAAATCCCCAACCCTGCAACGAGTCGCGGAGATTCCATTCGCCACCGTTGACCTGCGTGGTAGTGTCTGGCACCCAGGTAGAATCACTGCCCAATGTGAACAACAGCATGTCCGGGTCGATTTGCCCACCAGCTTGTACTTGCACCTGCAGTTTGATGGTTTTTCCGCTTTTTAATTTTAGAGATTTTCCATCGGTAGTTTTGGCTTGGATAAAAAATTCTCCACCGGATTCTATCAAATGGCCTCCTTTGGCTATGGTAGGCACCCCAAAGGCCAGGATCTCGCTTTTGTTATAAGCTTCCAGATACTCCAGGGTCATTGCACAATCACAAGATGTACCATCGGCAAGAACCAGTGAGTTTGCGGGAATCTGAATAACGGATCCTTTTTCGGTAATCCAATAAAAGTTCTGACCGGTGTGTCCGGGCCGTTTTTTTAAAGCCTCGGCTTTTAATTCGGCAAAGAACTCTTTAAGCTCATAAACTTGCGGAACCTCGTAAGGATTAAACACTTCGTTGTCTTTCCAACAACCCAGTAAAAGCAGCGCGTAAACAAGGGATACTAAAACGAACTGTCTTTTACTCATTGATTTCATAAATTATTGATTACTAATTTTTCTTTATTGATACGGATGATGCTTGCCTCGTTGCCTGTGCTTAAAAAATAATTTTTGCTCCCAGGTTTAAATGCGCTTGCATATACCGTTGATCCAATAAATTGGTCGGAGAAGTCAGGCTTTTCAACTGATAGCGTATTGTAGGCTCAGCAAAGAGATATAATCTCTGGGATATTTGGCGATGTAAGCCTACACTAGCCCATAATTGGGTACCCCATTGTGTCCCGAAGGATTGGTTGGTGGTATTATCGTTAAGGCTGACCAAATTGTCAGCGGGGTCCAGGATACTTCCGCGTTTTTGGTAGGCCAATTGAAAGGAGGCACCACCATTAATCTGCCATAGCCATGGGCCACGATTCCATTGAACGCTGAGCAACACCGGTATTTCGATGACGGTGAATCGATTATATAACGTGCGGTCCAGGTGACCCAGCCGGGGTGAGGTGACCGTATCCCGGTTGATCACCCAGGCACCATTCACCAATTGTGAATCAATGACAATGGTGGTCAACACACCGATGACACTGTCGCGGGAATAAGCTAATTTTTCAACAATCCTGGCGACGGCCAAACCGCTTTTAAGACCTACTGCTCGTCCCTGTCCCCATGGTTGATAATAGGCGGCGCGCGCTCCAGCCATGTAAGCGATGACCGGGTGTTCTTCGCGGTTACGTGCGGCCAGATAAGCTGTACCCTCAGAAGATTTTGCCGTCAGCGTCCTGAAAGCATAGCCCGGACCTCCAAAGACATCCAGTTGCCAACCTCCGCTAAGGCCGCCGGAGCGATTATTCTCAAATCCCGGACAATCCGGACCAGTGGAGGAAGGCCATGTTGGCAGGATGGAGGGGAGCAAACTCATCGTTTGGGTAGCTATAGGAGTAGTGATCTCTGATTCCGCCGGAAACATCTGCGAGATGCTGAAATCCTGATCTATTGCCAAAGTTGCGCTAGGTGCAGGATTTAGTTGTTTTAGCGTATTGGTAAGCGGTTCGCTGATAGGTTGGTTTAAGGAGGGAGAAGAAACGGGGACGGATGTGGCGTGATTTGATGTTGATTCAGTTTGTAGGTCATTGCCGGATTTAGGCAGCTCAACTACAGCGGCAGCTGGTAGTTTAGGTGTGACAAAATCGGGAGAATTTTGTGCATTCTGGTCCACAGTAGGACGGACGGTTTCAAGTAGCAATAACCAAAGAAACAGGACTAGACCGAGGCTCAGGAATCCGGTGAACCACCACCAGACATTCGGTCTTCTTTTAGCTGGTTTGGGAGGGAGTTGGGTAGCAATGCGCTCCCAAATAGCCGCATCTGGCTTGACTTCCCAGTTAATAAAAGTCTCTTTAAACTGGCGGTCTATGCTTTTCATGCTTCGACTGTTTTTTGCGATTGGGCAATGAAACTCTTGAGCATTTGCCTGGCTTTAAACAATTGAGATCGTGAAGTGGCTTCCTGGATGCCCAGCATCTCGGCTATTTCCTGATGATCATACCCTTCCAGCACATGCAGGTTAAAAACCATCCGATAGCCCTCCGGTAAGCGGTGAATCATGGCCAACAGTTCTTGGGTACTGAGTTGGGGTTCGACCTCATTAGCCACGGCGATGTGCACCTCATTTAGTTCCAGGTCGCTGACCAGTGGGCGGTGGCTCTGGAGGAACCTGATGGCGGTGTGGACCATGATTTTACGCAGCCATCCGCCAAAACTCCCCGCAAATTTGTACGTGGGCAGGGCATGAAACATACGCACAAACCCTTCCTGCAAAACATCATCAGCCACATGTCGTTCGCGGGCATACCGCAAACAGACCCCTAACATTTGGGGAGCATAGGCCTGGTAAAGCGCATATTGTGCTTTACGGTCGCCCTGCAGACATTGGCTGATCAATGATTCCAGCTTACCTTCGTCCATCCCGGATTTGTCAGATCTTCAAAAATTTATTGTTCAGATAAACACTATTAGGCTGATACAACTTATGTCCCAAACGTTGTCTGGTCATGAGAATATTTTTAAAACGAACATAAAAATACATATAAACATGATGGCCATCAATGAGCAAGCACTTAGCTATGGGCAAATAAAAAACCCGCTGAATTTAGAAATTCGGGCGGGCTCCTGTTTAAATCAACAATAAAGGTTATCTCCAGGCGCTGAGTAGGCCAGCCATCAAACTTATGGTGATGCCCCAGTAAAGTACATTGACGATGACCCAATTTAAACTCCTTTTCTCAAATATGGCCATGGTGGACAAGATGGGTAATACCAGAGTTATAGTAAGAATAATGCCATGGACCACACCATGTCCAAAGGTGGCATAACTGTGGCCATCAGGAGCCACATCCTGACCTGGGCCAGTAACATTTATGCAAATAAATGCAGACGCTAAAAATGATAACACTAAAGCCACTCCATACAAAATGGGTTTAGGGCCAGCGCCAATACTTTCCAAAGTAAAGCCGTTGGCTTTCATCCACATCCCGCCCATAACCTTGGGATGATAATAGATGAACCCCACCACCATCGGAATAATGGCTGCAACCGCGATGGCTAAAAAATTCATGTGCATTTCTTCCATAAGTATTTATTTTTTAAGTAACAGAATGAAATTTTGAAATGGTGTATGAATATAGGGATATATTCTAAAAATAAAGAATCTGGTTAATTATTTTTTACCCTCTGCTGTTTATTCACCAGAAAAAAATGGGTATGAGCAAAATCCCTGGTTATTTTTATGGTTATCTTCAAATCAATTCGTTCTAGCCTATGCGTGATGTGTACTTGATTACCATGATTCTTTTGGTGATGTCCGCCTGCAAAAAAGAAGTAAATGCTCCTACCGAAATATCCCTCGCGGTGCTGCAAAACCATATAAGTCAACTGGCGTCTGATGAATTTGCCGGTCGTAAACCCTTTACAGCTGGTGAGGAAAAAACGGTACAGTACTTGGCGGAGCAGTTAAAAGGCCTGGGTTTGGCTCCGGGGAACGGCGATAGTTATTTTCAAGATGTGCCGATGGTGGAGATTGAAGCCCGGCCGGCAGAAACCATGGCGGTCATGTCGAAATCAGGAGAATCCTGGAACCTAAAAGGTGGTGAGGATTACACTGTCTATACGGAGCGCTTGCAGCCACGTCTGGAACTTAAGCAAAGCGAGGTGGTCTTTTGTGGATATGGGATCGTGGCTCCTGAATATGGCAAAAACGATTATGCCGGTGCGGACCTGCGTGGCAAAACGGCTTTAGTCCTGGTCAATGATCCTGGGCTGGGCAGTGAGGATAGCCTTTATTTTAAGGGCAATACCATGACGTATTATGGCCGGTGGACGTATAAATTTGAGGAAGCGGCACGTCAGGGTGCTGACGCGGTATTGATTATTCACGAAACAACCATGGCCGGTTACCCGTTTTTTGTGGCGGCCTCTTCCTGGAAGTCCAAACGGTTAAATCTCAAAAATGCGCGCAATAATGAAGATAAATGTGCCATGCAAGGATGGGTTACCCTGGATGTAGGTAAGAAAATGATGGCGTCGGCTGGGCTGGATTTTGCGGAACAAATCAAACAAGCGAAAAGGCCGGAGTTTAAGCCAGTACCCATGAACCTTCAGATTTCTACCACCCTGGAAAATAATTTCCGGGAGGATATGTCACGCAATGTGGTTGCGTTATTGCCCGGGTCTGGTGCCCAGGAGGAATACATCATCTACTCGGCTCATTGGGATCATCTGGGGGTAGGGGTCTCTGTGAGCGGAGACTCTATCTACAATGGTGCAATGGATAATGCCAGTGGCACGGCCACATTACTCACTATTGCCAAAGCGTTTAGCGAAGCTAAAACCAAACCATCACGCTCGGTGGTGTTTTTATTTGTAACAGCCGAAGAACAAGGCCTGTTGGGCTCGGCGTATTATGCCGACCATCCGTTATTTCCCACGGCACATACGGTGGCCAACATTAATTTGGACGGGATGAACCCTAATGGTCCAATGAAAGACCTTACGATTACTGGTTATGGCCATTCGGACATGGATGACCTGGCCCGTGAAGAAGCACAAAAACAAAACCGGTATATTCTGCCGGATCAGGAACCGGAGAAAGGGTTCTTTTACCGGTCTGACCATTTTAATTTTGCCAAAGTGGGCATCCCACCTATTTTTGCTTCAGGGGGTTATGACCATGCTGAAAAAGGCAAAGACTATGCCATGCAAAAACAAAAGGAATTTACAGCGAATCATTACCATAAACCTTCTGATCAATATGATCCGATCCGTTGGGACTTTGGGGGGATGATGCAAGATGCTCACCTTTTCCTGCAACTTGGCTGGCGCTTAGCCACCACAGATATTCGTCCCCAGTGGAAAGCTACCTCCGAATTTAAGGCCCGCAGAGATGAAGATCTGAAACGGGCTGGACTGAAAGGTTAATCTTTCGGCTTTGAATTATTGGATGATCAACGGAATAACTATCATTCGGGATTCGGCGCGCTGTGGGTTACTGCTATGAAATAAACAACGGGCAAACAGCATGCTACCTATCTGACCTGGTTGAGATATAGCAATCGTCGGATTTTGAGCATCAACCTGTAACACAGCCAATGGTTGGCCCCAGGTATTCACTAAATGAATAGACCAAGACCCTTCGGTAAGATCGGGAGCTAAACTTTGTAAAGGTAAGACCACTTGCTGACCACGAGGTATTATTCGGGCAACAGACGATATGCTGGAACTGAATGAGGAATGCCCACCGAACCAAATATTGTTGGAGGTGAGACAAGTGGTAGAGCCGCAAGGGCCGAGCGTACAACCGACATGCTCGGTCAAATGTTGTTGCACCGCATTCGGGCTAATACATATGGTTTGTGCATTAGCCGGATTTCCGTCCGGGAGGTGGCATAAATACACTTTATTATTACCGCATGAGATATCAATAGCTTCGACCATCACCTGGGCAGATGTACTGCAGCCGCGGGCATCGGTGACCGTGACCAAATAAGGGGTGGAAGTTCCAGGGCATACGGCTAAGACTTCATCCTTGGACAGGTCGTTCCACAGGTAGCTATAAGTCGGAGCACCACCGGATACTTCGGGGCTTATTTTAGCGCAAGCTGCCGGAGCATAAGCCGGAAATACTTGTAAACACGATGGAAAATCGACCTCCAGATCGCTGGTAATGGTCACCCGGGTTTTGCAGGTGTTGGTACGCCCGGCTTCATTTCTAATGGTCAGCGTAATGTCCTGCTCGCCCAGGTCAAGACAGGAGAAAGTGGATTTGGACACTTCTAATTTAAAGGACCCACAGGGGTCGTAACTACCCAGGTCTATTTCAGCGATGGTAATTTTTACCGGTTCAGAACCAATCAGGGTTTTTTGCAGGAAGGGTTGACATACAGCTACCGGACCGGAATAATTCTGGTCTCCCGACTGCAACCATTCCAGTTTATAGCGACCCAGATCATTACCGCCCTGGTCAAAGACCACCAGATGTAAAATTCCTCCGGTTGAAATTTTTATATTGGTCAGTTGAGCTTTATCACTGTGCGAGACTCGTGCTAACAGATTATAACTTTCATCCAATAAGACGGCTACCGGTTCAATTTTAGTATCAATTTCCTTGACTGTAGCGCTAACTATGGCTCCTGGCTGAACGTTGAACTGATAATGCACAACTTCTCCGTGCTGCCCCAATTCACCGGTAAGGATCTGACAGGTGTTGACCGGTTCTACGCAAGTTTCGTCAATAGTATGGAAAAATAGACTGTATTCTGAAAGATCATTGGCGCGGTCATCTGATAAGACTACCAGGTATTGACCCGAAGGCAGTGCCGGATCTATCCATAGTTCATTGAGTTTACCTGAGGTGATTTGTTTGGTGATAAACTGGCCCTGGGCATTGAATAACTGTAAAGTAAGCTCAAAAGCGCTGTTTTTGACTAAAGCCATCAGCACTTCACGGCGTCCGTTTTGATGGTCGATGGTAAAGGCATGTTGTTCGGCGAGTTGGGTTATTATTGCCGTCTGAGAAGACTGACAGGCCAACGGGATAACCATACAATTAGACTGTTGGAGGGATTGAATGGAAAAGCCTACATCACCGATATCGTTGCCACCCCGATCAAAAATAAATATGGTATAAGATCCGGTGGAAGGTGCAATAAAATTAAACCAGCCGGCATAATTTTTTGAAAAGATGTTTGCTTTTGAGACCACTTCACCACTCCCATTAAGGAGAACCAGATCTGTTTCCATAGCCACATTAACCGCATGGGCTTGAATAATGAAAGGTTCGCCAGCATCAGCATTAAACCGGTAAGCTAAAGCGGCGCAGCGCACCGGAAGATGATGGGTTACATCTTCTCCGCACACCAGGCCATAAGCATAACCAGGCTGATTAAGTTTGTGTAAAGCCAGAGCATAACGGCCTGCATCGTTGGCCTTATGGTCATAGACAGCAATGGTATAGGTATCATCTTTATTTATAACAAATCCAAAAAGTTCGACCAAACCTCCGGAGCCGGTAACCTTTTTCAAAATCTGGCCTTGACTATCCAAAAATTGGAAAGATGCGTCCACAGGGCTATTGGCATCTTTGGCTCGAATCCAAATGACATCACCGGCTTTACCATTCAGTTGATAATGATGAGTATCTATGGGATTTACCAGGTTATTCTCCAGGTTGGAACCATAAAATATGGCTTGCGGTTCAGCCGCAGATAGGCCATTAACAAATAAAATTAGGAGGTATAAGGGTTCAGTAAAAAATTTAGTAGACATAGATAGCAGTTATTATTTCCCAATGAACTACATTTTTTATGCCAACTTTATGACGTTTAGTTATTTACAAGACTTGAAATACCTAAGCCGAATAAACCGGAAACCTAATAAGCGATAGTTAGAGTTTTTAAGGTGAGTAAGGCAAACTCATAGCTGGTTTAAACCCTGGGCTGGTATTTCGATTGAAAACTAATAAATATTGATTAACCAATTATTTACAATATGGTCAAGATTTTATTGATAAGATGCTATTAATTATCAGCAATACCTCTGATGCGGGTCCGTTCATTGATCCAACAAGGAACGGTGTAAGCAGCTCCTTCTGCCAGTCCCATCATGTGCAGGTCCCCTTTGGCCGGCATATATTGGGTGTATTGATTGATCAGGCGGTTGGCTTCAGCGGTCACGCTGGGGTCCACACGTTTAGCCTGTTCAAACTTATCAATGGCGGCCCAGACCACGCGCTGACTATCAAAGCCGCGACCCGGACCACATAATGGTCCGCTGGATGCATACAGTTTGCCGATCATGATGTAGGGATCACCCCAGTTCGGTTTTACCTCAGCAGCTTCGAGGGCATATTTCCTTGCCTGGGGGAAATTACGCAGACTTCCGTAATAGATTTGGGCAATGACATAAAGGAAACGCGATTTTTTCTCCGGATCAGAGCTGCTTTGGGTATACTCTAAGAAATAATTTAGAGCTTCACGCGGTTTGCCATCCTGCAAGGCTTCATAACCTTTGCGTAAGGGTCCTGCTTCAACCGGAGCTTCCTGGCAGTTTGTCGCTAAGGCCTGACGCAGTTCGGTCACTTGTTTCATATCCATGGCACAGCCTCCGAAACGCAGCCTTCCCAATACTTCTTTGATCACTTCACAGTTGGTTGGGTCCGCTTCGAACTCTTTATAATATTTATCCACGAAATAGGTGCAGTCATAAAATCCCTCTACCCCTTCGAAGTCCGCCAAACGCACCGGGGCATAACTTTCGATGATGCGCCAGGTCTCGCAGGCCGTTGGGTTTTTACAGTCCACCAGACCTTTGGCCAAAATAGCTTTAATTTTAGCAGTATAATGTTGTGCTTCGGCCAGAGTGACCTTACCCACGGCATATTGGTCCATCAATATGGCTGTAAATGGGTTCAGGACGTAATAAGGCGTGGCCAGATCAAACTTATCGACCGAGGCCTTGAACAGATGATAGATCGTATCATCGCTGGTGTAATCGCGATAGCTGTAATAATAATCAAAAGCTTTGCGTCCGGCGATATCCAGGGTATCCCGTCCGCATGCTCCCATGCGGTCGTACAAGTCCATGACTTTTTGCACCTGTTCTTTTTTTAAAGTCGGGTCGGATGCTTTTCTAAAAAAATAGTCGTATAGTCTTATCCCATCCTCAAAGTGGGTAAACCGTTTTCCATCAGCCATGGGAGCCAGACTAAAGGCTTTCTCCCAATGGGGGAAAGCATCTTCCAGCTTATCCGCTTTCAACATATCCCGGTAGATCACGTGCTCATTGGAAGCTTCTTCTTCATTTCCGGTTTCAAACCAGTCGGAACAAGGACCTACAGGCACTACGGCAGGTTTCTCCTCTGCCGGTGCCGTAGTAATTTTCGGCACTTTAGGTGTACAAGCAAGCAGGCTGAGTAAAATCAAGGTTAAGACGGACAAGCTTATTCTTTTCATGAGTGTTGTTTATGGTATTTAGAAGCCTTAAAAATATAAAAGCTCCGTTTCATCATGTAAAAAACGGAGCTTTCAATTTAAACTATCTTATACAGATGTTAAATCTTAATTACAAACTGACGGTAACCGATTCTCCGATCCAGCAAGGCACTTTAAAGCTTTTACCATTTGCTCCGCGCTGATGGATGTCTTCAGCAGGAGGTGTATACTTACTGTACCGACCAATCAATTCTCCTGCCTGATCGGCCACTCCGGAGTCAATGGAGCGGGCATAGGACCATTTGGAAATGGCGGCCAAAACGGCTAACCCACGTTCAAAAGCATCTCCGCCGCAGGAACTGGATGAGCGGGCATACATCTCTCCGATCATCAAATAAGGTTGCCCCCAGTTGGCTTTTAGTTTCGCTGCTTTGTAAGCGGACTCGCGAGCCGTGGCATACTGGTCTAATTTGCGGAATTGAATGGATGCAATAGCCAGCCACCACTCTCCTTTTTTATCGTCATCGGTCCCTCCTTCTAATGCTTCCTTATATTTGGTAATGGCTTCGGTAAAATTGCCTTCATCGTACAGGCGTTTAGCAGCAAACTCAGGGTTTTTTGTTTCGAATTCGGCCATCCTGCGGGCATTTTCTTCTTCCGCATATTTTTGCCATTTGACTTCCAGTTCTTTCATCAAGTCGTCCTCTTTACCACAGCCTTGTGAAAGTAGTTTGTTGTAGACATATTTGATAACCTCAGAATTGTCAGGATTGGCGCGGTAATCCGGTTCAAGTTTTTTCTTAAAATACATGCAGTCAAAGACATCTTTCTCTACTTCTTCAAATTTGGCGTTCATGGCTGCTTTGGCTTGTTTGAAGTATTCGCTATAATCTTTGTCATTGGCTATGCCGTAGTCAGCTATGATGGTCAGTTTGTCATAGATCTCAGCGACTTTTTCTTTAGGCATGCGTTGTTTTTGGAATTCATAGACTGCGATGGAAGCGTAGGGCATAAATGTGGTGTAGAGGGTTTTATTACCACTTAAGGACACGTTCTTGTCCAAGGCTTCAAGGGTTTGATTGTATGGCGTATTAAGGGTATAAAACATATCAAAGGCTTTTTCGCCATAGAGCAAGCCGATTTTTTCTGCCCGGCATTTATCCTCGTTGCAGCCTTTTATGAGCATCACTTTGGCCTGGTAGCAGGCGATACAAGCATCATATAAAGCCAGTATGGCATCTTTATATTCTTTCTTTTTGGCGTCATCAGTGGCTTTGGCTAACAAACCTTTATAGATTTCTATACCGTCTTTAAAATGCCAGTCACGGCCGTCAGCGGCAGGAGCTAACTCATAGATCTTTTTCCAGGATTCGAAAGCACCTTCATAATCCTGGCGCTTAAAAAAATCGCGGTAAACAACATGTAAATTTTCCGCCTGATCTTTTTGTGCGGCATCAAAACTTGTCCAAGTTTGGCATTGGGCTAAAATATCACCGTAGAAAAAGGTTAATAGAGTCAGACTTAAAATCCAGTTTTTCATTTTTTGTTTAATTAAATTTTCGTTTTAGAAACCATTCATCATCATTGAGGGTAAATCCCGCTGATATCTTAAAATAATTATTTTTTAATAAAGTCCGGTCTCCCCAACTCCCCACTTCCAGTCCCAAATTTATAAAGGAAATTTTTCTTTGGGAAAAAAAAGGAAAACCTAATCCACCATGTAATGACCAGAAAGACAACTGCTTGCCTCCAAAGACCCGTGGATCTTTACCTGTCTGAAAACCTAAGCGATAATCTATGCGTGGCCAAAAACCTTCATAAGCGGTAATGTCCGGGCGGTAACTGGCACCGAAAGCCAGAATCCAAATGTCATCCAGCGTTTCAGATCGGGTACCGTTAGCATATTGGGACCACTTTTGGAGGGTATAATTTATGCCGGCTTTCCACTTCAGTCCGTCCATAAACCCAAGTCCAAATTGTATTTCACCGGGCAAGGTACCCTCTTTGCGCACTTCAGACTGGTAAGCCACAGTGTCAAACTCACCTGCTCCTCCAGTGAAAATGCGCAAATAATTGGTTTCAGCTTTGATGCGCATGGACGATTTGCTGGAAGCTGTTAAACCGAGCGTAAGTGTCTTGTTGACAGATCTTTTGTCTTCTCCCGGTTTTTCGAGGTTTATAGTGTACATGACACCGCCGCGCCAAAAAAAGTTCCGAATGCTTTCCTCATCCGTAAAATTATTGTCAAACGATTGAGGTTCACTTTCCTGAAAATCTATGTTACGGGTATAACTTAGTTTGCCGAAAGTATGTCCGGTGGTGATTCCGGCGGAAAATTGTTTGTATCGCAAACCATTACTCCACATCAAACGATAAGTACCTCCGGTGCCAGTGTATGTTCGCTCGAGGGTATCTGTAGGTGGAAAAATGGCCAGATCGGAAATATCATAACCGACATAGGTATAGGGGAGTAATACGACATTCATGCCCCAGAAAAATTTTCGTTCACGCCGATCGATGATATCATTGATAGCATTAAACATAGGAAAGGCCAGAGACAAATAATTTAAATTGCCATTCCACACCGGTCGTTTGAAGTCGTTTTCGATTAGCGTGGTGCGTTTAGCGTGGGCTCCGGTTTCGAAAGCGGTGGTTTGCTGAAAACCCAGGGAGGCCGGATTTAAAATATTTACGTGATAAGGATCATGATAGGTCGCGGAAAGATTGCCCAATGACATGGGTGCCAACAAGTTTTGATCATACAAATCCCCCAGGCCAAAGCGGCTGTACGGCGAATTTATTTTTGGTTGTGCCCAGGCTGCAAAGGCAACCATCAGCAGAACCAAAATATTATTCCATTTTTTCCTATTCATGCCTGAGATTGTATAATAAAATTTGGTTTAATCCCTTGAGTACCAATTCAGGGGATACAAATATCCGCCTTTTCAGATGATTACCAAAAAAATTTGCATCTCCACCCGTTAAGAATACTTTAAGGTTTTCCAAACGACGCCGATATCTGGTGATCATACCGCCCATTTCCAGCAGCATACCGCCTACTCCTCCGGCTTGTAAAGCTTCAGTGGTGTTACGGCCTAACCAGGGTAGGCGCAGTGGGATGTCCACCAGGGGCAACCGTTGGGTAAATTCATGCATGGCCTGCAGGCGCATCCTCAGTCCCGGAGCGATGTTGCCACCCTCATAAATACCTGCCGCACTAACTATGTCGTACGTGACACAGGTGCCGGCATCAATGATGAGAATATTATGACCTGGCGCCTCACTCCAAGCTCCGACCGCCGCAGCCATCCGGTCCGTTCCCAAGGTATGCGGGGTCTGGTAGGCGTTAGCGAGGGGCAAGGGTGTGCGATGATCAAGCCACAAATGGTGATCGAATGAATGGAGGACATCTTGCATCTCTTCTTTAGTAACGGATGTGCTGGTCATAATGAGGCTTGACACACCCTGCTGACGGTGCTGTTTTAAAATATCTTTAACAGCTTCTTTGTCCCACACCTCTGTCCTGACCAGCTGTGGGCCTGTAAATAGACCGATTTTTAAACGTTGGTTTCCAATGTCTGCGCAGAGATTCAACCTGAAACGACATCAATGTTTAAAATGGCGTACGCCGGTAATGAGCATACACATCCCATGAGCATTACAATAATCTATGCTATCTTGATCTCGAATAGAACCACCCGGTTGAATGATGTGTTTGATGCCAGCCTGATTAGCGATTTCCACCGTGTCCGCAAAAGGGAAAAAAGCATCTGAAGCCATAAAAGCCCCGTCGGTATCAAAACCATGCTCCCTGGCTTTATCAATCGCTTGTTTCATCGCGTCAATTCGGCTGGTCTGGCCGCAACCTCCCCCGATGAGTTGGCCTTGCTTGGTGATCGCAATGGCATTGGATTTAAGGTGTTTAACACACTTGAGAGCAAAAGATAATTCGGCGGTTTCTTCTGCACTGGGGGTATGAGTCGTCGCTTTGGTCCACGACCCGGGTGAGTCTTGATGGTGGTCATGCTCCTGGCAGATGAGTCCGTTAAGGATACTCTTCACCTGATAACGAGATTGAGGCTGGGCCACCAATTTTAAAAGGATTCTTTTTTTCTTCGCCGCCAACAGTTCCTGAGCAGCAGGATCATAATCCGGCGCAATTAATACCTCATAAAAGATGGTGTCAATCCCTTTCGCCGTTTCCAGATCTATTTTTTTATTGGTGATGATAATACCGCCGAAAGCTGATACGGGGTCACAGGCTAACGCTGCTTCCCACGCTTCTTTAACCGTTTTACGAACGGCTACACCGCATGGATTAGTGTGTTTTAAAACCGCAAATACGGCTTCATGCTCATTAAATTCACCGATGAGGTGCAGAGCTGCATCGATGTCCACCAGATTATTGTACGACAATTCTTTGCCTCCCAGTTGTTCCACCACCTGATCCAAAGCCCCATAAAAAGCAGCTTTTTGATGCGGGTTTTCACCATAGCGCAAACTCATCCCGGGTCGCCCGGAAGCCATCAGGCCAAAATCAGGCAGGTCCTGACCACAGAAATATTGATAGATGGCTGTATCATAATGGGCACTTTGACCGAAAGCTCTGCGCGCAAACCACTGGCGGTCTGCCAGATCGGAATACCCTTGTTTATTTTCCAGGAGCGTAAGCAGGGCCGGATATTCGTGCCTAGAAGGCACCACGAGGACATCTTTTAAATTTTTGGCACCCGCACGAATGAGCGAGATACCCCCGATGTCTATTTTTTCGATAATGGCACTTTCGTCTGTAGTGGTAGCTACGGTTTTTTCAAACGGATACAAATCCACAATAACCAGGTCAATGGCGGGAATATCGTGTAAGTCGAGTTGTTCCAGGTGAGCGGGTTCCCGGCGGGCCAGGATACCCCCGAACACCTTAGGATGAAGGGTCTTAACACGGCCGTCCAGGATGGCCGGAAAACTGGTTAGTTCTTCTACCGAAGTAACCGGAATATGCAATTGATCAATAAAATCTTTGGTGCCTCCAGTGGATAAAATATGGACGCCGTTAGCATGTAACAAACGAATGATGGGCTCCAGGCCATCTTTGTGATACACAGAGATCAAGGCCGTGGATATTTTTTTTAAAGACATCAGGATGGTTTTAAACAATAGAAAGCCAAAATTAGTCAGTTCACTCGGTTATTTAAAGACTCTTTACAAGTTTTGACCAGAATCATTTTTAAAAAAAGACTTGAATTTGTGGGTTCGTTTCATGGGCAGCGTGGATGATGTATCTCATTCTTTTAGCAACAATAGTTGCTATAAATCACTGGATATACTGAATTCAAATTGGAATTTTGGACTACTCTCCCTAACAAAGACATTGATATGCGTAACGTAATTTTTTATAGTCTTCTAAGCTTAGGCACCATGGTATTTGCTCAAACATCCGTCCTCACTATCCCGTTGAATGAAGGGTGGCAATTTCGGGAATATGGTCGCCCCGGACCCTATCGGTCAGCTACTGTGCCGGGAACTGTATATACCGACCTGATGAAACATGGCCTTATCCCGGATCCCTATTACCGTACGAACGAAAGGGAAGTACAGTGGGTGGATAAAACCGACTGGGATTATCGTTTGATCTTTCAGGTCTCCGCTGACTGGCTGCGCAAAGATCAGGCAGAATTGACTTTCCTCGGCCTGGACACTTATGCAGAGGTTTATCTCAATGATACCCTGATCATTCAGGCGGATAACTTCTTTATTCCCTGGTCGGCTTCAGTAAAAAAATGGCTTAGACCAGGAGAAAATACCTTGCGGTTGCGTTTTCGTTCTCCTATTCAGTTTGGTTTACAAAAGTTGGCGGCACACGGCTTCCCTCTACCCGCTTCCAATGATCAGTCCGAAAATGGAGACCTTGGGGATAAACGGGTAAGCATTTTTACCCGTAAACCAGGCTATCACTATGGCTGGGACTGGGGCCCACGTCTGGTTACCAGTGGTATCTGGCGGCCTGTCCAGTTGAGTTTTTGGGACGAAGCCAAGTTGACCAATGTTTTTTTGCATCAAAAAACCATAACCGAAACCAAAGCGGAATTAGTAGCGCAGGTTACTTTGGAAAATGAAGCCGCCGGCCAATATCAAATCATGGTAAGTCAGGGTGATCAGGTATTAGCTGTACAATCGATGACGATAAATGCAGGCACACATCAGCTAGAGATACCTTTTGTTATCCACCAGCCGCAGTTGTGGTGGACCCATGATCAAGGGCGGCCCCATCTCTACACTTTTAAAGTCCGCGTATCCAGTCAAAACAACGTGCTGGACGAAATGGTACAGCGAATCGGTCTGCGCACCATAAAAGTTATTCAGACCCCGGATGTCACCGGACATACTTTTTATTTTGAACTAAATGGACGCCCTATATTCTGCAAAGGAGCCAATTATATTCCCAATGATGTATTTATTCCGCGGGTTACTATAGAACACTATCGCCGGCTCATTCAAGCAGCTAAGGACGGCAACATGAATATGCTCCGTGTTTGGGGCGGTGGATTCTATGAAGAAGATGTTTTTTATGACCTGTGTGACGAATATGGTATCCTGGTGTGGCAGGATTTTATGTTCGCCTGTAGCATGTACCCTGGCGATGCTGATTTTTTAGCTAAAGTGCGAGAGGAGGCAGAATACAATGTAATGCGCCTGCGGCACCATCCTTGTATCGCCTTGTGGTGCGGAAATAATGAGATCGACGTAGCCTGGGCGCAATATAACCCGCAAGGTGGTTGGGGCTGGAAAACAGCCTATACGCCTGCTCAGCGAGATTACATCTGGCAAGCCTACGAAGAGATCTTCCACAAGATACTTCCGGAGGTGGTCAAGCACCTTCACCCGGAGGTATATTATTGGCCATCTTCTCCCTATGAACAGGAAGGAAAACATAGCCATTACCAATCCACTTCCGGCGATATCCATTACTGGGGAGTCTGGCATGGGTTACACCCTTTTGAAGATTTTTACCGTTACTTAGGCCGTTTTATGAGCGAATACGGCTTTCAGTCTTTCCCTGAAATGCGCACAGTACAAGTTTATACTGTGCCGGAGGATTGGAACATAGAATCAACGGTTATGGCTGCTCATCAGCGCAGCGGTATTGGCAACCTGCGTATTCGTTCCTATATGGAACAAGATTACCGGGTGCCGGAACAATTTGCGGATTTATTATATGTCGGCCAGTTATTACAAGCAGAGGGAATTAAAATGGCCATCGAAGCGCATCGGGCAGCCAAACCATATACCATGGGTACATTGTACTGGCAGATTAACGATTGTTGGCCGGTGGCTTCCTGGTCCGGCATGGATTATTATCAGCGTTGGAAAGCCCTGCATTATTTTGTTAAAAAAGCCTTTCAGCCGGCCACGATCACCGGCTTGCTTAAAAATGACCGTCTGACGATCAATATAGTTTCAGATGATCCTGAGCCCCTTGATGCGCGTGCCGAGGTCCGCTTACTTGATTTCAAAGGCAAGGTATTAAAAACCAAATCTTATCCGGTCACCATCATGGCGCGACAAGCTGTCTTGGTTGATACCCTGGCGCTCACGTCCTGGTTAAAAAAAATATCGCGCTCCGGTCATTTTATTCAGTTGAGATTGTGGCGAGAAAAGGAAGTATTGCATCAAAACCAGATATATTTCGTCGCGCCTAAAGACCTGGATCTGCCTAGACAGTCCGGGCTGTCTGCCAGTATTATGCCGGCAGGCGATCAGTATAATATCACTTTACAAACATCTGCTCTGGCAAAAAACGTTTATCTGGATTTTCCAGCCGTGGAGGGGTTTTTCTCAGACAATTATTTTGACCTCATTCCGGGGCAACCGGTTATCGTGACCTTTACCCCCCACAAAAAAACTGCGCTCACCCATTCTGATTTGAAGATTATGTCGGTGGTGGATACATATTAAAGTCTAAGGACTAAGGGCTGAGAGTGAAAGGCTAAGCACTAATTAGCTTGTAAACAACACTAACCGTGTTTGCTTTTTAAGGGGATAGGTATCGGATGGGACTCGGATGTTTCGTTAAAGAAGCTAAAATATTTATTCTAAAATATTCTTGATTCACCAGGACTCTATTACCTTAATCTGAGATTTTAATTTTATGGTGATGAAAAGAAGATCATTTTTGCAAACCGCAGCATTATTATCGATATGGCCTGCTTCAACCAGCTGGGGGAACTTTCTCACTATGTTTGGCTATGAAATGATCTTGCTACGCAAAAATGTGGGCATATTTATAGAACAAGGTGGGACGATTGCCTGGATGATCGACCAAGAGGGCATAGTCGTGGTGGACACTCAGTTTCCTGATCCGGCGAAACACCTGATCGAAGAAATTAAAAAGAGGGAAGACCGGCCGGTGGACCTGCTGATCAACACCCACCACCATGGTGATCATACGGGTGGAAACATAGCCTTTAAAGGGCTGGCTCAACGCGTACTCGCACACACCAACTCCAAAACAAATCAAATGAAAGTGGCTAAGGAACGCGGCACCGAGGCTGCTCAACTCTATCCGGACTCCACCTTTGACCGCACCTGGTCAGAGAAAATTGGCCGCGAAAGAGTGACTCTTGCTTATTTTGGACCAGGCCATACTAATGGAGATGCACTTATCCATTTTGAACAAGCCGATGTAGTGCATATGGGTGATCTGATGTTCAACAGGCGATTTCCATATATTGATAAAACTGCCGGTGCCTCCATCAGCAATTGGATCCTGGTACTGGAAGAAGCCATCAAGAAATATGACAAGAATACGCTATTTATATTTGGACATAGCGGGGAGGGCCACCCGGTAACCGGTAAAAAAGAAGACCTGAAAGCCATGCAAAATTATTTAGACAAACTACTGGTCTTTGGTAAAGCTGAGCTTGCCAAAGGGACTTCGAAAGATGATTTCCTGAAATATTCAGCTATTCCCGGCGCTGATGATTTTAAAGGTGATGGCGTTAGCCGCAGTTTACAGGCGGTATGGACAGAACTGGTCGATGAAAAAAAATAGATAAAGGAGATGTTAGCGGCCGTCTTTCAGGGCATAGAAAAAATATGCGTTGAGCAGGTTCCAGACCCTGAGATTTTAGATCCTGAAGACATCATTGTGCGGACCGAAGCCATGGCCATCTGTGGTTCAGACCTGCACGTGTTTTTTGGCCGGGAGAGCGGTTTGGATGCCGGCACGGTGATGGGGCATGAGTTTGTAGGTGAAGTTGTCGCTAAAGGCAAAGCGGTGCAACGCATACCCTTGCGGGCCCGGGTGATGGTTCCATTTACGACCTCTTGCGGTCGATGTGATTTATGCCGCCGCGGCCTAACCGCCCGTTGCCTGCATGGCCAGCTATTCGGCTGGGTGCAAAACGGTCGCGGATTGCATGGTGGCCAGGCAGGCCTGGTGCGCGTGCCTCACGCAGATACCACAGTATTACCGTTGCACGACCTCTCTGCCCGGGACGGGTTGCTGCTGGGCGATATTTTGGCCACCGGTTACCATTGCGCCCGGCAAGGCATTACGCCAGGTATGCGTCAAGCTATCCTGATCGGTTACGGTCCGGTGGGCATGATGGTGGCAGCCAGCGCCAGATATTTAGGCGTGGAGCAACTCCTGGTAGTGGATGCCGATATTAAGCGCAGACGTATGGCCTTGGACCATGGGTTTCAAGCTTATGCTCCCGAAGACAAACCTCAGCTGCTAGAGCATTCTTTGGGGTTGGGATACTCTGCAGTATTGGAAGCTGTAGGTGGTCCAGGGCCCCAGTCGTTAGCGTACGACTTGGTCCGCGCCGGAGGCGTCATTTCGAGTGTAGGTGTACATACGACCGAACACTTTTCTTTCAGCCCGGTGCAAGCTTATGATAAAAACATCACTTACCGCAGCGGACGTTGCCCGGCTCGTTATTATATGCCCCTGTTACGGCGCCTCTTAACCGAAGAAAAAATACGGATGCCAGAGGTCTTTAGTCATACATTTCCTTTAAACCAAGCTCCGGAAGCATACCATTTATTTGCTTATCGTCCCGAGCCGGTGATGAAAATAAGTTTGAGTGTGTAGTGTGAAGTGTGGGTGTGTAAATAAGGGGTGTAGATATCATATTACGCACATTTTCGTATATTAATGGACATCAAGATGGGGAAAAAATTATTCCAACGATCTGCTTTTACATAAGTTCTTAAATCCAGAATGACTTGACCTCCTTTGGT
>JAYRWN010000403.1:0-11581 GCA_041917975.1 Saprospiraceae bacterium | reverse complement strand
AAGGTCCGGAGCGACATCACCTATTATTCATTCGTGGAAATGTTTGATTTTATGTCCGCAGAGTGGACTCCGCGGGCGGTGGCTCAATACACGCCGGTTTATCAGGACTATCTCCAGGCCGGTCAACTGGTCAGTGCCGTTCCCCATGCGCCCTACACGGTTTCAGACCAGTTGTATCAATACATTCATACGTTGAATTCCCCTGAGGCCACAATTAGTATCCATAATCAGGAGACGGTCCATGAAAATCAATTGTTTTTAACCGGTGAAGGTGATTTTCCGGATTTCTTTCGGCGGTTCGGCTTGGATTTTCATAGCCCGGTCAGCGGCCGCACCGCCATCCACCACGCCCTGGAGCGATTGGACTCACAGCAACGCACTCTTTTCGTCCACAATACCCAAAGCAACCTGCACGACATCCAGACGGCTTTAGACTGGAACGAGCGGACTTATTGGGCTACCTGTGCCAATGCCAATTTATACATCGAGAATCGGCTGCCCAATTATAAAAATTTCCTGCAGGCTGGAGCGAAACTTACCATTGGCACGGATTCTTTAGCCTCCAACTGGCAACTGTCCGTACTGGCTGAGATGAAGACTATTCTGCGCTACAATTCCTGGTTAACGCTGGAAGAGGTGCTAAAATGGGCTACCTTGCACGGCGCGGAAGCCCTGGGTCTTGCCCATCAGTTAGGCAGTTTGCAGCCAGGAAAAAAACCCGGCCTCATCCACCTGAACACCCGGGCAGAAGACCCTTTCGCCTTAGGGGATGGCGTAACCGTATCTCGAGTGATTTAATTCTGGAACCAGCTCCCGGGCCATTATTTCCCCCGGATAACAGAATTATAAAAAAAATTACCCGATCATTGGTAACCCCCTAATGATTTTATTTATATTCAGGCACCCTTAGAAACCAAGCACAACATATATACCTAACTTAAGCTTAAACCAACTTAGATGACACCTGTTGGAGCGCGCATGAGCTTTGGGCTCAGACACCAAGGGTTACCAGGCATTATCCTGCCAGGTATTCTATGGATTTATGTGGTTTTTTACCCGGAAATATTAATGGCTATTCCGGACAGCACCCGACACACTCTGATGAGTATGAATCCGGTAAACACTTCAGGCATCCCTGCCGATTATTACGGAGAAATAAGCTCGATTGAACCGGCAAGTGAACAACCTAATCTTGCGGGAGTCGTACCGTCCTGGCTGGATAAACAAAAATTGAACATAGAAGAGGATTATGCCAGCTTGAGCAGCACCGAGAAAATTCTATCCGAAATTCAATCTTTAGGTCGGGTATTGGCAAAACTGGATGGGCGCAGCCTGGTGCAGATGCCCTTTGCCCTGCAAGGAAAATTCGATGATCAGGCCGAATATATGCTGGGTTTTAATAAAGTGTCTTTACATGCGGACTACGCCAGCTTTGATGTGGCAGCAAAAGTTCGTTTTCCTTTTATGGATACGGTGCTGTATTTCGCTGCTGCCGGGTTAAAATATAATAACCGGTCCGGTCTGGTGGGGGACTCCAAACTGATGTTATTGCAGGATTATGTCATCGAACTTAACTCAGGAAAAAGTGCCTTGATCATCCGTGGTTTTCGCAAAAAAAGTAACCGGGGAACGTATATTGACATGGACTGCTCAGGCATAAAATCCATCAACATTGGCCTGGAAGTCGTCTTTAACCCCAATTACCTGCAACCGGTAAATACCCAAGTCCCCTTTGTGAAAGCTTATGCCGACTTTTCATATTCACCCGAGTCCGGGTTTATCGTTCAGGGTTTAAATTTTCCACCGTTTTATTTTAAACAGTTCAGGCAAGCTTATTTTACCGTGCTGGATGGAGCCATTGACCTAGACGAGAAGAGGACCACCATGCCCTATATTAAGACTTACCTGGACTCCTTGCTACAGGAAGGTGTTACCCTGAACACCAGCCTGAATGAATGGACCGGATTTTATTGCCGGGAATTTTCGGTGCAGTTGGGGAAAAATATAGTGCAAAAAAAGGACCGGTCGCCCCTGACTATCCGCGCTGAAAACCTCATCATTGATGATGCCGGATTCACGGCACTGGTGAGTCTGGAAAAAGACTTATTAACTTTAAAAGAAGGCAGCGCCGGTGGCTGGCCCATTTCCCTGAATCGTTTTACCGCCCAGATTGTTGCCGACCAGGTCAAAAAATTCGGCTTTGGCGGATTAATTCATGTTCCGGTGCTAGCCGACAAAACTGCCGCAACTAAAAATACGAAAGCCTACGCCGTCGGCAACATCGCCTCCGGCAAAGACATAGCCACCGCCCCTCCCGGAGAATCGTCCTGTCTGAAATATACTGCTGCGTATGATTGGGCCAGGGAAGCATTTGATTTCACGGTGATTAAGATGGACAGTGTTCCCCTGAGCATTCCCATACTTTTTGCCGATTTGCAGTTGCGTGAAGGGTCTTATTTTACCCTAACGACCGGTGAAGATATCCGCATAGAAGCCATGTTGAATGCGGATGTGGTGATGCGGGGTGCCTTATCAGCAGCCCATACGGTGCAACTGCCGGCTCTGCAACTGGAGCGTCTGTGGATATCTAATCAAAAACCTTTTTTAACCATTGCCAGCATTCATGGACCCGGGGAGAGTGGCGGCAATCTGGGCAAATTTCCCTTATCCTTTAAGACCATCTCCCTGGAGGATTATCAACCTGAGCGATACAATTCACAGGTTAAACAGATGAATTTTACTGAACTGTCGCTAAACTTCGGTGATGTCGATGAAGGTCATGCCCTGAAAGCGACCACCACAATGAACGTGTATTTTGGGGTCAAGGATCAGGAAGGTACGCAGCAATGGGTAAACAAAGGCCTGGACATTCAAAAGATAAAAGTGCAGGGCACTTTACCGGGCATTAAAAAAATCGATGCCGAGTTAATTTTCATTCAGGAAGATGATACCTACGGTACTGCTTTTGGCGGCGGTGGTACGGTGGAGTTCAAGGCTGTAGACATGGCCCTAACTATGGCCTGCCTATTCGGGAGCACCGGTGATGCCGGGTTTGATTTTAGTTATGTGGATGCCGCCATGGACGTCAGCCAACGAAAAACTGAAGCCTCCTTTCAGGTCCAACTCATGATGGCCGGTTACTTTAAAAATATGGCGCGTGAAGAGTTATCCCGGTTTTCCGTAGGTCATAAAACCGATACCGCGGCACTTGTACTGGGCGGGCTGTTCCCGGAAAACAGTTTTAAACCTTCTCTCGGATCCAAAGGCATCAAGGGCGGTTTGATCGCCAAAGTCGGTGAGGGGGCCATCCTGGGTTTACGGCTGAATTTTGAACAACACCCTTCGCAGGGACAAGGCTTATCCACTCGTTTTTTTCTGGAAGGTTTGGCGGAAATCATGCCCAAAAAAGAAGGTTCCTCCATTAAACCCGATGGCACTATACCCGCAGCAGCGGCAGAGGGTACTGACCTGGCCAAACAAGCCCCGCCGGACGCCTTTGGAGCAGGGGCTTTCGGAGGGTTTATCCGCATTTCTGTCCTCAACGAATCGCAGGGTACTACGCTGGATGCGCAGCTGGGCGTGCATGGCACCGTATCCAGCATCTCCGTACAGGCCTACGCCGCTTATTATAAATCGCCCCAGGGTTGGCATTTGTTCATCGGCCGTCCGGAGGCACGCATTGCGCTGGGTTATGGTTTTAAGGCTAATAGTGACGTGGTTTCGGCCGGAGTGACCTTCAACGCCTATTTTATGATGGGCAATAGCCCGGATATGCCCACCACCCTGCCGTTACCCTATTCTTCCAATACATTCAACAGCGACTTGCTGGCGGAGGCTTATCAGTCACTGGCTGGTCAGCCGGGCACCAACATCTTTGGCAACCAGGCTTTAGGCTCCGGCAAAGCTTTTGCCTTCGGTGCCGGTGTAGGCCTCAACGTCGCCTTTGGATTACCCAGAAACAACCCCACCCTGTCTATCCTGGCCGGCGCTGACCTGGGTATGGACCTGCTCCTGACCCAAAGCACCCCCAATTGTAACCAGGACGGCGAGGGTACACCCGGCATCAACGGCTGGACGATGTATGGACAACTGTATGCCGCCATTTCGGCCACCATTTTGCTTAAAAAATTCACCATCTTTCAGGGTGGCGCCGGAGCCTTGATACAAGGGGCATTTTTTAACCCCACCTGGGGCGTGGGCACCTGGCGGTTTGCCTATAAAGTGTTGTGGATAGCCGGGGAAGCGCAAGGCGTATTTAAATTCGGCCAGCCCTGTCAGGATTTTAATGTCCCCGTCAGTGCCGAAGAAATCATTGAGGCCGTTTACCCCAACCGACCGGGCACCACCAGCTCCTCCGGCCAGACCATGATCAGCATCAATTCGGACCTGCTTGTAGACCTCAAACTGCCCGCCAATCGGCTCGTGCCCCAGACCATCACCTATTTCGAAACCGGAAAGACCGAAACATACCAGCTAAGGGCTTCGACGGAATTAAAAGTTAGTAATTCCGCCGGCCTCAACCTTCCCGGCGACATTTATTATATCAACGACGGTTACACCGTAGTGTTTAAGCCTAAACAAATGCTCGCTCCGGGCACTAAAATCACCCTGCAGGTTACCTCTACCATCTTCGATCAGACCTCCCGGGCGTTTATGGTAGATGGTGAAAAATACACTCAGGACACTACCCTGCATTTTTTAGTGGACCCTAATGGCCTGCTGGGTCTGCGTACCGAGGATATAGAGATTAGCTATCCCCTGCATGAAATGAACTATTTCCACCTCGATGAACATCCGCTGATGATGATTTCCTATGGTAAACCTTTGCCCTTGCAAGGTTATATGTTGTCTGGCCACTTACGTCTGGCCGGACAAACCAGTGATCTGGAACAATCCAGGCTATCCGCAGCAGGCACCCACTATGAACAAAAAAAATTTTCCAAGCTGGCCCCAGGTCAGGCTTACGAATGGATCATCCGGGTCACTGACGCGGAAGGCAAACAAACAGAACTGGCCACCATAACCTTCAGCACTAGCAAATACCTCCGTTTCCAGGATAAAATGACCACCGCCACCATTACCGGTCCGGTTACTTTTGCCCCAGACACCAGCGGAGTCATAACCCTTAATATTACTGCCGCCGAGCCTCTGGAGACTTTTATTAAAAATAATGTCGCCGGACCTGCTGAAAAAAATAATACCACGCATCAATATTTCGCGCGACCTTTCACCTGGTTTGGCGCTCAGAATACCTATAATTATTTTTCAAAAATATACGATGACCATATTCCCTATGGCAAAAAAAATATTGTGGTTACCTGCTCAGTAGATGACGCCTCTATCGAAGATCAAAAGCTGGCCAAACCGGCGGATAAAATACAAACGTACGGCATGTACGATTACACCCCGCGAACCATCCCTTTTAATGGAGTCACTATGGCTTACGATATCTTCCGCGATTTTACACAGGACTATTTCGCCTTCCGTCAGTTAAAACCACCGGTACCGCCACATTATGCCCAGTGCAGCGATTATGGTTTGGGTGTGCTCCCCTCACTTTATACACCCGGTACCTATGCTTTGACCATGCGCTATTTTTTACCGGGATTTCAGGTGTATTCCTCCTCTTCTTCACTGCTAAAATTCACCCTTGGGCAATAAAATTTTACATATCATCTGTTGTTTATTTATGGTGTCCATGGCATTTGCCCAACAGGACACGCTGCAGCTCGTGACCCAATTTGACGCACATTCGTTAAAAATACGCTGGATCACCACGGATGTAAATGCGTTGCGCCGTGGTTTTAATGAGGGTTGGCAATTAATTATTTATCCACAAAATTCGAATCAACCGGTGTATCAGGAGCGCATCCGTCCATTAACGGATAATGCCCTGGCAGACTTGATCCATAGCGGCAGCGATTCACTGGTTTTTTCTATTTATCAAAATATACGCAGCGGCCAAACTTTTTTTACGGATGCTGCAGATCGCGAGTGGCAACAATTAGGTTTTTTATTTGGTTTGGCCGACAATTTTATGCTGAGCAAAGCGCTGGCCCTGGGTCATGAAATCACCGGTTTGGACACAGCCCTGAATTATCGGGTGGACCTCAGACCCGGCTCGGCTTATCCTGCGCTAATCAGTTTGCCGGCCCTGGCCACCTATAATAAAGACCCCGGCTTAACGCCTCCACCGGCGCCACAGGCCGGCTGCAAAGATGACCGCATCGCCATCACAGCCACGTTGCCAGATCATACCCCATGGTACGCCTCCTACCGGTTGGAGAAGGATACCAGCGGCGAAAATAAATTTTTCCCACTGCACACCACCCCATTGTTGGTGAATTACGCCAGCGGTCAGCCCAGGATTTTTTATCTGGATTCCTTACCTGCTGCCGTTACCAGTTATTACCGTTTGGTGGGCAAAGACATCTGGGGCCGTTATGGCCCGGCTTCGGCGGCGGCAGGTGTAGAACCTTGTTCGTGGATTTTTACGGCCCCGCATCCGTTGGAGATCCGGGAAATGCCCTCCGGACACCTAAGGTTACAATGGCAGTTGCCGTCCAACGTGCATGCCGATTTACAGGGGTTCCATATTTACCGGTCGCGTGAGCGTTTTGGTCCCTTTGAACAGCTGAACACGGCCCTCATTCCGCCAGCTGACCGTTTCTTCGTCTCTGAGACGCCCTGGACGGTGGGATATTATTACGTGCAGGCGGTCTACTCGCCCCGAGTATTTGCTAACAGCCTTACGGTCCTGGGCACCGTCCTGGATGTCGTCCCTCCAGCCGTACCACAACACGTCCACGCTACTCTGGACACCTCCACCATGATCGTGACCATCACCTGGCAGCCGGTAGAAGATCGCGATCTGAACGGTTACCGCGTATCCTTTGCCCATGGCCGCACCGGTCATAAGTTTTTATTAAATAATCTGGAGACCAACCAGACCTCCATGCAGGACACCCTGGGGCGTCGCGACCTATTTACCGAAATTTATTATTGGGTGACCGCACGGGATCATCATCAAAATGAGTCTTTCTATTCGGACAGCGCCGCAGTGGTCTTACCGGATGTTTTTCCGCCTATTCCGGCCCGCATTACCGAACTGGAAGCAGAGACCTATGGCGTGCGCCTGTATTACGACCGCTCACCGTCCCGGGATGCTGAGCGTTATCTCTTGCAGAAAAGAACACCCCCGGACAGCGTCTGGACGGAGATCAGCGTGTACCCTACCGACTGGAATAATCAATTCATGGACACCGTCACCGCTGTGTCTCCGTGGGAATACCGCCTGAAAACGGTGGACGTTCATGGGCTGGAGTCGTTCAGTGAAATACGGCAGGCTAAGCTCCTGGACCCTTACCTGCTCCCTCCGGTAGAATATACTAAGGCGGAACGGCAGGACTCGGTGATCACTTTGTATTTTGACTATCCTGACCACGGCTCCCCCGCCAGATTCCGCATTATGGCCGGTGCCTCTGCTGCCTCCCTGGGCACCATCAGTCTGCCAACGGCCGCCGCCATAACCTTCCAGCGCGGCATCCGCAAACGAAATTCCCCGCACAGTTATACCCTTTTCAAAATTCAGCTGCCCTTAACCGACCCATCCTGGCAATTCTTCAAAATCCGCGCTATGGATGCGCAGGGCAAAATATCTCCCTACTCAAAACTATTCAGTTACTGATGGCTGCACGAATCACCTCCTCCCCTCTGCGTCACCTGGCTCCCCCGCTGACTCTAGGCCTGACCTGGCTGTTGTGCTGGGCCTTCCACCCCCAGGCGTGGAGCCAGGATATCGAGCAGACCTATGGCCGGTTGCGCGAGCGTTTAAAAAATGATCCCATCACCATCCATGGGGGCTTGAACGGCCAACTGCAATTTAATTCCATCTCCGGAGCACCGGCCCGCCGGGATCCCTTTAATTATTTTTTATCCGGTCACCTGCAGCTGGATATTTTGGGGGTGCAAGCTCCACTCTCGCTGGCTTTCGCCGATGGCAATACCACCTACCGATTGCCGGCTTATGCCCTGGTCGGACTAAGTCCCAGCTACAAATGGGCCACCCTGCATTTGTTCCGGCGCAACCTGCATTTTTCCGATTACACCTTCAGCGATCACGGCTTCAACGGCGTTGGCCTGGAGCTGAAACCGGGGCGTCTGCGGGTGATGGGCATGTATGGCCAATTGCGCAAAGCCCGTCTGGAGGACTATGGTTACCGCCAGGAACTGGATCCGCACTATACCCGCCGGGGTTATGCGCTGCGGCTGGGTTATCAACACCAACAGGACGAACTGTATGCTACCGTGTTTAAAGCGGCCGATGACCCCGCTTCTCTGAATGTTCATGACAGTCTGGGGATTCGTCCGCAGGAAAATGTGGTGCTCGGACTGGAAGGGAAAAAACATGTTTCAAAATCTTTAACGCTGAAAGCCGAATACGCCTACAGCCTGCTTTCTCCTCTCCATCCCTGGCCAGGCCGCGCCGCGTATAAATTGGAGCGCTTGTTTTCACCGTTTATGCCGGTTAATGCCACCAGCCAGAGCAGCAGCGCCTACAACTTCGGCATAGACTTTAGCCCGGTCAAAACCTGGGCGCTCTCCATTCAGTACGAGCGGGTGAATCCGAACTTCATCTCGTTGGGTACGCTAAACTACCGCAACGATTTTGAAAACGCCACCGTCGGCTATCGCGGATTGCTGGCCAAAAAAATCGCCTTGCAGGGGCGGATGGGCATCGAGCGCAATAACCTGGATCAACACGAACTGGAATCCCGGCGGCGCTTTTTATTATCGGCACAAGTTAATGTGCCGGTCACGCCCCATTGGCAAAATGGATTCGCCTACACCAATTTCCGCCAGACCACCCGCATCATCGCCAATACCGACCCTCTAAATCCGGTGGATTCCATTTTCCTGGGTTCCATCAATCACCAGTGGTCTTATCACGCCAGCTATCAGCTGCGACCCGCTCAGCGGCTGATGTTGTCGGCCACCTTACAAAGCGCCAACAGCATCCTCTATGAACAAATCACCGCGGCCACGTCCACCATCAAAAATGCCAGCCTGAGTTACCATTACGCCCCGCCCAAGGCGAAACTCTCCGGTCAGGCCTCGCTATTATGGCATAATATCACTCAGTCTACGCTGACCACCGCGGTATGGTCCCCGGCCATTTCCGTTCAGTATAAACCGCAGGATAAATTACAGTGTACTTTCCTGCTGATGAATAATTTCGTCCGCCAACAAAACACCTCCGGCAGCCAAATCCTGCGCCTGCAATTCACCACCCAATACACCCTCAGTAAACAACAGAAAATCCTCCTGCGCCTGCAAGGGCTGCGGCGCAGTGGGGCTGTGAGCAATAATTTTTCCGAAGGGTATGGCACATTAGGCTATAGCTGGAGTTTTTGAGGTACTAAAAAGGGATTATCCGCGATGCTGCAACACGACCAATTATCCTTGTATCATTTTCTGGTTGCGGCGGAAGGGCGATGAAAATGAACGACCGGAAAAATGTGTTTTCGGTGGTGAAATTTCTTTATAAAATTATCCTTGAGTATAGCTATATTTTCTGAGTTGATTATTAATACCAATCCTATCTTATAAATAGCTTATAATTAAGAAATATTTTTAAGCCATTTCGGCCTGATTAATTTCAATTAAAAGGTTTAAAAATCCTGAAAACCAAAATACCATTTGAGCCATAACGGCAACCCATCAGAAATATATTTTTTTATCGTGGCCGTACGGCGAGACGCAAACGACTCAGTCCAAAAACCGTAACGATTGGAAATACCTGAAAACTGAAAATTAAAGAATCAAAATAGTGCGTTGGTTAGTGCCACTACCCAACTGAAATTATTGGCGGGAAATAATTTAATTACCAAACTACAAATTGTGCCTCTACATGAGAATAATCAAAACAACCGGATGAGCAATTAAAAAAAATTCCTGCGCATACCGCACATGCCTTTGTGCACATATGTACTTCTCACTTACGCAGCACAAGAATTGTTACCCGCTCAAATTTTCCGAATGATAGAGGCCGAAACAATCCTGTCACTGATCTTTATCATCGCCTGCTGCTGTTGGAGCCAAGCTAATTTTTTAGTACATTGACCTGCAAATACTACGGCATACTTATGCGACTCTATTTAAGGACATCGCCCAGTTGGCTTTTCCGGAAAACATTTCTCCCTCATGGTTTGCCTCACATGGTGTTCTGGTTTATATTTGGAGCCGGACAAGATCTACACATGCCACTAGATTTACTACCGGTAACAGCACAGCTAAAGCATCAAAAATTCTGTGTATTTCTCCCCACCCGCATTTTTAAAAACCAATTTTAGCCAGTCCACATTGGCACATTAGCTACTGCCCCTACCCGCAAAGCTAACCCTTCCGCAAAAGCCTTAAGAGCCGTCTTGGCCAATGCACTGACAGAGCCTTCGGACAACAAAATGAATTTTTTACGTATTTTACCAACTATAAATTTTGGCATATAAAAGTGAAAAACGAGAAACTGACTAGGAAAGAAATCATTGACAACCGCTTACTGCAAGCAGGCTGGAATGTGACTGACCGAACTCAGGTCGTTGAGGAGTTTGACATTATTGTTGATAAGACCCTTGTTCAAGAACCGGCAACTCCATACGCTGGACATCAATATGGCGACTATGTTTTATTAGGCAAGGACGGCAAACCGCTTGCCGTTGTCGAAGCCAAAAAGACTTCGGTAGACGCTGCTCTTGGACGGGAACAAGCCAAACAATATTGCTACAACATTAAACAAACACTAGGCGTTGACTTGCCTTTCTGCTTCTACACCAACGGAAACGATATTTACTTTTGGGACCTAGACAATTACCCACCAAAGAAAGTGTATGGCTTTCCGACACGGGACGACCTTGAACGTTACGCATACATTCGCAAAGCGAGAAAGCAATTAGCAGGGGAACTTATCAATCCTAAAATTGCAGGACGGAATTATCAGATTGCATCCATCCGTGCCGTAATGGAAGCCGTTGAAAAACGGAAATGCAAATTCCTATTGGTCATGGCGACAGGCACAGGCAAGACACGAACTTGCATTGCCTTGGTGGATGCTTTAATGAGAGCAGGTTGGGCAGAAAGAGTTTTGTTTTTGGTTGACAGAATTGCACTGCGTGACCAAACACTGGAAGCATTCAAAGAACATTTACCCAACGAACCACGTTGGCCGAAACAAGGCGAAAAAGAAATTGCCACCGACAGACGGATTTATGTTTCAACTTATCCGACTATGTTGAACATCGTTCGCAATGAGGAGAAAAGTTTGAGTCCGCATTACTTTGACTTGATTGTGGTGGACGAAAGCCACCGCAGCATTTACAACACCTATCAGGAAATACTTGATTTCTTCAACACCATTACGCTTGGCTTGACAGCCACACCAACTGATGTAATTGACCACAATACGTTTCAGTTGTTTGAGTGTGAAGATGGCGTTCCAACCTTTGCTTATTCCTATGAAGAAGCAGTCAATCATATTCCGCCATTCCTGAGCAATTTTCAGGTAATGAAAATCAAAACTAAGTTT
>JAYRWN010000402.1:0-4701 GCA_041917975.1 Saprospiraceae bacterium | reverse complement strand
TTTTGATTTAGATTTAACCGCAGTATGTCAAACCTTAGCCATTCGGGGTGTGCGGGTGATCATCGCCGGATTGGACATGGATTATAAAGGCGTCCCGTTTGGGCCGATGCCACATCTGCTGGCAGTGGCCGAATACATTACTAAAGTGCATGCCATCTGTGTGCATTGTGGCAACCTGGCTACGCATTCTTATCGTTTGGTGGCCGGTGATGAACAGGTTCTTTTAGGAGAAAAGGATAAATACGAGCCCCGCTGCCGCACTTGTTTTGCCATGGGCAATATCCTGGATTTCAGACCCCGCAGTTAATTGTTTATTTCCACACATAAGTGGCCACCGCTCCCCCGGGCAGAGCTACTTTAGTTTTTAGATTCCGATAACCCAGATTAAACTGTTGTATCTCATTACTTTCATTGTACACCAGGACTACTTTTTGTCCTTCCGGGGTGCGGTAAGCTATATTGTACAGGGACAATACCGTGTTAGAAGCTATGCGCACTGAGCCCGGCCGGACATGTTTGCTGCTATGGGCCAGGATATAATAAGCCGGATTGCGGTCAACCTGGTTTCCTGTAACAGTTAGCGCGCCCAGGCAACGGGTACAACCGCCAGCGGTGTGTGGTTTTTGTTGTGCATCAGCGGCCAGGTTCCATTCCAGGACCGTTTTACACCCGTTTCTGGGTGCCCCGATCATCAGATGTTTGGTGTGCCAACCCAGGTCCCCACCAAAATCAGCCGGAGCACCAATCCATTGTTCGGTGAAATACAATTCTTTATCCGGGTGCGCCTCTTGAACCTGTCGGATGGTTTCGACCACTCCGCCATAGAGATGAAACGCTGACCCATGAATAAATTTTCGTGCCTTCTGATCATTAAGGATTTGAATAGGATAATCCGGCCGGTCAGCATTGTGATCGTAAATTATGATCTTGGTTTTTAGTTTAGCCTGCTTAAATGCCGGGCCTAAAAAATCCCTGATGAACAAAGCCTGCTCATTGGCTGGCATCAGCAGACTGGGATTATTACCCGGATGCAGGGGTTCATTTTGGACCGTGATCGCGTCTATAGGTATACCAAAAGCTATCATTCCTTGAATATATTTCACCAAATAATTAGCATAAACCCGATAATACTCTGGCTTTAACTTACCACCAATGCTGCTCCCATTATCTTTCATCCACACCGGTGGACTCCAGGGAGAAGCCATGATTTTCAGTTTAGGCTGAAAAGCCAGGATTTCTTTCAGGACCGGAATCAAATGCAACTGATCCTTTAACAATGAAAATTTATCCAGGCCGGGATCAGTCTGTCCTGCCGGAACTTCCGCATAGGAGAACACCTCTTCATCTAAATCCGATGCACCTATGCTGATGCGTAAATAACTTATGCCGATCCCCTGGTTCTGGGTAGTAAATAATTCTTCCAGCAATTTGGTGCGAGCGAAAACCTCCATCTGGCGCAATAACATCGCACTGCCTCCGGTGAGGGTACACCCAAACCCGTCCATGGTTTGGAATTTTTGATGATCATCCACAAATATGGTTGGTTCGTTGTCCTGCACCGCGGTGAAGATTATTTTGTTTGCTTGTAATTGAAATAATTGTGAGCGGTCAGCGGTGGTCAACCAGGTCTGCACTTCTTGCGCGCTTAGGGAAAGGAATTGTATTAAAAAAATTCCCGGCAATAGCTTTACGAGCAGAGTATTCATTTCATTCAATTTAGTATCTATAAAATAAAACAACAAGATAACACAATGCTTAAGGCTTTATGCTGAAATTGTTTCCCGCTTTTGTTGAAAATTATCCCTTGTTTCTAAAAAATACCAGGCTCCCCGGCTGCAACGCCTGATATAGGAATTGTTTTGGAAGGATCAAGTGAATATTTATTTAATCAATAGGTGCAATTCGCCTGGGTTGATGCCGAGGGTCACGTAATATGACATCATCAATTTAATTTTAGTGATTTCAATGATAATTACGGTCTGGGCGAAGTGGCTATAACGGAAGGTGAATTTCTCGTGCCTGCGCTGGTTCAAAATACATTACCCCCGCCGGTCACCTTAAATATGTTCTTTAAAGTTAAGCATAAATAAAGATCATTGGTTGTTTAAACCATCCGTGCCAATCATTTTACTTTAGTTTTTATTATAAATAATCACGAGTCTGAGTAAAATTCAATTCCAAATCTTAACTTAATGGTTTACTATTCCCTATGAATCGTAAGACTATCGAAGAATTAATTATAAAAGGCGAAACTGAAAAAGCGCTGGAAGCTTTACTGGTTCTGGTTCGGCACCATCATCTGGAAAATCAGGAGAATGAAGTCATCTTATTGTCCGGCCAGTTTCATGAATTGGAAAAAGCACAACGTTTAGGGGTGATCGCATTTTCAGATCATCAGGTGAGTATGAATAAAATTAAAGCGGCTTTGAATCACATTACCGGTGAACTACCTTCGGAAGGTAAAGAGGATGATAGTAATACACCATCCAACCAGGAAGTTATTTTATTTCTATCTGCCAATCCGAAAGGCACCGTGCAGCTGCGTGTGGATGAAGAATTGCGTAAAATAAAAGACTGTTTGGCTTCCGCGACAAGGCGTGATTCCATCACCCTCTTGTCAGAACCGGCGGTAAATCTGCCTACGTTCACCAGAGCATTGCTGGTGCATCAGCCCTCCATCCTGCATTTTTCCGGCCACGGTCTAGGCCAGGGCATCAGTATAGAGGATGAACAAGGTGAAGAAATGATTTTTCCTAATGAAGGGTTGCAGCTCCTGTTTAATACGTTTAAAGGTCGCTTGCACACCGTATTTCTTAACGCGTGTTATTCGGAAAGCCAGGCGGAAATCATCAGCGCCTTTGGTTTGCATGTCATCGGGATGAACGATGAGATGGGTGATAAAAGTGCTATCCGCTTTGCCCAGGGATTTTATCAGGCGTTAGGCGAAGGAAAGCCCGTTCCTCAGGCTTTTCAAATGGGTTTGGTCCATATTTCCACTGACGGTCGATTTGCCCGTACCGCGGAATTGTGGTACCAGGGCAAAAAAAATAGTTGATAACAGGGGGCAATCGTTGCAATTGCCAACACTAACAATATAATCTTTTTTATGGCCACGATATCCGGGTATAACCCACAATTTATTTCACCGCTATTAGCAGCCGGGTTCCCCGATCTTTCGGATGTATTATGGGAAGATTTGGCCTATCTGACGGAAGACCCCGATCAATATCTGTTACATTATCCGCATTACTCAGTAGTTATGCACGCGCAGCGCCGGTTGCCGATATTCACTGCGGCTAATATCGATGGTAAAGCATTTAAAACTATTACGCGGGCGGACATATTTGATGGAGGCAGCGATAAGTGGGCAAAAGATAAACGCATTGCCACGCATCATCAGTGGGGGCAGGAGTTATACAGTGCGGTTAAAAGCGATTTTGACAAAGGGCATATGACTAAGCGGGAAGATGTGCAGTGGGGCAAACATGAACAGGAAGCCAAAGAAGCAGCACGCAGCACATTTTATTACACCAACGCTGCTCCGCAACACGCGAAAGTGAATCAGGCCATTTGGCGGGATATCGAAGATTATGTCTTAAAGGATGAGACGGTAACTAATGAATTACGCATTTGTGTGTTCACCGGACCGGTACTACAAAAGGATGACCCCTATTTTGTCACGGAGGTGAAAGGAGATAAAATCCGGCTGCCGGTATATTTTTGGAAATTAATTTATTACACTGCGCAGGATCAGAAACTGCGGCGCGTGGCCTTTATGGTCGGTCAGGAAAAAATTTTAGAACGGCTTGGTATCACCGAGCCGGCACGCCGTGAAGTTACGCGCGGCAAAAGTTATTTTCAGAATTTTGAAAAAGCCGACACCTATCAGGTTAATGTCAGTTTGGTAGAAGAATTAACCGGATTAACTTTTGCTCCTGCGCAGGATGTTTATACCGATGACCGCCCGATAAAATTGACCCTGGAAGAAGTGACCGTGCGGGGAAAAACAGAGCCTGAAAAAATCCTGTTGGGTCTTAAATTATAATTTATAAAGCTGATATTAATACTATGCCGATCGAAACATTAATCAAAGAAATTAAAGCATTAGTCGCCTCTGCCCAGGAAAAAAAGGCCTTGGAAAAATTAATACAATTCTTTTCAACGGATAAAAAGTATGACTACTATGAAAAATCCAGCAGTGCATTACTCCGGCGGTTAAATGAAGTGGAAAAATATTCCCGTTTAAATTTATTAACCTTCGGAGAAATTAGTCGTACCAAGGGAAAGATTCACTGGCGTATCCTGGAACTGCTGCAAGACTTCGCAGACGGCAAAACACCCCAGGAAGACCATAAAAAGTACACCGTGCGGGCACCCAGGTGGGCGGGAATTCTAGGGACTTATCTCTCGGTGTTGGTGACCATTGTGGGATTTTTTATTAATTCTGGCGGTGAGAAGTCAGCACGTGATGAAAATTATTGTCCATCGTTTAAGGAAAACACCTACCCCATATTATTATTTCCCTTCAACGCCATTGAAAGTAGCGGAGAATTTAAACCCGAAGTAGCTATCGGCAAAAGATTAAAACAATATTTAAGGGATTCCTTAAAAAATACAGCAGGCACAACCATAGAAACCTATAAAAAATCCATCGTCTACCATGGGAATGACACGACAATAATTGATTTAGCCCAGGAGTGT
>JAYRWN010000401.1:0-2948 GCA_041917975.1 Saprospiraceae bacterium | reverse complement strand
GACCCTAATCGCATCGGGATGACCGGGTTTTCGGGTGGAGGCACCATCACCACCTACGTCATGGCTCTCGACGAACGGGTAAAAGTGGCCGTACCTTGCAGCTGGTCCACCGCTTCCCGCCGCCAATTAGAGACCAAAGGCGCCCAGGATGCGGAAGCCAACTTATTCCACAGCATGAAATTGGCCTTACCGCAGAAGATCTGATTGAATTACGGGCACCGAAACCAACGCTGCTCACGTTTGTCACCCGTGACGAATATCTGTCTCATCAAGGCGCTGTAGAGGCGTTCCAGGAAGCCCGCCAGGCCTATACGGCCTTAGGAGTGCAGGACCATTTGCAATGGGTGGAGGATGATTCTCCGCACTGGATGACTTTGAAGATTCGCGAAACCATTTATGCCTTTTTTATGCAGCATTTTGGATTGTGCGGTCCTGCGCAAGAAGAAGGTTATGTGGTTATTCCTGAAAAAGAGTTGCAGATCACCAAAAACGGGCAAATTGCGCTTGAGCCGGGCGGATCCATGATTTTTGATGTGCATAAACAGGATGGTGAACGCCTGCTGGCTCAACTTGATCAACAACGCGTATCTATCCGCAGCCATTTGTCCAGGGTACTGCACCAGGCCCAACAAATCAGCGGGTATATAACTCCGCCCAGGACCGGGGTCAAGCCGTTTATGAACGGCAGGTATCAACGGGAAGGATACACTATAAGCAAAATGGCCATAGCTGGAGAAGGTAATTATCTTTTGCCATTTTTATTATTCAAACCAGATCGCCAAACCTCCGCTCTTCCGGTTGTAATATATGTTCATCCGCAAGGAAAATCCGCTCAAGCCGGCGTCACGGACGACATAGCCCGTATGGTTAATTCCGGCGTGATGGTAGCTGCCATTGACCTGCCGGGCAGCGGCGAATTAGCCAGTACAGTCGGACGGCCGATCACCGCCGGATACACGGCCGTTTTGATTGGCCGCAGTGTCGTGGCCATCCAGGCGGCGGACATCTCACGGTTGGTCACGTATTTGCACAAGTTACCTGAGGTTGATAAAAATAAAATAGCTCTGCTTGCTCTGGGCAGAATGACCATCCCGGCAGTACATGCGGCCGCTTTTGACCAGCGGATTAACGCCTTGTTGCTCCATGAAATGCCCATTTCCTATCGCAGTATGGTTTTAAACCGGGATATATCTATGGGTCTGACGCCCCGACCCAATGGAGGATACTGGCATCCTTATGAGGTGGATTTTGATTGGGGCGTAGCCGGAGCCTTGCGGGCCTACGATTTACCGGACCTGCTGGGGAGTATTGCACCACGGCGGTTATATTTAAGCGCATTACTTGACCAACAATTAAAACCGGCCACAGCGGAATTAATCCAACAGGAATTACATTTTCCCCGTCAGGCTTATCAGCTGGTTCAGGCTGCATCCCATATTAAATCCGTAGATCATTATTCAACCTGGCCTGATTTGATCACGTGGTGTTTTGATGACTAACTGATATAGTATTTTATTACTCCGTAACCTAAAATCATACTTGCGGGCAGCCATGGTGAGCTCTTCATAATTTTTGTAAAAAGGTTAATTAGGTATAAATTATACCTGCATCCAGGAATTGGTAAAAAAATTAATATTTAGGATACTTTTGAATTATTGTAAGGGGATTCATTAAACAATACCCCTACAAAATCAACCTATATGGTAATGAAAATATTGCGCAATCTGCTGTTTACAATTATTTTATTTTTTTCACTGCTGGAACTAGCTTATCGCACCCATATCTATGATTTTTACCACCCCGAACTCCGGGTTTAAATTCAACTGCCGAACTGACTTCCCGCAAAGAAAAAATAGTGGTATGCGGGGACTCATTCACCGCTGATTTACAATCGTATGTAACTCACTTACGCGATACGTTCGAAAATTATGCTGTCATCAATACCGCCGTTCCCGGGACAAGCCTTGCCCAGCATGCCTTGTTCCTTCCGAAACGTATGAAACAATTTTCCGGTGCAACCTTATTGTGCCATACCCATAGTCATTTCATAATTACTTTTAGGGCTATTGATTATTCTGGGCGAATCTTCTGTCATCGGGTCCCTGATTTACACATTATTTTAGAGTATTTTTAATCATCTTAACGATCCAGGTTTTTTGCGATTTTGATCAAATAAATTATAACAAATTACACTCATTTAAAAATCAAATTGAAACGCTAACACCGGAATAAAATCACCACCCGGATAGCGGCGGAAATTCAACGAATTGCTGGCAGCATCATAACCTACGGAACTGATGTTTTTCCGGCTGGTGAGATTCTGGATATCCAGGGAAATAGAACCGCTGAGTTTAGGCGCATTATAGCGGTAAGCCAACCTGGCATCGATGCGCCAGTAAGGGTCTACTTGTCCTTCCCACCAGGCGTTGGCCAAGGGTACATACGTGCCGCGCTGAGCAGATAACACCGGATCAAAGGGCGTGTAGCGGAAGCCCCCATTATACAACAACCGTCCTCCAAACTGAAACGCCCGTCCTTTGCGCCAGGATAATTCCCGCCCAAGGGTCAAACTGGACGTCCATTTGCTGCCAAACCGGGACGGGTGGTACACTCCGCCGCCAGTGTGATAGGTGGAGGAAAACAAACTTCCGGTGAGCAGAAAATACATTTGATTGGCAAAAGACTTCTCCAGGGCCATGTCGATACCATAATTACGTCCTTTTCCGGCCGCAACGACCTTTCGCTCAGGGAATCCGGATTGGTCATTGAGCATCCAATAATCTTCAGAGCCATCCGGGTACACGGGGACATTGCCCAGTGACTGCCCATAGAGTTCCGTGACCAAACGCAACTGGCCGGGAAAATTGACCTGGTGACTGAGGATAATGTGATCGGAATACAACTGTGGCAAATCCTGGTTTATTTGAGTCCGGGTGATGGACCCGTTT
>JAYRWN010000400.1:0-10400 GCA_041917975.1 Saprospiraceae bacterium | reverse complement strand
GTGCTCAGCTGACCCACGCGCACCATTTGTTTTTCTTTGGCCTCCGGATTGATAAAACGTTTATAAAAATCGTATACGATGTAAGAAGAGCCCCAATTCAGCTGGGTGGCCAGGGTGGACATAAAGGCGGCGATAAGTGAGGCCACCACCAGACCCAATAAACCATGCGGTAAGTAGGTGAGCATGGCCGGATAACCCAGATCATGTCCGATCTTATCGGCCGGGACCTGCGGGAAGGCTTTGGCGATGTCATTCACCTGCGGGAAGATGACCAAAGAAGCGAGGGCCACCAGAATCCAGGGCCAGGGGCGCAAGGCGTAATGCGCAAAATTAAAGAACATGGTGGCGCCGACGGCATGCCGTTCGTTTTTGGCGGCCAGCATGCGCTGCGCAATATAACCCCCGCCACCGGGTTCCGCCCCGGGATACCACACGCTCCACCACTGGATGGCCAGCGGCAGGATAATTAAAGCCCACAGTTGTTGAGGATCATTAAAATCAGGGAGAATATTCAGTTTGCCGGCGACGTTCGGATGGTTGAGCAAGTTAGCCAGACCACCGACTTCCGGCATATTGACGATGTAGATCGATGCCGCTACGGAACCGGCCATGGCTACAAAAAACTGGAAGAAGTCGGTTAGCAATACCCCGCGCAATCCACCCAGCGTGCTGTAAATGGCGGTAATTACCGAGCCCAGCAGCAGGGTCTTCCACGACGGCATATTGAGCATGATGCTGCCCATTTTTACCGCTGCCAGCGACACGGTAGCCAGAATAATCACGTTAAAGATAAAACCCAGATAGATGGCCCGGAAGCCGCGCAGGAAGGCCGCCATCTTTCCGGAATAGCGCAGCTCGTAAAACTCCAGGTCTGTGGCTACTGCGGAGCGGCGCCACAGGCGGGCGTAGATGAATACGGTCATCATGCCGGTGAGCAGAAAGGCCCACCACACCCAGTTGCCCCCAACGCCATTGTTGCGCACGATGTCGGTGACCAGATTAGGCGTATCCGCCGAAAAAGTGGTCGCCACCATGGACACACCTAATAACCACCAGGGCATCGTTCGCCCGGACAGAAAAAATTCGGAAGCGTTTTTACCGGATTGTTTGGCGGAGACCAAACCGATAATTAACGAAATCACAAAGTAACCAACCACAAAAATCCAGTCAGAGCCATTCAGAACCATCTTGGTAAATTTTTATTATCTCGTAAATAGGAATTTATAGCGGCATGAATATAGAGTAATTTTTTTAGGTTGTAGGTCTGTAAATTGATTATCGTCAGTGGCTGAACTCAATTAAAAATAGTAATCTTGCCCCGCAATGGTTATTCTTTAAGTAATATAACATGTCAAAACCAAGTCTTGTCATCCTGGCCGCCGGTATGGGCAGCCGCTACGGAGGTCTTAAACAACTGGATCAATTTGGCCCGCATGGCGAGACCATTATCGATTATTCCTTATATGACGCCATTCAAGCCGGGTTTGGCAAGGTGGTGTTTATCATCCGCGATTTTTTTGCGACTGAGTTTAAAGCGGCTTTTGGGGCTAAGTTAGATGGCCGCATTCAAGTGGAATATGTCTACCAGGAGCTGGATAAAATACCTGCCGGCATAGCCATTCACCCCGAACGTCAAAAACCCTGGGGCACCGCTCATGCCGTGATGATGGCCGCCGAGGCGGTAGACGAACCCTTCGCCGTGATCAACGCCGATGATTATTACGGCCAGGATGCGTACGGCATCATGTATGATTTTTTAAGGCATGAAGCCAGCCCGTCCCGCCAGGCCTATATGGGCTACTATTTGTATAAAACCCTCAGTGAACACGGCCAGGTGAATCGCGGGGTATGCCGGCTGGATGAAGAATGCAACATGAAAGACGTGGTGGAAACCATCAATATCGCCAAAAACCCCAACGGGGATATCGTCTATCCGTACAATAACGGCTACGGCCACCTGGTTCCGGATACCATCGTGTCCATGAATTTCTGGGGCTTTCACCAGGCTTATTTTAAATATGCCCAGGAGGATTTCCGCCTGTTCCTGGAGCAAAACGGCATGAACCCTAAAGCGGAATATTACATTCCGGTATTGGTGGATCACCTGATTAAATCCGGTCAATCCACCGTAAAGACATTGATCAGCCAGAGCGACTGGTTTGGGGTGACCTATAAAGAGGATAAACCCTTGGTCATGTCGCGCATCCAGGCTTTACTCCAAGCGGGTAAATACCCCCAAAACCTGTGGTCGTAATATGGTAGCGGATATTGTGGCCTTGCTGGCCGATGCATATAACCTCTACCAGATCACCGAACTACAACCCTTTATCGTCGGTCATATTCACGACTCCTATAAGGTCATCACTCCGCAAAAAAACTACTTTCTTCAACGGGTAAATCACCTGGTGTTTAAAAACGTACCCGGGCTGATGGAGAACGCTTTATTTGTCACCGATCTATATACCGCGCGGGGCAATCCGCGTTACCCGCGGTTCATCCGCTCCACCCAAGGGCAGTATTATTACCAGCGGGTATCGGACGGCACCTACTGGCGCCTGATGGATTTTGTGGATGGCAGTATCTCCTACAACCGTACCACCGATCTTGTGTTGGCTGAAAAAGCGGGCGCGGCTATTGGCCAGTTTCACCGGTACACGGACGGTACGGACCCCGAGCCGTTTTGTGTGACCATCCCGGGCTTTCAGGATATCGGCTGGCGTTATCAGCAGTTTCGTCAGGCGCTGGCCGACGACCGCGCCGGAAAAAAATTGCATTTGTCCGTAGAAATAGATTTTGCCCTGGCTCAGGAATCCTGGACGCAAGGCCTTTATGACCAATATGCCTCCGGAGCCATCCCACGCCGATTGGTGCACAACGACACCAAACTGAATAACATCCTGTTTGATGACCGTGGCGACGTGATAGGTCTGATCGACCTGGACACGGTCATGAGCGGCTGCGTATGGTTTGACACTGGCGATGCGCTGCGGGGTTTATGTTCTAACCTGGAAGAAGATGATGCCCAGGTGGAATTGATGCAGGTGAATCTGGAGGTGTTCCGCGCTTTCCATCAGGGCTATCTGGCCAAGTTTAAGCACCACCTTACCCCGGCTGAGGTACATGGCCTTCCGTATGCTGCGGCTTATATGGCTTTTATTATGGGTTTGCGTTTTCTCACCGATTACCTTAACGGTAATATCTATTACCGCATTCACTACCCGGAACACAATCTGGACCGCTGCCATAACCAATTTCATTTCGTGGCGGAAAACCTGCGTTTGATGGGGAAGCTCAAAGGAATTATGGAGGCGTTAGTCGGCTGATTTCCCATGAAGCCTCAAAAAATTAACCTATTTGACCATTGATGATGGCCCGAAACTATAAGGTATCTTAATCTCCGAATTGCTAAAAGTACACTCACTCGAAGGAATCATACAGTTTACAGAAATATTTGAATATTCTTATAACAATTATGGCTCATCGGAGTGGAAGAATTTGATCTCTATTAAGGAATTAAACTCATTATCTGATTCGTTAGAAACCATAAGACAAAGTGAAACGTACGGCAAAATGAAACTGTTGCGAGATAATTTTTTTGCACATTTGGATCTTTCTAGGTATGAATTAAGAATTGAATGGACACCAAACGAAATTAGAGATATTCTTAAAGAATGTCAGAGGATTATGAACCAAATAAGTACAAAAATATTTGGATCAGAAATGTGCTATGAATTCAATTCTGTTAACGTGGGTAATCATATGTTCGAAGATCTAATGAAGTATAATCAGCTAATTGAAAGCATATATGAAGCCTATAAAAGTGGGAGAACCTATTATGAAACTGAAAGAATTTACAATTGGTTATTTCATAGAGGGAAATTAAGCTATGGCAAAATGAACAGTACATAACTTGCGATCATGATCAGCTGGGCTATCGCCACAGCCGCTGCATATCGCCGACACGTTGTGCAACATTCTGAAACTTCGCAAAAATTTTCGACATTGTGAATATAATTAACAATTATGACAACGGTAGATAAAATACGTAACAGACTGATTGACAAAATCTTGACAATTAGGAACAAGGATTTTTTAATTGCGCTCGACCACCTGATTTCTTCAAGCTCAGCGGATAACGAGATGGTTGAATTGACCGCTGAACAAAAGGAAATGCTCGAAATGAGCGAAGCGGATATAAAAAGTGGACGATTGATTTCACAAGAAGCGATGGACAAACGAAATCTTGAATGGCTAAACGGACTGTAAGATGGACCCGGACAGCGGATATTCAGTATATTGGCATACTTGAATATTGGGTCAAACGGACTAAGTCTGCCACGTATTCAAAGAAGCTGATTAAAGTCGTAGCAGAGCGTACAGAGCACCTGGCAGAAACGCCTTTCATTTACAAAAAAGCAGATTTCAAAGATACTCGAGTAGCCTCACTTGGTAACTTTAGTATTTTCTACAAAGTGACTGATGACGAAATATTAATCACTGCATTTTGGGACAATCGGCAAGACCCAAATAAATTACTGCGGATTTTAAAGGATAAAAAATAACGTTGCACGACATCGGCTAATGCAGATGCGGGCTGACGGCTTAAAAATGAGTTATAACAACTTAACAACCTTCGGTCTGGCGGATAAATATTCGGTTTCAAAATCCAGCACTTGCCATAGCCAGGGCCGTTATTCGGCAGCTTAGTACGACCGAACAAATAAAAGAAGAATAGACAAAATATGATACCAGACTACCAATCGTTGATGCTTCCTTTAATGAAGCCACAGCTATCCCAGGACTGATCGCAATGCTGGTTTTTTGGTTTGGGAAATTCACTCAAACGCGAAGGTGGTAGGAAGAAGACACTAATCTCACTGTTCGGTATATTACTCCGCAGTAATTCCTCCTTCCACATTCATAATTCTTCCGCCATACTAATCCGGTAAACCATCCCATCCGCTTTGGTGAGAATAAAAACATGGCCCTGACCATCGCGGCCAAAGCGGAGATCCACGCGGCTGTTTTTACACAAGTCCTGAAAAGTGGTCAGTTTTCCTTTATAGCGGATGCGCCATTCCTGCAAGGAGACCGGAGCAACAGTCTCCTGAACCGGCCATGGGGTAAAAAATAAGCGGCCGCTGACGATATCGCCACAAATGTAAATAGTGCCGAAGGATGAAGTCTTCAGGAAATAACCTCCGCTGATGGCGCCGCCTTCCGAATGATCGTATTGCACCAGCGGGTAGGTAAATGGTCGCACGTCATCCTCTGGCTTAAGATCGAAAACTTTCGACATATCCTGCTGATAATCCAGCCGGAAAGTGCCCTCCCGTTCGGGCCAGCCATAGTGGGCGCCCGGGATGATTTTATTCAGTTCTTCGATGGTTTTATGACCGATGTCAGTAGCGAACAAATCTCCGGCATCGTCCCAGATCAGCCGGTGCGGATTGCGAAAGCCGATGGCGTAGGATTCACCAAGCGTCAATGTATCCGTATCGTTGGCCCAGGGGTTGCCGGGGGGAATACCATATTGACCGTTTTTACTGTTGGAACCGCTGGGGTCGATGCGCAGGATAGAACTCCAGGGTCGTTGGGCGCTATGGTCGGCGATCCAGGCCTGGCCGTTCTCCACACTGCCGCCATCACCCAGGCATACGTACAACAGTCCGTAATCCTCGTCACCGTGCTGGGCTTGTGCATGGAAGGCGATGTCCTGTACACCATGAATGCCGCTAAATACATCGATGCGCATGATCTCCCGGCGCGAACCCCGAAATTTATGTTGGTGAGGTCGATCAGCCTTCCACTCGCTCAGCACCCATTGCAGGGCGATGGGGAGGCTATCCGGGAGGGCAAAGTCGGCTGGTTTAGTGCGGGCTGGCTCGGTGTGGGTGGTATACAACAAGCCGTTTTCCGCAAACCGGGGATGAAAAGCCCAGCTGCCGAAACCGGTGCCTAAGCCCGGCTGAGGAACAAAAGCCGGTAATTCTTTGGCTACATCCAGGTAAAGCTGCGGACGGTCATGAATGATTTCATAGAGCTGACCACGCAAATCATGAATGAATACCCGACCCGTGTTAGCCGCCACATCCATTTTATTGATGCGGGTGGTGGGTTTTTCACCACTGGCCGGCAATTGCAGATACTTCTCAAGATTCAGGATTAATGAAGATAAAACGATGGTGTCCTGGATAGGATTAGTCAGTCCCGCGAGGGTGTCAGCTGTATTTGGCGGTGACGTGGTGTGTAAAAAAGCCAGCAGGGAGGTTATGGCCGTATCACCCAGATGTTCAAAGGAGGGCATGGGTTGTTTATACTGCGCAAAGAGCTGTATGGCCCGCACATCACCGGCTTCGGTCATCCGTTGGGGTTGTTTGATAAAGTCCGTCAGCCAGGCGGCATCCACCTGTTGGGTGATGCCTCCCAGAGCAGGACCGATACCGCTTTGCTGCAAATTATGACACGCTGAGCAATGAAGCAGAAACAATTGATGGCCTTTTTCTATCATCGCCGGGTCAGTAGGGATGGTGTGGTCAGCAGATTGGCGGCAGGCCAAAATGCTAAAGAATAAAAGGAAAAAAGTCAGGGTTTTAGAACAATGCACCATCAGAAGCGTACGATCATACCGGTAAATATAAATGATCCTGCTAACTAACCGGTGCTATTTTTGTTTAGGCAAAATGAGCGGCAATAAACCAGGATATGTTTACATTTATTTCGACGGTTTATGTTTGTTTTGTAACCGTTGGGTGCGTTGGCTGATCCGTCGTGACCGGGCCGATCGCTTTCGGTTTATAGCCCTCCAAGCACCCCGTGGTCAGGCTTTTCTGGAGGAGCATGTTTTGCCCTTAGATTTAGATACCATTTATGCCCAGGATGGGGAAGCCATTTATGCCCGTTCTTCCGCGGTCTTGCGACTGACCAAATATTTACCCGGATTATGGTCTTTACTTCAATTGGCCAGGTATATTCCGCGTTACCTCCGGGATGCGTTGTATAATTATGTGGCCCGGCACCGCTACCGCTGGTGGGGTAAATACGAAGTCTGCCCCTTGCCGGATGAAAACATTCGGCATAAGTTTTTGTAAAAGCGAAAGGAAAACTCATCTAAGGTGGGGATAATCACTGCCGGTAAAAGTTATTCATTAGTTGCGACTATTCTTTGGACTGTTTCCGGGATTAAAAAATTATTGAGTTGAGATGCATAGAACGGGTAACATATTTCATGAAAATATAAGAACTGAACAAAAAAAAATCGACAGTCATTATTATGTTTATGACCCTGCAAGGGTCAAATGTTTATAGGAAAAATTGGTGGTTAAAATATTCGATGCCGAGAGGGTGGCATGCATCCGATCTGCTGCTTACAACTAGAAATATTGAACCCCTTTCAGGGTTCTTAAAATATTCATGTTAATGGATAAAAGATCTGAACGAAAAATTTATTATCACTGCTAAATTAAAATTAATTAGAATTGGTCATCCAATTTGTTCTGCCAAAAATGATCAAAATATCATTGATTAATTCATAATTCATAATTCTTACCCCGGCCATACCGGATGAAATTCTTCCGTATTACCTTGCAATAATTTTAGAAACGTTTGGCGGGTGATTAACCGGGCGCCAAAACTGCGCAAATAGGGCGTGTCCTGCTGACAATCGATGGCTTTGAAATTCCATTGGTGCAACAGACGTACTAAGGTGATAAAGCCGAACCGGGAGGCATTGGGTCGTAATGAAAACATGGACTCCCCATAAAAAACCCGGCCTATTTGAACGCCATACAGTCCACCACAGAGCTGCGAACCTTCCCAAACTTCAACGCTATGGGCGTGCCCACGCGCATGCAACTCTCCGTAGGCCTTGACGATAGCCTGATTGATCCAAGTTCCGTCCTGGCCTGGCCGGTTTATCGAACGGCAATGTTCCATGACCTCGCGAAAATGATGATTAAAAGTCACCCGATATTTATTTTGATTAAAATACACGTGCATGCTTTTAGCAATATGCAATTCAGCCGGAAATAACACCAAGCGGGGATCCGGTGACCACCAAAGGATGGGATCACTGGCATTGTACCAGGGGAAAATACCGTAACGATAGGCCAGAAGAAGTCGTTCAGCCCGGAGATCTCCGCCTATGCCTAACAGGCCCTCAGCATCGGCCTCGGAGGGATGTGGGAAAGTTAATTCTTCATCTGGGATAAGAAAGACAGGCATTCTTTTTCTCCAGCCGGAATGTTTAAGCTTCTTTTTTGGAATGTTCGATTACCGCACTCAGTCCACGTTCGACCAAAGAATCTTTACGCGGTTTTAAATAATCGTAATCGGCGGTTTTTACGATGGCTTTGCCTTTAAAATGAATGATCATGGCCAGCTGTTCGGATTGCTCAAAGGTGTGCCCCAGAACCTCAATAAAACACTCGATGACCCAATCAAATGTGTTTACCTCATCATTATACACCACCAGCCGGGCCAAATCATCCATGTCGGTGGTGGCTTCTTCCAAAAGAAGCTCCGTATCTTCAATACTCTGATGATTATTTTTCATTCGTCTAAATCGTTCTGGCCACAAAAGTAACGCTTTTTACGGTTTATGCTATGACAAACAAATTTTGCTTTGGTAAAATACACTTTATGTGTCCGGCGTCACTATGTTTTTTCAGACTTTTTTACCGGCAACCTACCGGGGTGCGGAAGAAGGATCAGGCGCAAGGAAGTATCCTTGGTCACGTAGGCCCAGGCCCAATTAATAAAAATGACCAGCCGGTTTTTTACCCGCACGATCAGCATGAGATGAAGCGACATCCAGATAAACCAAGCCAAATACCCCCGCAGGTTTATATGTCCGAAATCCACTACCGCTTTATGTTTGCCGATGGTAGCCATAGTACCCAGGTCGCGGTATTCATAGGGTTTAGTGGACTGGCCCAGAGCTAAATGTTTCAGATTCCGGGCTAAAAGTTTAGCCTGATTGATTGCAACGTTGGCTACCTGGGGATGACCTTTAGGATAAAGAGGGGTAATCATACTGGCCAGGTCTCCTAAGGCATAAATATCCCGATAGCCGGCTAGGCGATTCGTGCGATCCACGATGATCCTCCGCTGGGGTGTAAATATTTCCGGTGATAATCCATGCACCGGATTGGCGATGACTCCAGCGGCCCAGATAACCGCTTTGGTTTTGATAATTTCACCGGTGCTCAACAGGAGATTTTCGCCGTCATAGTTATTAACCGTGGTGTTGGGCAGGAAGGTTACCCCCATCCCACGCAGATACGTTTCCGAAGCCTGTTTAGAACGATCGCTCATTGTATTCAGACTATGCCCACTGCCTTCGATCAGGTAAATCTTGTAAGTGGAAAAATCTATGCGTGGGTAATCGCGAGGCAAAATATGATTTTTTATCTCCGCAAATGCCCCGGCTAACTCTACCCCGGTGGGACCTGCTCCGACAATAACCAAATTTAATAAAGCTTCTTTCTCCGAATTTGTGGCCGATACATACTGCTCAAAATTTAATAGAATCCGGTTGCGCAGGGCAATGGCATCGGAGGTAGACTTTAAAGTTAAGGCATGCTGGGCCAGATTGGAGTTGCCAAAAAAATTGGTCCGGCATCCCAAAGCCAGAATTAAGACATCATAATTGAAGTCACCGATGGTGGTGGAAATCGTCTTGCGTTCAGGATGAACCTCGAGGAGTTCCGTCATGCGGATTTGTATATTCGGTTTGCGTTTAAACATATAACGCAGTGGAAATGAGATACTTGAAGGCTCAAGCTGAGACGTGGCCACTTGATAAAACAATGGTTGAAATTGATGATGATTGAGTTTATCAATTAATAACACCTCAAACAATTTTTCATCCAGTGAATGGGCTAATTGCACGCCGGCAAACCCTGCTCCGATGATGATTACTTTTTGTTGCATAATTATTTAAATCGCCTTTCTAACAAGGCAATCTTCTTACAGATCATTCGACAAAGGGGTTTAACATTAATTTTATAAAATTCTGATAGTAAATACATTGCGGAGAAATGAATTATTGTTTCGTTTTATACCGCCGTTTATTAAATACATAAAATAATCATTGGCCCGGTTGATAGATTTGCTAATTATCCACCAAATATCCGTGAATTTATCATCTATATAGAAAAAGAAACTAGGATGCCTTTTACAAAAAAAAATGTACCGCAGCTGATTAATTCCAGCTCCATGGCCGATGTCGCCTTCCTGCTCTTAATCTTTTTTTTAATTACTACGCAGATCACCGAGGAGCAAGGCGTGTTAGTCAAATTGCCGTGCTGGGATGATCAGCCGGTTGCGCCCGCTAAGGTTGCTGACCGGAACATCTTTTCTGTATTGGTCAATGCCAACAATAAAATCTTGGTGGAGGG
>JAYRWN010000399.1:0-1892 GCA_041917975.1 Saprospiraceae bacterium | reverse complement strand
CTATCTCTTGATAATAAGGTTTTTCAGGCATAAAGTTACGGATGTAACGGTACTGTTTATCCCGTACCGAACGAACGCGGTCATATTCCGTATCCATACGATCTCGTGCTGCAAAAACATATTTGCGCGGCGCTTTAGAACTGAATTTACCCAAAAAGGCTTGCCCGTTTAAATAAGCGGGAGGTTTAATTCCCGCTAAACTAAGGATAGTTGGCGCGAAATCGATGGAACTGATTAACTGCTGATCAATTGTTCCCGCACCTTTACCGCCTGGAAATTTTATAAGAAGAGGAATGTGTGTACCCCGCTCAAGGATTTCTCTTTTAGTCCATGGCATCATCCCTCCATGATCACTGTAAAAAAAGATATAGGATTGATCATAGAGGTCGGCTTTTTTTAGCCTGGCGATGATCTCTCCCACCTGTCGATCCATGATTTGCACATTGGTATAAAGTCTGGCTATATCTTCCCGTATTATTTTGGTGTCCGGCAGAAATGGAGGAACCTTAACTTTCGCCGGATCTACATCCAAAGGGTCGCTTAAACGGGAGAACAGTTGTGATTCATGGGTGATGAACACATTAAATATGGCAAATAGCGGCTGGTTAGTTTTTCGGCCTTCCCAGGAGGCATAAGGCCCTTGTTCATCCCAAACAGTGACCGGAGGAATGAATTGATAGTCTTGTTTCTCATTATTAGAACAGTAATAGCCTACTTCTCTTAAATACTCCGGAAAACAACGGACTTCAGGAGGGATAACAGCTGAATAACTCTGGACGGGAGAATATTTTGCTCCCCAGGCTCCGCTCAATGTACGCATCTGATGTGCTCCAATTGAAGTTTGATACATCCCGGTGATGATGGCCGCCCGGCTCGGTGCGCAAACACCTGCGGTAGTGTAGGCACGGGTATATTTAATGCTTTCTCTGCTTAGTTTATCTAAATGAGGGGTATGAACAATAGAGTCACCATAACAACCTAACCAGTCTGGTGATAAATCCTCACAGGTAATCCAAATGATGTTGGGCCTACCAAGTAAATAAAATGAAAAACTAATTAAGAGCGTCAATAACCAAATCCGCATAATTAAAAAATATATGTCGAATATACATGGACTTTAAATAAGAACACTTACCTGGCTATCAATTTGTCACCAAACAAAATGAGAAACGCCAAGACTAAGTATAATGCAGCTGTAATCTTAAATCAAAATTTTAGTACTTATTTTTATTAAAATTATTTTTTTCTGTAAAGCTCATTTCACGTTATATTTTTTAGTTCGGGCATCCTTTATTAGTCCACTCCAATTAAGTCCAAAGGCAAAATCGTAATGGTGACCATCTTCATCCACATAACAGTCCAGGTCATGGGGTTTATCTTCTGCCTGGTGTTCCACCGTTAGCATAGTGCTGGGCATTTGCATGGGTAATAGTCCTGACGGTTCACTGGTGCCAAGAATAGTTTCCAATATGGCTTGATTCTGCACACCAAAATGCACCAAAATACCCTGGACTACCGGTTCAAATTCTCCAAAAACCATAGGATTTTCCAGATTTACCACCGCGATTATCGGTTTACCTTTCATCCGGGCATAGGTCTCAGTCACCATATTTAAATCCGTAATGTTTTGTGAAATAACTGTCTTGTCTTTATAACTCCGGTTGGTAAAGGATTCTAAAGGGTCTCCACCCGCTAAGCTGGTAGCACGGGCTGATGTTGCCTTGTAAGTTCCATATTGCAAAGATATAGGGATATAACCATTACCACCGTTTTTGGCATCAGCGGCATCATACCCAATACCTGTTCTGGGGCTTTCCATAAAAATTATGGCAAAGTCGGCCTCCTCAGGTTTTTCAGTCACCTTATAGTACTTTTTTACTAAATCAAGACTG
>JAYRWN010000398.1:0-2853 GCA_041917975.1 Saprospiraceae bacterium | reverse complement strand
TGGGAGAATGTACCAGTGAGGCAATTTTACAGCTTATTTCTTCATCGCTCACCTCCCGCACCAAAGTGCTCATGCTCAGCCACATAAACACCATCAGCGGCCTGAGAATGCCTTTGAAAGAAATCTCAGCCTTAACCAGGCCACTGAACATTCTTTTCATGGTTGATGGCGCCCAGGCACCGGGGATGATCCGGGTAGATGTGGAAACGTCGGGCGCAGATATTTATGCCACTAGCGGTCATAAGTGGTTATTAGGTCCAAAAGAGACCGGCTTATTATACCTGCACCCCGGGGTTCAGGAACGGATTAAACCGGCCTTTTTGCGCAGCGGGTATGCGGCATATTCCGCCTCCGGAGGTACCCGCAATGTGGGTGTTTGGATAGGGTTGGGTGCCGCTTTACAATGGCATCAGAACTTGGGTATTGATCACGTTGAAAACCGTTGTTTTACTTTAGCCCGCTATTGCCGTCAGAAATTAGCGGATGTCCCCGGCTTAATCATCATCAGCCCCAGCCATCCGGAACTGGCCACCGGCATGGTCAGCGTTCAACTGATAAACAGTAAAAACCAGGATGTTTTTGAGGCTCTCCGCCAAAGAAAAATTATCGTCAAACTGTTACCCCAATTTAATGCTTTACGTTTTTCTACCCATGTTTTCAACACAGAAACAGATGTAGATCTGCTGGTAAAAAATTTGATAGAAATTGGATTGAAATAATATATTATTTGTCTCCTAAAATTACGGAATGAATGATAAAAAGGAACAACTGGATAAACGTTTAGAACGGTTAAAAAGTGAACTTTATGACCTCATTGTTTTTTTCGAACAAGGCTATGATTATACTCTAATGGTCTACGAATGGTGGAATGCAAAAGATATCCTTGGCCATATTACGTTCTGGCATGAAAGTTTTGCCCGCAATATCGCTGATATAGGCCGCGGAGTTACACCTCAGCCGCTCAAAGGAAAACTATCCGAAGTCAATAAAACGAGTGTTGAGACTACTGAAAAGATACCCATTGGTAACTTAATTCTTCGCTTAAAAGATGCCCAGAATATCATAGAACAAAATGTATTTAATGAAAACATAGGCCTGATTCCTTATAAAAAGGTTCACGTGATTACACCTGTGAAGAGCACCTGGAGGTTGTGGCAAACCATATTCATAAACACCTGTTAGATTTAAAAAAGAAATTCAATCATGTCGCGACCACAAAATAAAATCTCTTTGTTGGACCTGAGCCAGAAAAATTTTGAATCCCTGATGGAGTTTATCGCAGCGTTACCCAAAGAAACAAAAATCAACGAATTTCCGCCGGGAACCTTAAACCGGAATATCCGGGATGTTCTGATGCACCTGCACCATTGGCACCTGATGTTATTAGAGTGGTATGCCGTGGGGATGAAAGGAAAAAAACCGGACATGCCGGCCAAAGGGTATTCCTGGAAAACCACACCCGAACTCAATCAATGGATTTGGAAAAAATATCAACGAACTACCCTGGATGAGGCCAAAGAATATCTCCACGCGAGTCACCGGGACATCACAAAGATTATCGAACAACACTCCAATGAGGAACTGTTCACCAAGCAACGATATGCCTGGACAGGAACTACTTCTTTAGGGGCTTACCTGGTTTCGGCCACCTCCAGCCATTATGACTGGGCCTTGAAGCTGATTAAAAAAGCTACAAAATAAGCACTCGACTAATTCCATTTTCCTTAGTTTTAAAGAAGGGGTTAGCCCTATTAAGTTCAATAAATTGTTTCGATTTTGATTCCGCCTGCATTGCCCCTGTATTCATAATAAATAATTATGGGCAGTGCCGTGTGTGGCCTAATTTAGCATTTGATTCTAAGGATGTCCGCCGTTAATCTGTGCGGATTCTAGGTCACCTGCGGAAAAAATATTTTGATTAAATTTTTTGAGACTAATTCTTTCTCAAATACCTCCTCAGCGCTTTGACCCGGTCCGTATTCAGCACCTGCACACCCAATTCCCTCATCAGCTGCCAGCCGGCAGGATGATCGGGGATGGCCCAGAAGCGGAATGGTTTCTGCCAGTCAGTAGCTATTTGCACTACCGCCTGTAGTTTTTTTTTATCTTCTGCGGAACAAATTCCTTCACCCCGCCAGGCTGAATACTTCGTGTAATCGTGGCTGACCAACAGGATGCGCTGTAATTGTTGAGGCGTATACAATTGATGGGGGCGGCCATCAAAATTAATAAAGCCAGGTATCTCCGCCCACTGCTCCGGGGGAGGCATCGCCCCGCTGATACAAAACGTAAGGTTTTTCGTCTGGACGAGCGTTGGAAAGCGCTGCTGTAACAGGTCTACCAACACCGGCAGCGTAGTCTCCCAGGGGGTTTTAAAGTCAATCATCAGAGTCAAGGTGAGGTCCTTATGGCGATAAGGGTAACCACCGTATTTCTGTACGTTCTGTAACAAGGGCTGCAAATACAATTTTTGCAGGGTTCGTTCCGGCAGTAAATCCTTTTCGTCATGGGCTACCCAAAGGTCGCCATTGCGCACAAACACATCCGCCTCGATAAACGCGACCTGTTGTGCATAAGCGTTAAAAAACGGCTCAGGCTGCGCGTAATCATTGTGGGCAAAAATCAGTGGACGGGTGGATTTTTGTGCTGATGCATCCGGCCATAAAGTCGCGCAGGTTAAAGTGAGGATTAGGCAAGTGCGTAAACTAGGTTTCATGATCTGGACAAATTCAGCATGGCGTGTTCACCGGCAATAAGTGGTTCATCCCCTTTAAATGAATAGGACGTAAATCCCTCTAACTGAAATTTTTTCAGGGTCAGCGTACCATGCAGAATATGGAGGTCTACTTTAGC
>JAYRWN010000397.1:0-3492 GCA_041917975.1 Saprospiraceae bacterium | reverse complement strand
TAATAAATAAGGGATTTCAATATTATCGGGATTAATAGCCGGATCTACGTCAATGGAATACGTGAAGGGGAAGCGCAGATTTTCCAGTTTAATATACCTGTCCAGTGTCTTCAATTCAATACTTAAGGGAACAAATTCTTTGGTGTGATGGTGTAAGGAATCCCTTAGTAAAGTGCTGAAGGTGGTCAGATAATAATTGGCGGCACTCAAATCATTTTGATGAATTAAACCCTGAATGGAATTTAGGGCATTAAAAACAAAATGAGGGTTGAGTTGGGAGCGAATGGCCTGCAATTCATTGATAATGCGTAACTTTTCCTGCTTGGCTTTACGCAGTTTTAAACGTTGACGAAATAACATGACTGAGGCGAATATGACCAGTACAGCGGCCATAGCGAAGGCAAATTGGGCTTGGGTAGTTTGCCACCAAAATGGGCGGATAGAGAAAGGAATCTGGGTTACATTATGTCGCTGAATGGCAAATCGGATGGATAATACGTAAGCACCATGGGGGAGCTCTTTTAGCCAGATGAGGTTGTTATCAAATTCATTGGATTGCCAGGGAACCACCACCTGATGATTTTTGATGAGTTGGTATTCCAGGGCGCTTCTTTCAAAAATATTAGTCTTTAAATAAAAAATGAGTTGATCATTATGGGCAGCAAAGATTAATTTTTTTGGCAAAAGGGTTAAGGAATCCAATTCGTTATCCTGAATGGCCCAGCGTGCTTTTTCATCCGAACTAAGGTCCCAATTGTAATACTTTTTCAATCTTTTGAGGAAGAGATTCAAATCCTCACCGGTGTACACGGTCAATAATTCGGGTTTAATTTGTTGCCAATAGACTATTTCTTTAGATACGATTAAATCAGTTTTGATCTCTTTAATTTCTAGAATCAGGTAATTATTCCAGGTAGTTTTATAGCCACCCAAATAGGCCATGCCCTGCTTAAAATTGTTGATTTGAATGGAATCGTCTAAAAAATGCCGGACTGGCTGCCAGGGTTGTATTTCCCTGGTTCTGTTTTCGAGCACTCTGTAAACATAGTCGTGGGCATTTTGCCGAAAAATATTATGCGCAAAAAAATGCACCTCGGAAGAATCACAGGTGTCGTAAAGGTCTCCGCCTTCCTGCTCTTCAAACTGTTCATTTCTTAAATTTGGGTACGCATCCGGTAAGCCCATTCCGGCCGTATAAATACCTTCATCCCGCCTGGCCGTGATAATTATTGGGGTTTTCCGTTCTGCATCTCCGCGAAAGGAGGTGGAGTAACGCGATAAATTTATTTGGGACTGCAGAGGAAAAGACAGCACCAGACAGACTGTAATAATTATGAATTTTAGCAGATACGGATTCATGCGGTCAAATATCCGCCTTTCGTACGCAAGAATAAAATGTAAATGTGAAAAGTGCAGTTTTAGCCGTGAATTTGACTGATAAGAGTTAGTTGACCGCACATAAACATTTAATAATTAATAATTCCGCCCAGTCAGGATTAGGTCATAACATGCAAAGGCTCAAGGTTTGAGTTTAAATAATTTATTATTAAAAAAAAAGGTATGATAGAAAATAATTTTTAGAGCAGGGGTTACCGACATAAACTACTGATGCACTATTTTTGAGATAGAGGATTCCAACCCATTATCCATCCGTAATATATACAAACCTGTAGGTACTTCCCGACCTTGGTTGTCTTTGCCATTCCATATAAATTCTGTATGATCATAATAGCCACGGTATTTTGCCGAATACATGTTTTTGCCGTGCAGGTTAAAGATATCTAACCGAAGATAACCAGTTGGATTGTTCAAAACTTTAATCTTGGTTTCTGAGGTAAATGGATTGGGACTGACCCTGGTAGAAAAAGTCACTGCAGGGCTGGCGGTTAAGTTTGTTGCTCCGTTAGCTAGAATAACGACGGCGCCAAAGGTTTTCGAATTATTCAAACAGGAGGAAGGGTTAGTAAAATAGAAGACTTGTGGAATTTTGTTGTCCGCTGTTCTTTTAAACGTATGCGACAACGATGAGGGGAAAGGGTCAGGAATTTTAGAACCCCAAATTGAGCGCCTTCTTTCTATTAATAAATCGTTCCACTGGGCTAATGTTCTTTTGGTAGCATTTTTATCTAATACTGGCCCGTTATTTTCAGCATCCCATAACCGTTCCTCATAAATTTCCAGAAAGATGCCATCAGAATTGTCATAAAGATTGCGAAATGCTGATTCTAGTTCTTCCAGTGTTTTTACCCCGCTGGCGTTATTAATCTGGAATGCGGTGGGTTGCCCGGCCTCTCCCTCCTCGAGGACCCATCGGTTAGGGCACCCGCTTCCCACACCACCAAAAGGACGATTAGCCGGATGTTCTCCTTCATTAGGACAGCGATCCCGCGGAGGGTTTTCGTCCTGAGGGCGTGGCCCCAGGCCATTATGTTGGACCATAAACGCCAGGCCATGATTTATGCGGCCTATTTCAAGAATAGTTTCGGTCTGTTCGGCTCCGGCGGGCAACGGTTGTGAGGAGGGCGATTTGTACTCTTTTTTATCGTTTACCAGAGGGAACCCGGCTTGAATCAAAGCGTAGGCGAGATCTTTATCCGGAAATAATGTGCGCAATAAATCAAACTGTTCGGTATAAAAAGCATACAATCCGGATGGAGTGTAATTACCCTGCTCGGCCCAGATTTGGGGACTGCAGGGGCAGCCATTTTCACAATTATTAGGCAAACGGTTTTCATGCGAAACCAGGTTGGCCCCGGAGGGTTTTACGTAAGCCAATGACCGATACCATGCATTTTTCGACTTAATGCGTTCAGCGGCCGCTTTCCACAGGTCAAAATAATGTTTCTTAAAGTTGGGGTCGGTGGGGCTCCCTAAAGTCATGGTCGTGCCGCAGTTGTTTTGATCTTCACTATCCTGGAAGGTCAGTTTTTTTACCGGGAAACCACCGGATTTGACCGGATCATATATCCATGACGGTGTACCCCGGCTCCCCGCTTTAAAGGATATGCTATAGATTTTACCATATTGGACCGCCCGGCTAATTTCACGGTCAAAAGCGGTCCAGTCAAACTGATTGGGCCCCAGATGCACTTCATCCCAGCGCAGCCGGATAAACACGCCGGTAATGCTGGGGTTTTCCCAGGTCCAGGTCATGGTGGCAAAGGGTAATCCTGATTCACAAAGAAACAAATCGCCGGATACAGCTTTTGAGCCGTTGTAATTACATCCGGGATTATTGTTTTTGCGATTTTTGATTTCAAAACCGCTGCCATCCGGCCCCAGCGTAAAAATACCGGGTACTGCACGTGGCAAGGGCCCGGTGAATTCATTGATCTCATTGGGGTCATACGCACGATACGCCGAACAATCTAAGGCATTCGTGTCCCGCAGGTCAATAGGCACAATAGCTTGTGTGCGATCTGCAAATAACCACTGTACCTTATCGCCATCCCGTAGAAAGGTGTATTGCGGTGTAAAGGTGCCGTCTAAATT
>JAYRWN010000396.1:0-4149 GCA_041917975.1 Saprospiraceae bacterium | reverse complement strand
GGGCTATTATTCTGATTTGTTTGTAAAAAATACTGTCTGTTTTATCAGGTGGATTTAATAATTCGGAAATAATCCGCCACATCGCGGATAGTCGGTTATTAATCAAAGTAGCTATCATGACTCAAAGCGGGTTTTTTGAATCATAAGCGGTAGACGGAAGCCTGCCAAAAAAGATGAAAGTTATTAAAATAGAAATAGTTAGGACAACTAATTATATCAATTTGTTAGTAGTGCTAACTTTTAAACCAAATCTATATCAACTCAAATTCCCGGTTACACGTTTGATGATTCCTCTTTGGAATTCTTATTTATTTCACGTCGCGCATACCGCAGATAACCGCGAAAGAGGACCGGAATTCTGTGGAACTGTTTAAAATATAATCTCATCTTTGCAGCAGATATTGTTGTCCTATGCAAAAACTAAAACTGGCCATTCTTTTTGGGGGCAAATCCGCTGAACATGAAGTCTCCATTCGCTCAGCACAAAGTATTTATCGCGAAATCAATAAGGCCATGTACGAATTGTACCTGGTGCTAATCGATAAACAAGGCTTATGGTGGCTGGTAGAAGGTGATGACCTGGAACACCCTGCTTCACAGCAATCGGTGGCTTTGATCCCTTCCGCGCAAGGAGCCGTGTTGTTGGATTTGGAAACTGCAAAACCTCTGGTCACCTTAGATGTGGCGTTTCCAATGCTGCATGGCTCATTTGGCGAAGATGGAACTATCCAGGGCTTGTTTAAAATGATGGACCTGCCCTTTGTGGGTACCGGCGTATTAGCATCTTCAGCATGCATGGATAAAGACATCTGTAAAAGATTGCTCCGGGAGGCTGGTCTGAATGTGGCGCCCGGCATAGTGATTACGCCCGCCCTGATGTCTGAGACCAACTATGCGGCCATTGTAGCCCAGGTAGGTTCTCCTTTTTTTGTTAAACCGGCCAATGCCGGGTCCTCGGTAGGGGTACATAAAGTAAAAAACGAGACAGATTTTGAGCCTGCCATGCAAGACGCCTTTCAATACGACCAAAAAGTGCTGATCGAAATGTTTATCCGGGGTCGGGAAGTGGAATGTGCTGTACTGGGAAATGCCGGGGAACCCATGGCTTCAGTGGTAGGTGAAATTATTCCTCAAACCGAATTCTATTCTTACGAATCTAAATACGTCCATGCGGACGGAGCCTTACTTAAAGCTCCGGCAGAGCTGACCGCACCCGAGGCAGAACTCATTCGCAGCTCTGCCATTAAAGCCTTTAAAACAGTCAATGGTGAAGGATTATCCCGGGTAGACTTTTTCCTCACCGCCGAAGGAAAAGCTATCGTGAACGAGATTAATACTTTACCCGGGTTCACCAGCATCAGCATGTACCCTAAGCTGTGGGAATTAACCGGCATTCCTTATGCCCAACTAATTGATCAACTGATAGACCTGGCCTTGCAGAGAGCCGGTACAGAACGGAAGTACAAAACCAATTTTTTGTAATGACGGCCCTGAATCCACTGGATCAGTCTTCTTTTGATCCGGAATATCAGTTGAAGGATTTGGGCAGCAAAATAGTGGTCCTTCTCGAGCGCATCGCCGAAAGCTTTAAAGTGGCCTTGTGGGAAGAAGGGAAACAAGGGCAGCTGAGTCCCTTGCAAATACAAATCATCGTGTTTATTTTTCATCATCCCGGAAAGTTATGCACCGTCTCCTATTTGGCGCAGGAATTTAACGTTTCCAAACCTACTGTCAGCGAAGCCGTCCGGATCATGGAACATAAAAGAATATTAATAAGGCATCCCAATGCGCTGGACGGTCGCCGTCATACGTTAGCGCTGACGGCGAGTGGTCATGCTGTAGCAATAAAGGCACAACATTTTGCTACTTCAATACTAACGGAAGTTAATACGTTGCCCTCGCAAAATAAGCTGGATTTGTTTCAAAATTTATTAACCCTGTTGCATAATTTGCAAAAGGCCGGTTTATTGAGTGAAAACCGAATGTGCTTGAACTGCCCTCATCTGCGTATTGGCGACAGCGCACAGTCTGAATACACCTGTATGTTGTTAGGGCGGCCCTTATTTAGCCCGGATTTGCGCGTGGATTGTATTGACTTCAAAAAGTAATCCTTGTAGGAAAATTATTTTAATAACAGTTATTGACCTGATCAAAGGACGTAGAGACCATTAACGATTTAATTAAACATATATGACAATACTGTTGTTTATGGTAATGAGCACTAATTGATAATGGTCATTAAGTGACCTTGATAAGCTTCCTCCTTGTCACAATTTAATAAAGTTTATAATAATAACAATCAAAGGGAACGTATGAAAACAGGCAAGGATATCGAGGAATTAATTGATTCAGGAGTAAAAATTCATAAGTTAGATAAATTAAAACAAAAAATATCTCTCATTGAAGGTTTAGTTATATCTGATAATGAACCAAAAATATTGATATCAAACTATAAGTTTAAACAGGATGCATTATTTGATACATTAGAGCAATCCTCAAAATTTGAACATGCCCTTTATAATCCAATTTTTAAAGGGGTTATTTTAATAGATGTTGCTGATTATTCAAAGGGTAATTCGTTATATTTTGCTGCAATTTTAGCCACTTTTAGTAAATTAATTAATACCCTGATCAAAAAACTTAAAGATGAGGACGCGCTCCTGGATCAGATCATCCCCACTGGTGACGGGTGCTATCTGGTTTTTAATGAAAAGTTAAATAACAGTTTTTTTAAAATCGTTTTAATCATTTTGCATGAGATGAATGAATTGCAGAACCAAATATTGAAAAAATATTCTAAGGATAGACACCACATTAATAAACTACATTTAAGAATTAGCTGTACGCTTAATGAAATAGATTATTTTTATGATGTTGCCGGAAACAGAAATTGTTATGGTTTGGCTTTAAATGAAGCCAGCAGAATACTTAAATTGGGACAAAATTTTATTTATCAGAATTACCCTGAAGGTAATTCACTTGATTCTGTTTTTTTTGATAAGACGGTATTGGCTCAGGCGAATTCTTTAGATAAAAAATTACAGAAGAATCATAAAGTAAAATCAATTATCAACTACTTGGGTAAGGTAACTGATAAACATGGACTGGATAGGGAGATTTGGTGGATGAAATATTCGTGGATGGATTTTCCGATTAATTTGTAAGGGCTGTATAATTTTTATTTATATAGTATCGAGGAAATTCAGCCGATCTTTTTTGGATAAATAGTCATTTGTTTAGTACACAAATTTTTTTCGGGTCTCTTAACCGGTTACCAATTACATGAGAACTTATCTCAATAAGGTAAAACTTCCTGTTTTAATTTTGTGTTCACCGGAGCATTTATATTCCAGGCGGTAAGCATATACCCCGGGATTTACCGGTTGTCCGCGATAAAACCCATCCCACCGACCATAAGCGTCGGTGGTGGTAAACATTTTTTCACCCCAACTGCTAAAGACCGAATATTCTAACAGTTCTTCAAAAACGTAGGGATTACTGATGCCGAAGTCTTCATTGAGGCCGTCTCCATTGGGGGTAAAAGCGTTAGGCAGGAAAATTTCTTCACAGTTGATCGTGGCCGGATCCACCACAATAACTTTTATTGAGTCGCGAAGGGAGCAAGCCGCATCATTCATAGCCAGATAATAGGTGGTGGTTACTTGCGGACTCAGTTGCGGTTCGGCGACCTGGATATCACTTACTCCCGCTGAGGGTGACCAACGAAAAGAAGTAGCACACGATTTGGCCAGGCGAACCTGTAATGAGCTGCCTTTGATCAAAGCCGTATCCGGACTAATTATCCGGTCTGGTGGATTATACAATGCTAGAACTTCTTTCTCAACCAGCGCACCACGGTATATATGCAGTTCATCGATCCAGCCATTGAAGCGTTGAGCGGCAAAGCCCAGACAAGGACTGTTGGAGATGCTGAGCACACCCCGGTTATTGACGGCAATTGGCTGGGAATTGCGTCGTTCCAAGGCTAATTTACCATTAATGTATAAACGTAACAAAACGCCTTGGCGTACCATCGTCAGGTGTTGCCAGCAGGTGGAGGGGTCGATCTTACCTACTAACAGGGCGTTGCGGTTGACATTTTCATAAATTTCCACACTGACCTCCTTGGTGGTTGGCAGATAGGTAAAG
>JAYRWN010000395.1:0-31055 GCA_041917975.1 Saprospiraceae bacterium | reverse complement strand
CCGTTTTGGCCGGTAAAAGGTTGACAGAGTTTATGGCTTAGTTATTGGGTATTTAGGTGGTGGCTGTTAGCCGTTGGTAAATACAAAAGAACCTCTGCGGACTCGGCGAGCTCTGCGAGAAATAATTAACCTTTGATTGGTGCTGTTGTGATTCCGGGCATCTTACTGAAACAACTCCCGGAGTTCTTCCCGGGTGAATGGGGGCAATTCATCATCTATTAACCCGGCGCCGAGGTGCAGTTTATGGGCCTGCAGGTGCAGGATTTTTTCTTCCACCGTATTCCTGGTAATAAAACGCATGGAGTGAACCGGTTTATCTTGTCCAATGCGGTGAGCCCGGGCAATAGCTTGTTCTTCAGCCTGAGGATTCCACCAGGGGTCCAATAAAAAGACGTATTCGGCGGCGGTCAAATTCAGCCCGGTGCCTCCAGCGCGCAAGGTGATCAAAAACACCTGCACGTCCGGTTGTTCCTGAAATCGTTGTACTTCCCTGGCGCGTTCGGCTGCACTGACCCGGCCGCTGATCCAGGCATATGGATGACCTTCGGCCTCCAGCCAGTGTTTATACAACAACACATGTTGCTCAAAACTGCTGAAAATCAGAACCTTACTGCCTTGCGCTCGAATGAGCTGGTATTGGTCCAGCACCGCCTCCATTTTACTGCTGGGCATATCAGCATGCCCGGTTAAGGCGGGATGACAAGCCAGTTGGCGCAGGCGCAATAAGGCTTGCAACGCATTGAAAGAAAAGGAAGGATCCTGATCCAGCCCCAGGATTTGGTTGCGCAGGGCGGATTTGGTCCGGTCATACAAATCATTTTGGGCTTCCGCCATAGTCACCAGCATCACCTGCCGGCTGAGCTGAGGTAATTCCGGGGCAACCTCCTGTTTGCGCCGGCGCAGGACGTAGGGGGCCAGATAATCCCGCAGGCGTGTTTTGACTTGCTGGTCGCCATCCCGTTCAATACGCCATAAATATTGGCGTTGAAAGCTGGGAAACGATCCAAACAAAGGCGGATTGAGAAAATTAAACAACGCCCATACGTCAGCCAGGGAATTTTCCACCGGTGTGCCACTCAGGGCCAGGCGGTGTTTACTTTTTAACTGACGAATAGTTTTTGATATTTCAGCATCGCGGTTTTTTATGGTCTGACTTTCGTCGATGATGGTAAAATCCCAGGTGAGCGCTGTAAATAAGGAGGAATCTTCGCGTAAAGTGTGGTAGGAGGTCAGGCAAATGTCTGCATCGACCAGGGATTGCAGGGTGTTTTTACGGCCTGGTCCCAGGTGTACATAAACGGATAGAGCAGCACAAAATCTGGTCAATTCGGCCGTCCAGTTGTAAATAAGGGCTGCCGGAACTACAATCAAGGCCTTTAACGAAGACAAGGTGGGCTCCGTGAAATCTTCTTCGAATAAGTTGAGCTGGACCGCAGCGGTGGTATGGTGGACCGGGCCGGCTATTTTTTTCTTTTGCTGGCTCTTATAATGAGCCAATACGGCGATGGCCTGCAATGTTTTTCCCAGACCCATGTCGTCAGCCAGACAAACCCCCAGTTCTGACTGCCACACTTGCAGGATAAACTGTACGCCCTGGAGCTGGTAAGGGCGCAGGGCAGCCTGCAATAATTCACGGCCGGCCCACGCGGTCGACAACGGCTGCAGGTGCGGATCAGTTAGAGTTTTTGGCGAAGACAGTTCCAGAGCGTTTAATAGGCCGGTGTGTGTTTTGTGTACGCGCAGCGGCTCATCCTCGGTCAAGGTGTCCTGACTGAGTAAAAATTCGGCCACTTCCCGGTAACGCGTGAACCAGGGCGCCGGAATCAGGAATACGGTATCATCCGGTAAGACGAATTCTGTTTTCCCCTCTTTAATGTAAGGTGCAAAGGTTTTGAAGGAAAACTGGTAGGTGCCGATGTTAACCATAACCTGCACTTCAAACCAATCATCCACCGCGCTGGCCATCGTTTCAACCCGGGCAGGATCGGTGCTGATCCGCTGATCCGTTTCCGGATGATTTAAAGGGCAATAGATGCCGGCGTTTGCCAGGTTATTAGTCTGTTGGATCAGGAAATCTACCAAGGCAACTAAATTATCGCCAGCTGGCCAAAAGAATAAATGATCATGAGCCACCAGCCCCAGGGAGAGCAAGTGCGCGATGGCTTGTTGTTCAGCGTCAGGTTGCCGGATGGTCTTGATGATGCGCACCGCAGCTGCTTCTTCCTCCGGAATGATGATCTTACTGCGAATACTTATCCCGTCTCCGTTTTCAAAGGTCATTTCGGGGTATTCAAAATGGGCTTTCAGGAGCAGTTTATTTTCGAATAAATGTTTGACGATGGTTAGCCGGGTGGCTTGCAGGGTTTGTTGCTCTTCCAACTCAAAGCCTTCGCTGATGACCTGGGCATCGCGATCGATGTTTTTGCGCAGAAACTGATGGAACCAGGTTTTTTCATGTGCCTGGTCTACCTGGAGGACGTCTTTGTGCAGAAAAGGAGTAATCATTTTTCCGCTGATGCCGGCGAAGCTAACCAGATGGCCTTGCACCGCGACCCAGGCGGGCGTAGTCAGTGTGAGCACTTTGAGTTGACGGGGCTGCACCGCACGACCGTCCGGATGGGTGAGTTGCAGGCGATAGTCCAGGGTACCGGAGAGTTTTTTTAAATGCAGCACGGCTTGCCCGCCCGGGGAAATTATTTTTAGCAAGTGGTGGCGTAGCACCGGTTTTTGTGCGGCATCCAGGCAGACGGGGTGAGGATGGATTAGCAAGAGTTGATAAAATTGTTGGGTTAGCCGGGAGATATAACTTTCCACACCTGGGCGTACTTTTTTATCGTTCCAGAGGTCGGTCAGGCCTATTTTTTTGCGGGATTCCACCCGACTGAAATGAGCATCCAAAGCGGAGAAGGTTAATTTGGCCGTAAGATCCAGGAGGGGAGCCAGATCAGCGGAAAGGGTGATGCCCCATTCCTGTAGTTGGGCCGAAGACGTGCGTTTGAGCAGATCCAGGGGCTGATGATCAGCATCGACGCTGCATAGCCATGGTTCCGGCACCCATAGGCCCTCCACTACCTGGTGTAAATTGAAGATGATGGTCTGACTCATGCTCGCTGAAATCCGTTTATGGGGGGGCGAAGCTAATGAAAATTAGGAATTAGGAATAATGAGGAATTATGAATGTGGAATGAGGTATTAGAAAATGGGGTGTACAGGGTGAGGGTGATAACTCTTTGATTACCGCGGCGTATTAAATTCAATCAAAATTGGTCAACCTGATTTTTTGGCAAAGAAGGTCAAGATATTATTATGAGACTTTAATTCATGAGTGCTATTCCCAAATTAAAATTCCAAATTTCTAATTCAACAAAAATGTTTTCCTCGCTTTAATTAATCCATTGATTTGTATTTCCAAAAGATGTTCACCGGGGTAATGCCTGCGTGTGGTCAGATCAGTAAAATGTTGTTTTTTCGACAGGTGGATGGATTGATGGGGTTGCAGAATCATTTCTTTTAATTTAAAAACTTTGGGGGATAAGTCTCCACCTTTTTTGCGGTAGTGAATTAAATAGTCGATGATACATTTCTGCGGTTTATGCGTGATGGAGACCAGTTCGAATGAAAAATTCATTTGGTCACCGATCTTTAATTTTGCCGGAGTAAGTTTTAAATGATTTACCTCTACCTTAATTTTTTGTTCTACCGCGAAGATTTTAAAGGCACGGGGATGACCTTTTTTGATCAGCGTACGGCAAGCGTGGCGGACGATCCAGGCTGTAGCGGGGTGGGTCATATCCCAGGAGGTCACGAGATCAAGTAAAAATCCCGGGTGATCTTTGCTGAAATCGTTTAAATGATTGGCCACCGATTTGCGGACATACAGCGATTCATCGGTTTTAAGTTTATTCAGAATGGGTACGGTGGATGTGGGATTTTTGATGACTTCATCCAATTTAAATGACCAGGGCAGGCGGGGGCGGGAACCTTCCGAAGCTAATCGCCGCACATGCGGATCAGCATCTTCCGCCCAGGTCAACATCACCTGAAGGGTGCGGGCAAAATCCTTTTTTAAAAATACCCGTACGGCAAATTCCGATGAACCAAAGGGCGTAAAATATTTCAGCGCCTCCAGGGATAATTCAAAATGATCCAACCCAAATTGACTGACATAATCGGGAAAAACCATTGCGGTATAACCGCTAGGGAGTTTTTCGGCCGTTTTTTTTAAGATATGCAGAGTGGTCGGATAATCCGCAGGTAAATAGTGATGCAATTGCCGGCTGGTGAGTCGCAGCCGTTCATTCAATTCCAGAGCTGTAAAAGTCGCCTGAATTTCTTTAAGAAAAGCTGGTTGGTTAAAGGGCGGAAATATTGTTTTAACGGCGTCACTGAGCTGGTGGTAATATGCTTTATTAAACATCTCCTTTAAAGGCTCCATGTGAATAATTATGAATTATGAATAATTATGAATGATAAATGATGAATGATGAATGATGAATGAAGGAGGGGTGGAGCGAAGCGGGATCAGGATGAGGGTTATTTCCAGGTTTGTGATTTAAATAAATCGGACCAACGGCTAACGGTGACATTGTTAACCAGAGGTTTGGCCCAGCGGCTAAGCCAGAAAATGTAACCGAGCGTGATGAGGATAAACAGCATGGCATAACGCAGACCTACGAGATCCCCGAGGGCCCCGATAAATAAGGAGATGACCGCACCCCCGGCAATGCCGCTGCAGAGTATGCCGGCCAGAGTGCCGTGATGCTGCGGGACAGAATTCAGGCCCAGGGAAATAATGATGGACCACATGACGGAAGCAAAAAAACCACACAGGGGAAAGGCGATGATGGCGGCCCGCTCCGGACCAAATAGAGCCACCAGCAGGGTAATGCCTGCCGCCAGGACAAAGGTGCTGAGCACGCGCCGGCTGTCAAAAATTTTCAATAAAATCAGGCCCAATAAACAACCGGCGGTCATTAAGCCCCAGAAATAGGCGATGACAGTAGCGCCGGTGGTGGCGGGGTCGGTGCCATGGTACGTTTGTAAAAATTTGGAAGCCCAGTTAGCAATGCCCTGCTCCGTACCAACATAAGCAAAGATGCCGGTAAAATACAACCACACCGTGCGGGAAGAAATCAGCTGCCGAAAGCCGGCCCCGGTGTCCATTTTTTCATCGTCCCGCAGCTGGACTTTGGGCATACGCACCAGGACAATAACGATGATCATCAAGAAAGCTACCAGGGCAAAAACCCAGTATAAGGAAGCCCATTTTAAATCGGCCGGAACATAACGGTCAAAAAAGTTCATCCAGGGGTTTTCTAAACCGGTATGCACATGGTTGACCAAATAACTGTACAACAATGGACTCAAAAAGGAAGCGGCGCCAAAAAATAACTGCGCCAGCACCGAATAAAACGCATAATTTTCTTCACCTCCGCTGGTACGCAATAATGGATTGATCACCACCTGCAGAATGGCCATACCGGCTCCGATTATAAATAAACTGGTCAACGCCACCGGAAAAGAGGTCCACACCGCAAAGGCGAAGGCGCCGAGGAACGCTAAAAGAAATGCAATCAGTAAGGTAATTTTCTCTCCATATTTTTCTACCAGCAATCCTGCGGGAATGGACATAATACCATAAGCAACAAAAAAGCTGAATGGTAAAAAACCGGCTAATCCGAGGTTAAGCTTAAACGAAGTAATCAGGTCGGGGATGATGGGCCCCAGGATATTGGTCAGAAAAGAAATGACAAAATAAATGAGCAGGACCAAAAACACCATCCAGATGTTGCGTTGCATACAAAGGGGATTTGAGAGCAAGCTATAAAAAATGGGAGAAATAATAAAATCGCGTCCCTGAGGCGAGGCCGAGCGGTGAGAGTGAGAGTTTGGGTGTGGAAAATTTAAAATCGCATTGGTTAACCAAACTAATTTGGCTGGAAGAAACTTGCACAGCGCAACCAACAAAAATAAACTATAATTGGTCTACCAAACTCTTTAACCTTAAATGGTCAGGATTTTATTGATCAGGGAATAAACGCTCTGATTTAATTGTAGATTTCTGCGGTGGTAGTCAAAAATTTTTGTTGAACCATCGTGAAGGTGCGCGGGATGTTATGCCATGCGGGACAAAATATAAACACGTGGTTGTTTTTTAAAATTAATTAAAGCCCAATCGGGCCTGAAATAAATCAACAAAAACAAAATTGAAGTAAGTGTAAGAATTTTTCAGCGCGTTAATGCGGATAATTCCTCCGGAGAGACGTTTAACAACCCGACTTTAGGCAATCGTCTGGTAAGTTCACGCCAGTTCTGATCTTTGCGATAGATTTTTTGCAGCATAGCCGAGGCTTCTTTTATTTGTTTATGCGAGGCCAGGGTGATGGCTGTCCAATATTGCATTTCCAGGTTTTCAGGAAAAAGAGTCATCGCTGCACGATATTCTTTCATGGCCTGGTCCATATGGCCGGTTTCAATTTCCAGATCGCCCTGATTCATATGTTCATAAGCGCGATAGGTTCTTAATAATCGTTCCAACTCCGCGATGGGCTGCGCGGCATCGTCCACGCGGAGATCCACGCTTCGGTCGTTCCACGGTTCGCCGGTTGCTACGCCTTTCACTACCAGTAAAGCTGCCGATTGTTTACCACGAATATCTCCTCCCGCCAGCTGGGCCGCTTTCAAAACGGAAATCATGCGCTCTGCCAATGGCTGGGTATGATTTTCTTTCCAGGCTTTCTCCATGGCGGGCACAATAGTTTTGTTGAGCATCATATTAGCCTGTACAGAAAAATTTTGGCCGTTGAGGTGTCCTGCATCAGCGATACAGTTTTTTCCCGTGTGGGTGGCCACTCGTCCCTGATGATCCAATATGGCCACCTGGCGTACTTCTTTTCCGGGATCATTTTGCAGCAAGGCTTCTAAAGTTTGCTCGGGTGTTTTTCCCTCTTTGAGCAGGGCCAATCCACGTAACCCAAATGACTTGTTGACAAATGATTGGGTAGCCACCACACCCACGCCTGCCTCTCCCCAAGACACCGCAGTGCCTACACTAAACCAATGGCTTTGCACGGCCACTGCCATTTCGCCGGTGTTTGGATCGCGACCGACAATAGAAAAAGTATGAGCGAATGGCCCGGAGGACGAAAAAAATTGCGCCTTCAACTGCACGGAAAAGAATAGAAGGAAAATACTAAGTTGTTTCATATTCCAGGTTAGGCTGCGAGTTATTCATCCGATTCATAAAACACCTTGGATAATTTTTATTTGGCGTTAGGATTGTGCGTACTCATGGGTCTCAGGTTTTTTCACGCGCTATTTTATGGATAGCCTCCACCAGAGTATCCAATTCGCGCAGGGTGGTGTAGGTATTCGGGGTGATGCGCACGCCGGAAATATTTTCCCAGATGATGGGGACACAATGAATTTTGTATTGATTAAATAATTTTTCTCCAATAACACCCGGGTCGATGCCCTGAATAGAAAAATTACTTAACCCACAGGCGTAGTCGCGATGCAGGGAGGTATGAATTTTAAATCCGGGGATATTCAGGGCTTTTTGGACCCAATAGTTTTTAAGAAAATGTAAACGTTGGGCTTTGCGTTCACTGCCGATGAGGTGCTGGAATTCGATGGCATTGCCGATGCCTTGTTCGATAGCGAAGGAACGTGTTCCCAGATTTTCAAATTTACGAATATCCGAACTCTCGGGTTCACCGGCGGCCAGCAAGGGATAAAGGTTTTTTATTTTGGGTTGCCGGACATACAGCATGCCGGAGCCGAACGGAGCGCTCAACCATTTGTGCAAGCTGGTCCCTAAATAATCGAGGCCCAGATCACTGATGTTATAAGGAAAGTGTGCAAAGGTGTGGGCCGCATCGACCACTGTTTCTAAATTATGCTGACGCGCCAGAGCGGCCAGTTCCTTTACCGGCAAGATCTGGCCGGTCCAGTTGATCATGTGGGTGAGGTGTAATACTTTTGTGCGCGAAGTAATTTGGTCGCTGAACAGACGCACGATGTCCGCTTTATTTTCGTTAGGCAGTTCCAGGTTAATCCATTTTAGCACCACGCCATCCCGGTGGGCGCGTTGTTTCCAGGCGTTAATCATGTTGGGGTAATCCTGTTTGGTCAGAATCACTTCATCACCGGCTTTCAGCCGGAGGCCGAAGATGATGGTCTCCAGGGCTTCGGAGGCATTGCGGTTAATGGCAATTTCTTCTGCTGAGCAACCGGCCATGGCAGCTAATTTGGTGCGCACCGGTTCACGACCCTGGTCCAAAATACGCCACATGTAAAACGAGGGCGTCTCATTACTGACACGGTTAAAATGTTCTACGGCGTCCTGGACTACTTTGGGCTGCGGGGCCACGCCGCCGTTATTTAAATTGATTAAATTGGGATTGACGGTGTAAGCCTGACGCACCAGGCCCCAGAAATCTTCATCGTTAGTCAGGTCATCCTGCGAAGAAGCATAATTATGCAATGGTTGCAAATCCAGCCGTTTTGGGATAGCTCCCGGCATTACAGCTGCGGCCAAAGCCCAACGGATAAATTTCCTCCGGTCATTCATATGCAAAGTGTTATTTGTGAGGAATAAAAAAGAGGCAGTCTTAGGTCGAGCTGCCTCTGTAAAGGTAAGATGTTTAACGAAAATTTATATAGAGCTATTATAAAGAGAATGCTGGTGAAGGGCCATGGTGCCGGGATTTTTGAATTACAATCCTCCTGAAATAAAATCCTTTACTCATGGCCCTCGCATTGAGCCGGAAAAATATAGTAATAAGAAACTTTTCGTTGGAATAAGCCCTAACCGGGCGTACAGAACTCTAAATAAGGACGATAATTCTGTTCATTGGATAATTACTCTAAAAACGACCATATGGGCCGGATAGTATCTGTTTGGTAAAAATGTTTCCTTTTTTTTCCAAATTTAACATTTGGTGTATTTATCCATGACAATACCATACAGCTGTTTCTATTTTACCTATGCAGAATCTGTTGAATTACCCAGACCGATGATATAATAAGTGCGTATATAATTATTCCGTTAATTCAATGACATGATGGGGCAGGGCAAATTTACCTTTATTGTCTGCTAAAAGTACCACGATGGCCTCACCGGGTTGGCAAGCCGCGATGATTTGTTCAAGGGGATATTTGGTATACGTTTTTTCTGAAAATATTTCCATCGTGTCGTAGCCGCGGCGAATGGCAATTTTGAATTTCAAACTCAGATCGGGGATAAAAGAACGCAAGGATACATCCCCGGTAACCCGTGCAGATAAGGTGCCCCGGGAAGAACGCGGGATAGAGATGATTTCACCTTTGTCATAAGTTTTGACCATCCACTGGTCATTTAAACAAAGGACGGAACAATCCTGGGCAGACAGGCTGCCACAGGCAATAATCAAGACGAAAAATAGAAAACAGGTTTTCATAATTTTTTTTGATTCAAATATCGGCGATTGACCCTGATCCGTGCGTTAATGGATGTAAAGAAATGTAAAAAATGATAAAAACCAGGTGTTTCTTTAGACTTTGCCGTATTTTTGCGACATGATGAAATGGATCATGTGGGTGGTGTTGTGGGGCTGTGGCGTAACGCTGCACAGCCAGAGCGATGAACATTTGACCACTGTATTCAGGCAGATAGGTCATGAATGGTTATGGTCTCTGGGAGATTCCAGCACGCAAATTCTACCTATTCATCAGGTTTCAACCAATCGTTACCAAATCCGTTACAAACGTGAACTGGGCTTTCAACCTGATTCATTGACGCAGTTTTTTAATCAACGCATGCAACATTATGCAATACCTCCACCTTATCAGGTTTTCGTCAAAGATTGTGAAGCAGCGCAACTCCTTTATAGTTGGGAAATTTATCCCGATCCAAAAAAATCCATCATCCCATGTTTGGGCCGGTCGTTTCCGGAAGCCTGTTATTACCTGGAAATACTTTTGCTGACTCCTCCTCCCGCCAAATCTAAGACAGCTTACCTGGTTGCTTTTCTTTTTTTAGTTTGTGGAGCTGGAGGATATTGGATGTTCCAAAAAAATAAACCGATTGAGCCTTTTGATCACGCAAACCACGAACGTTTTGGTCTTTTTACTTTAAATACTATGACGAATGTCATGCAATATCAGAACCAAACCACCACACTTACAGATAAAGAAGGCCGGTTGTTGCAATTGTTGCTGCAGGCCAAAGGTCAGGTGGTAGAGCGTGATGCTCTGCTTAAAGAAGTCTGGGAGGATGACGAAGGTTTATTGCTGACGCGCAGTGTAGATGTTTTTGTTTCGCGACTTAGAAAACATCTTCGTGCGGACCCCAATATCAAACTTGTCGCTGTGCATGGCCGCGGTTACAGACTGGAGGTGCATGCTGCGAATGGCCTGCATCATACCACGTGATCCAGGTCACTGAACCATCTTTTATTCTTAATGTTCTTTGGAGAAACATCATAACATGAATTTTCAAGCCGAGGTTATCAATAAAAGTAAAGAACTACCGGTGTTGGTGGATTTTTGGGCACCCTGGTGCGGCCCATGTCGCGTCCTTGGTCCGGTGTTGGAATCACTGGCCAGAGAGCACTCTGGACAATGGGAACTGGTGAAAATAAACACCGAAGATCACCAGGATTTGGCGGCACAATTTAATATCTACAGTATACCGGCCGTAAAACTGTTTCATAACGGGGAAGTGGTCGGTGAATTTGTCGGGGCTTTATCCAAACGGCAAATAGAGCAGTGGCTGAAGGAACATTTGCCGGATGAAAGTCATGATTCATTAACCTTAATTCTCGCCCTGGAAGGCGATTTTCCGGATTACCCGGTGTATGAGCAGGTTGAAAGATGGGCCCGGCAAAATCCTTATGATGAGGACGCTGCGTTATTTATGGCCAAATATAAGTTGTTGGACCAGCCGCAGGAAGCGGCGGCATTGGTGAAGCCGATTTCTTTTGGTCATCCCCAACATGCTTTGGCGGAGTCCTTGCGCACGATAGCGGCATTTTTAGCCGAGGACTATGATGAATCCATACCTACAGGCTATAAACTTAAGGCGGTTCAAGAAGCTTTGAAGCGCAAAGACCTGGAAGCGGCGATAAAAAGTGTTATTGATGCGGCCAGCCTGGATAAGAGTTTTGCCGATGAATTACCGCGGCGATTGGGTGTAGCTTTATTCTTGTGGATTGGGGTCAAACATCCCCTGAGTTTGAAGCACCGGCGGTTGTTCGATATGATGATGTATTAAATCTTTAATAAGGACTCGGTACGCTGGTGGCCGTGACTTAGAAGTTATAACTTTTTTTTCTGCAGGGTCCGGGCGCGGATGCGGGGCGCAATTTGTTCTCCGACGACCAACTCTGGGAAGGTATTGGCCCGGATATCTGCCGGGGATGGGCCGACCCAGGTCGATTCTTTGCCTTGGACCACAATCGTGCCTGCCGCCGGATCTATAGTCAGCGTGGTAAACAAACTTTCGCGATAAGGACAGGTGTAGGCGAGCCACGGATATTCTTTATGGACTTCTTCAGGATAAATTTGGTGCTTAAACAATTCGCCCACCCACACGTAAGAAGCTGAATTGAGGTGCATATAAATGACACCCTGCGATTGTAATACATCATCGATGTGGGTGTGTCCATTGATGGCGAAAAGGATTTTTTGGGCATGTTTCCCGAGCAGTGTTTGCATGTCCGTAGCATTGTCCACCGCGAAAGTGCCGGCCAATGGCTGGTGAGATACAATGATGACCGGCTCTTGGGAGGAATTCAGTTCGTCATTCAGCCAGGTAATTTGCTCCGGGCCGATAAAAGACGGATATCCACCCCGATAATTTGGCGAGCCCGAATCGTTGCCATCCAACACGACGATGCGCACGTCCTGGATAAGCCGGGAATAAAAACGGGCAGGCATCCGCCAGGTTGATAGACATTGTTCTTTTGAATACCCGTAATCCAGGTCATGGTTGCCAATCACATGTAAGGTCTCGGGATGAGCTGCGTTAAACCGTTTAATAACTGGCTCATTGGCTGGGCTGGGTACGGCAAAATCGCCAAGTTGCAGTAACGCCTGTGGTTTTTCCTCGTCCATCGCCTGAATAAAAGCCTGTAAACGTTGAAGCCCATCGTGCATGATGTCCTGGTGGAGGTCAGTAATAACGCCTAATTTAAGCGGGGCATCCAATTTATTAATCCAAGAAACTGGAAATTTTGGAACAGTCAAAACCCCCAGAGCCAGAAACTGACGATGCAGAAATTCACGGCGGGTATAAGTATAAGTCATGACCTGAATTTAATATGGTGAACAAACTTAGCAGATTACTTTTATTTGTAGGTGCCCAGTTAATCTGTACGAGAAGAGAATGCTTCCGATCTGGCCAAATGAATGATAGGACAGGTGAAAATATTTAAGGTTGATTTGAGACTAAACGGCTCTCAGTCAGAAGATTAGAAAATTTCTTGGGCCAGGAAGGATATTAGTAATGGATCTTGGGCTAAATTTTAGTTGACAAAAGGGGAAAAAGAAATTAAATTAGCCAGAGATCCATTCGGCGAGATCTAACTTTACTTTAATCTTGAAATAAATTCATGCTCGAAGTTTTTTTGAAATACTTGACATACGAGAAACGCTATTCGCCTCACACGGTTACTTCATATGCTAATGATATTCAACAGTTTACCAGACATACCGAGCAGATTTTCGGTCCATTAGAATGGCAGGATGTCACCCACCAGCATGTTCGCAGTTGGATGGTGCAATTGAAGGGTGATGCGATCACCAGCCGAACGATTAACCGCAAGATATCCGCCTTACAGACGTTTTTTAAGTTCTTGCGCAAAAACGGTAAAGTAGATAACAATCCCTTGCAGAAGGTGGTAACCCCCAAAATCGGTAAGCGATTGCCGGTTTATGTCCAGGAAAATGCTATCGACAGGTTATTTGGTGAGGTTACATTTAGTGATAATCTTGAAGGCAAACGTGACCTGTTGATCTTAAAGTTATTGTATGCCACCGGGATGCGGCGGGCAGAATTGGTGGATTTAAAGGTGGGAAATATTGATCTGCAGAAAATGCAGCTCAAAGTGCTGGGAAAGGGCAATAAAGAGCGTATCCTACCCTTCGGGCCGGAAATCAAACAAATTATTCAAGCCTATCTACCCTACAGAAACGAGGTGGTCAAGGGGCACGACCGGTTGCTGGTCACAGGACGTGGGCATCCTTTTTATCCTAAAGCTGTCCACGTGGTGGTCTCTAAGTATCTGAGTTTGGTCACAACCCTGGAAAAGCGCAGTCCGCATGTTTTGCGCCATACCTTTGCCACCCATTTGGCCAATCAGGGCGCGGAACTAAATGCCATCAAAGATTTATTAGGGCATGCCAACTTAAGTGCCACCCAAGTCTACACACACAACAGTATAGAGCAATTAAAGAAGATCTATGAGGCCGCGCATCCTAAGCATTAATTTATTGTACACTTCTATAAAAAATGTTAACCATGAAATTATTAATTGAATCGGTTCATTTTACTGCAGATCGTAAGTTGTTAGATTACATTGAGCAGAAATTAAGCAAGTTGGACACATTGTTTGATCGGATCCTGGATGTAACAGTTTATCTTAAACTGGAGAATAGTGGTCAGGTGAGGGATAAGATCATTGAGTTAGTCATAAATGTTCCCAAAGAGCGGTTGGTCTGCAAAGCAGCCAATAAATCGTTTGAATCCGCCACGGTGGAAGCCATGGAGTCAGCGAAGCGTCAGTTAGTCAAATATAAGGAATTAATGCGGGAGACCAGCTGATGGAAGCATGATCATAAAAATGAAAGAAAGGCTCCCGGAAAGTTAGTTCGGGGGCCTTTTTGATTTCGAAAAATGAAGGAGCAGGAAATTTTACGGAGGTATTTGAAAAAAATTTTCTAATCTAAAAGTTAATCGTATATTTGTGCGCACTTTTAAAAACTGGTCTAAAAGGGGGTAAAAGACGGGGAAAGCCCTGATACCTTTGACTGGATAAAAGAGGGCGTTGACATGTGTGGAGGCTAATCATAAACAGAAGCGACTTAACGGTTTTAAACTGTAAAGGGATTCAAGCCAGCATAGCTCAGTTGGTAGAGCAGCTGATTTGTAATCAGCTGGTCGGGGGTTCGAGTCCCTCTGCTGGCTCGCTGTTATTATTAGTAAATAGGAGGGGGCGCGCCGGAGTTGGAGAGCCGGGCCAGACTGTAAATCTGGTGCTGTAAGCTGAGTGGGTTCGAATCCAACTGCCCCCACACCTTATTGATAAGCGGGCGTAGCTCAGTTGGTAGAGCATCAGCCTTCCAAGCTGAGGGTCGCGGGTTCGAGTCTCGTCGCCCGCTCTACTTTGTAAAAGGTAGATTTCCAACTTATCAATGGTTGTGTTTTAGCCAATGTAGCTCAGGGGTAGAGCACTTCCATGGTAAGGAAGGGGTCAAGGGTTCAATTCCCTTCATTGGCTCTAATGTTTTGATTTGGATTTTTTAAAAATGTAAAATAATTTAATAATGGCAAAGGGAACCTTTGAACGGACGAAACCGCACGTAAACGTGGGCACCATCGGTCACGTGGACCATGGTAAAACCACTTTAACCTCAGCTATAACCTACGTATTATCTACACAAGGTTTGGCGCAGAAAATGGATTATGACTCAATCGATGCTGCTCCGGAGGAGAAAGAAAGAGGTATTACCATTAATACGGCACACGTAGAGTACGAAACTAAAAAACGTCACTATGCTCACGTGGACTGTCCTGGCCACGCAGACTATGTAAAAAACATGGTCACAGGGGCTGCTCAGATGGATGGAGCTATCCTGGTCGTTGCTGCCACCGATGGTCCAATGCCCCAAACCCGCGAGCATATTCTGTTAGCTCGTCAGGTTGGTGTACCTAAGATCGTGGTTTTTATGAATAAAGTAGACCTGGTTGACGACGAAGAGATGTTGGAATTGGTGGAGATGGAAGTTCGTGAACTTTTAGACCAATACGAATTCGATGGTGACAATGCCAAGATCATCAAAGGATCGGCGTTAAAAGCTCTGGAAGGAGATCCTAACTGGACTGATAAGATCAACGAATTAATGGATGCCGTTGACAGTGAAATTCCTGAACCAATTCGTTTGACCGACCAACCTTTCCTTATGCCCGTTGAAGACGTTTTCTCAATCACCGGCCGGGGAACTGTGGCTACGGGAAGAATAGAAAGAGGTAGAGTAAAAGTCGGCGAAACCGTTGAAATGGTTGGTATGATGAGAGAAGGTGAAAAATCTAAAACATCTACTGTAACCGGAGTAGAAATGTTCCGCAAAATATTGGATCAAGGTGAAGCAGGCGACAATGCCGGTCTGCTGTTGAGAGGTGTGGAAAAAGATGACATCCGTCGCGGAATGGTTATCTGTGCTCCTGGTTCCGTAAAACCACATAAAAACTTTAAGTGTGAGGTTTACGTACTAAGTAAAGAAGAAGGTGGCCGGCATACCCCATTCTTTAATGGTTATCGCCCACAGTTCTACTTCCGTACGACTGACGTAACCGGTGATTGTAAATTACCTGATGGAGTAGAAATGGTTATGCCTGGTGATAATGTCAGCCTGGAAGTAAAATTACTGAATACCATCGCTATGGAAAAAGGTCTTCGCTTCGCTATACGTGAAGGTGGTCGTACTGTAGGTGCTGGTCAGGTCGTAGAAATTATCGACTAATCGTGCAGGTGTTTTTAGTTTTCATCTGCCATTAAATTAATAATTGTAGAAAAGATTAAGTGACTTATCGGGTCACTTAATCTTTCTGCGCTTACGGGCATAGCTCAAGTGGTAGAGCGACGGTCTCCAAAACCGTAGGCTGAGGGTTCGAGTCCTTCTGCCCGTGCAACTTACTGACATGGAACAGATAAAATTATATCTAAAAGAAAGCTATAACGAACTTATCAATAAGGTGAGTTGGCCCAGTTGGAACGTGTTATTATCGACGACTACGGTTGTATTAGCGGCCACGGCCATAATCGCTGTTGTGGTCACGTTAATGGATTTGTTCAGCAGACAAATCACCGGTTTATTTTATAGTTTTTGATTAACAGCTAATCCGCAGGGGTAAAAATGGCAAAAGAAAAAAAATGGTATTCCCTAAGGGTTATCAGCGGCAAAGAAAAATCTATCCGCGAACGCGTGGAGTTGGAGATAAAGCGCAGTGGTTGGGAGGATATAATATCCCAAGTCATTGTCCCTTCTGAAAAAGTGTATAAAATCAGAAATGGTAAAAAGGTCATTCTGGAAAGAAATATTCTACCGGGTTACCTTTTACTGGAAGCGGACCCGGAGCGGTTGAGGGGCGATTTGGTACAGAATATTGCCAATATTCCCAATGTCATTCATTTCCTGGGGAAAAACAGCCCCATACCAATGACAGCGGTTGAAGCTAATCGGATGCTGGGCAAAGTGGATGAGTCGATGGAAGGGGGTGAGTCGCTTATAGAACCATTCCTGGTCGGGGAAACTATTAAAATTATTGATGGACCTTTCAATGAATTTGTGGGGGACATTAAAGAAGTGAATGAAGAGAAAAAGAAACTGAAAGTGATCGTAAAAATCTTTGGACGCGGCACCGAAGTGGAACTGAACTTCATGCAAGTGGAAAAACAATCGTAATTAACTTTTTTGAAATATAGTCATCATGGCTAAAGAAATTGAAACCTTTATTAAGCTGCAGGTAAAAGGCGGACAAGCTAACCCGGCACCACCCGTAGGACCCGCACTGGGTTCCAAAGGGGTTAACATTATGGAGTTCTGTAAACGTTTTAACGCGGAGACACAGGACAAAATAGGTAAACTGGTACCGGTGGTCATTACGGTTTATAAAGATAAATCGTTTGAATTTGCAATCAAAACCGCCCCGGCCGCTACACAAATCATTGAGCAGTCAAAGATCAGTAAGGGCTCAGCTGAACCGAACCGTAATAAAGTAGGTTCGCTTAGCTGGGATCAGGTCAAAAATATTGCTGAAAACAAAATGGTAGACCTGAATGCTTTTACTGTCGAGTCTGCGATGAAGATGGTAGCCGGATCGGCCCGCAGCATGGGAGTGACCGTAAGCGGTACTCCACCTTGGGAGAAATAATTTTATTTCGCTAACACCAAAACCATTATTAAATGAGTAAAATTACCAAAAAGCGCAAGGTCGCCGAGGCAAAAGTAGACAGAATGAAGTTCTATTCTTTGTCTGAGGCCATGCAAAAGGTGAAAGAGGTCAACACCACTAAATTTGACTCTTCCGTAGATCTGCACATCCGGCTGGGGATAGATGTTCGTAAAGCAGATCAGTCCATCCGCGGAACGGTTTCCCTGCCTCATGGCACCGGTAAAACCAAAAGCGTGCTGGTACTTTGTACACCCGATAAGGCTGAGGAAGCCAGAAATGCCGGAGCGGACCATGTCGGATTGGAGGAATACATCCAAAAAATCCAGGAAGGCTGGACCTCAGTGGATGTGATCATTGCCACCCCTAACGTGATGGCTCAAGTGGGTAAAGTAGGTAGAATATTAGGTCCCCGCGGGTTGATGCCTAACCCCAAGACAGGAACGGTGACCATGGATGTAGCTGCAGCGGTGAATGAAGTGAAAGCTGGTAAGATCGCTTTCCGCGCCGATAAATTCGGCATCGTACATGCGCCGGTAGGTCGTGTATCATTCTCAGCCGAAAAGCTGACCCAAAACGCTGAAGAGTTATTGCATACCCTGGTCAGGATGAAACCATCCTCTTCGAAAGGAGCTTACATGAAATCTGTTTCTGTAGCAAGTACGATGAGTCCGGGGATCAAGATTGACTCTAAAGGCATTCATTAATCTAATATTCTAAACGATTGAGTCATGAATAAAGAGCAAAAGACAGCGACCATCGCTGAACTAAAAGATAAATTTTCATCTTCCTCATTTTTCTACATTACAGACGCTTCAACATTGACGGTAGCGCAGATCAATAAGTTGCGCCGGATGTGTTTTCAAAAAGGCGTGGAGATGAAAGTTTTAAAAAATACTTTGGTCAAAAAAGCCCTGGAAGATGCTCCGACGGAAAAAGGTTACGGCAGCATATTCCAATTGTTAAACGGACCTACTACGATCTTATTTTCGGATGCGGCCAAAACCCCAGCGGAAATTATCGAAGCGTTCCGTAAGGGTGGTGAAAGACCCATCCTGAAAGGAGCATACATTGACTCCGATGTCTATGTGGGTGATGATCAGTTAAGCACCATAATGAGGTTGAAGTCCCGCGAAGAACTTATCGCCGAAGTCATCTTGATGTTGGAATCGCCGGCACAAGGAGTAATCGGCGCTTTGGGTTCTGGGGCACAGACTATTTTTAGGTTATTAGAGACCATCGAGAAAAAAGGTGCTGAATAAATAATTTTGGCTTCCGAGTTCAATACGCATAAAATTTCATCAAATTAAAAAAAATTAAAATGGCAGACTTAAAGACTTTGGCTGAACAATTAGTCAATCTTACTGTTAAGCAGGTTAACGAGCTCAAAAATATCTTAAAGGAGGATTACGGTATTGAGCCGGCTGCTGCCGCAGCGGTAGCTATTGCTGCTCCCGGTGCAGGTGCTGCTGCAGCTCCTGTAGTAGAAGAGAAAACAGAATTTACTGTAGTTTTAGCTTCTGCAGGTGCAGAAAAACTGAAAGTAGTAAAAGAAGTAAAAACTTTATTAAACCTCGGTTTAAAAGAAGCTAAAGATTTGGTTGATGCTGCTCCTTCTACACTGAAGGAAGGCGCTCCCAAAGATGAGGCAGAAAAACTTAAGACTGCTTTGGAAGCTGTCGGTGCGCAAGTTGAATTGAAATAACAATTCAAAAGAAATTGTTTCCGCTCGCAGATGATGCTATACATAGCACTTCCACAGCTGGTGTAGAGAAACTGGCTTAGTTGGTATGTCAAATACCAGCTAAGCCTGTTATTGTTTAGAAAAATGGAGAGGAAAGCCTCTAATCATATAGTTCCAAAAATTTAACTTATGGCAAGTAACGGTCAGCATAAACCGGTAAGAACAAGCTTCGGTAAAATCAAACTTTCCTCAGAATATCCTGATCTGCTCGAGATTCAATTGCAGTCTTTCCAGGAGTTTTTTCAGTTAGAAACTACTCCTGAAAATCGTTTTAACGAAGGCCTGTACAGGGTATTTCTGGAAAACTTTCCTATCTCTGACGCACGCAGTGTGTTTACCCTTGAATTCCTGGATTATTTTATTGATCCGCCAAGGTATAGCATCGAAGAATGCGTAATGCGCGGACTGACGTATGCTGTGCCTTTAAAAGCCAAATTGCGTTTGTCCTGTAATGATGAAGAACACATCGACTTCGAAACTATTGTTCAGGACGTGTTCCTGGGCAATATTCCGTACATGACTCCCAAAGGGACTTTCGTCATCAATGGTGCAGAGCGGGTCATCGTATCCCAGTTACACCGTTCACCGGGTGTATTCTTCAGTCAGAGTTTCCACCCTAATGGAACGAAAATTTATTCAGCCAGGGTAATTCCGTTTAAAGGTGCCTGGATGGAGTTTGCCACTGACATTAATACGGTCATGTATGCTTACATAGACCGCAAAAAGAAGTTTCCAGTCACTACGTTGTTAAGGGCAATTGGATTCGATTCCGACCGGGAAATCCTGGACTTGTTCCACTTGGCTGAAGAAGTATCCGCCAATCCGAAAACGTTAGCCAAATCGGTCGGCCGTAAACTGGCCGCCAGGGTCTTGCGTAAATGGACAGAAGACTTCGTTGATGAAGATACTGGTGAAGTAGTAACCATAGAGCGGAATGAAATCATCCTGGAACGTGACGTCGTGCTGGACGAGGAGAACATAAATCTGATCCTGGAAAACGGCATCGATACGATCATCCTACAAAAAGAGGACATCGAGGATGACTATTCCATTATCTACAATACGCTCCAAAAAGACCCCAGTAGTTCTGAACTTGAAGCCGTGCAGACGATCTATCGTCAATTAAGGGGTACTGATCCCCCAGACGAAGAAACTGCCCGCGGTATTATCGATAAGCTGTTTTTTTCAGATAAACGATACAGCCTCGGTGAAGTCGGACGGTATAAAATGAATCGGAAGTTGGGCATTGCCATTCACAATGATGTGCAAGTCCTGACTAAAGAAGACATCATTGCCATCGTCAAATACCTGGTCAGTCTGATCAATCAAAAGGCAGAGCTGGACGATATCGACCACCTGAGCAATCGCCGGGTAAGAACGGTTGGTGAACAATTATATGCCCAATTCGGGGTAGGTTTGGCCAGGATGGCGCGGACTATCCGTGAGCGAATGAATGTGCGTGATAACGAAGTATTTACACCGGTAGACTTGATCAATGCGCGCACGTTAAGTTCGGTAATCAATTCTTTTTTCGGAACCAGTCAGTTGTCCCAATTTCTGGATCAAACTAATCCGCTTTCCGAAATTACGCATAAGAGACGTATATCTGCTCTCGGCCCCGGAGGTCTCTCGCGGGAACGGGCAGGCTTTGAAGTTCGTGACGTACACTATTCGCACTACGGACGTCTATGTACAATCGAAACCCCGGAAGGACCTAACATTGGCTTAATCTCTACGTTATGTGTGCATGCCAAAGTGAACGGAATGGGTTTCTTGGAAACACCCTACCGGCGGGTAAATAACGGCAAAGTAGACCTGGTAAAAAATGTTGAATATCTCTCCGCAGAAAGCGAAGACTATTTAAAGATTGCCCAAGCCAACTCCTCGATTGATGAAAAAGGAGCCTTTACCAATGAAAGGATCAAATGCCGTGAACACGGGGACTTTCCGATACTAATCCCTGATGAGGTCGAGTATATGGATGTTGCGCCCAATCAAATCGTAGGTGTCTCCGCTTCCTTGATTCCTTTCCTTGAAAACGATGACGCCAACCGCGCTCTGATGGGTTCAAACATGCAACGTCAGGCCGTTCCGCTGATTAAACCGCATTCACCCATCGTGGGCACCGGCTTGGAAGGTAAGGTAGCCGTTGACTCGCGGATGTTGATCAATGCCGAAGGCGAAGGGGTGGTTGAATATGTTGATGCCAGTGAGATAGTCATCAAATATGATCGCACGGATGAAGAGCGTCAGGTATCTTTTGATGATAACTTCAAAACCTATAAGCTGACCAAATTCATCCGAACCAACCAAGGCACTTGTATCAACCTGAAGCCTATCATCAAAAAGGGTCAACGCGTGAGTAAAGGAACCATCTTATGTGATGGTTACGCTACAGATAATGGTGAATTAGCCCTGGGACAAAATCTGAAAGTTGCCTTCATGCCTTGGAAAGGGTACAATTTTGAAGACGCCATAGTGATCTCGGAGCGAGTAGTACAAGAAGATATCTTTACCTCCATCCACATCGAACATTTTGAACTGGATGTCAGAGATACTAAATTAGGCGAAGAGGAGTTGACTAATGATATTCCTAATGTGAGTGAAGAAGCCACCAAAGATCTGGACGAAAACGGAATTATCCGCATCGGTGCCTGGATCAATGAAGGTGACATACTCATCGGTAAAATTACGCCGAAAGGAGAATCAGACCCCACGCCTGAGGAGAAACTACTGCGTGCCATCTTTGGTGATAAAGCCGGAGATGTTAAAGACGCCTCTTTAAAAGCACCTCCATCTACGGAAGGAATCATCATTGATAAACAATTGTTTGCCCGGGCCAAAAAGGATAAATTCCAAAAAGCCCAGGAAAAAGATTTGTTGACAAAACTGGAAGATAAACATGCCATTGCGGTCAATGAATTGAAGACCATACTTATTGATAAGCTGTTGGTGTTAGCAAAAGATAAGGTATCCCGGGGTATTAAAAATACTTACGGTGAAGAGGCCATCTCCAAAGGCACGAAATTCACCAAACAGGTCCTGAATAAGATTGATTTTACTCAGGTGGAATACTCCAAATGGACCGATGACGATAAGACTAATGAATTACTGACCCGTTTGTTGCATAACTACAACATCAAACACAACGAGGAAGTAGGTCGTTATAAAAGGGAGAAATACAACATCAGTATAGGGGATGAACTTCCAACCGGTGTATTAAAACTGGCCAAAGTGTATGTTGCCCGCAAACGTAAGTTGAAAGTGGGTGATAAATTAGCCGGACGCCATGGTAATAAGGGTATAGTGTCCCGTATCGTGCGCATGGAGGATATGCCCTTCCTGGAAGATGGCACTCCGGTAGACGTGGTCCTGAATCCTCTTGGAGTACCTAGCCGTATGAACCTGGGACAGATTTTCGAGACCGTATTAGGCTGGGCTGGTCAAAAAATGGGGGTAAAATTTGCCACACCTATCTTCGATGGGGCTTCGAAAGACGAAATCGAACACCATATTAAAATGGCCGGATTACCTAGTTTGGGTCAGACTTATCTGTATGATGGTGAGACGGGCGACCGGTTCCATCAGCAGGCCACCGTTGGAGTAATTTATATACTCAAGTTGTACCATATGGTGGACGATAAAATGCACTCTCGTTCCATTGGACCTTACTCATTGATTACCCAACAACCTCTGGGTGGTAAAGCTCAGTTTGGGGGTCAGCGATTCGGAGAGATGGAAGTATGGGCACTGGAAGCATTTGGAGCATCCAACATACTTCAGGAGCTGCTTACTATTAAATCTGATGACATCATCGGCAGAGCAAAAGCTTATGAAGCCATCGTCAAAGGTGAAAATATTCCGGAGCCAAACATCCCGGAATCATTTAATGTGTTAGTCCATGAGTTAAGAGGATTGGCTCTGGATGTGAAATTTGAATAGTTTTAAATCATCTAATAAGCTCAGCGAATATGCCTTTCAAAAAGAAAAGCACCAAGCAGTCAAGATCGTTTAACAGCATTACCATCAGCTTAAGTTCGCCTGATGAAATCCTGGAACGTTCCTACGGTGAAGTATTAAAACCGGAAACCATTAACTACCGCTCTTATAAACCAGAGCGTGATGGATTGTTTTGCGAGCGCATTTTTGGTCCCGTCAAGGACTATGAATGTTACTGCGGCAAATACAAACGCATTCGTTATAAAGGGATTGTATGTGACCGTTGTGGTGTAGAGGTGACCGAAAAGAAGGTCAGACGTGAACGTATGGGACACATCAAACTGGTTGTGCCCGTGGTTCATATCTGGTTTTTTAAGTCCCTGCCTAATAAAATAGGTTATCTGCTCGGGATGTCTTCCAAAAAACTAGAATCCATCATTTATTATGAGCGTTATGTGGTGGTCCAGCCAGGACCGGCTCAAGCTAAGGGCATCTCCGAACATGACTTGCTCAGTGAAGAAGAATACTTTGACTTACTGGATAATTTACCAAAGGACAATCATCTTTTGGACGATCATGATCCCAATAAGTTTGTAGCTAAAATGGGTGCAGAAGCGGTCAGATTAATGATTGAACGTCTGGATCTGGCCCAATTATCGTATGACTTGCGTCATAAAGCAGCTTCTGAATCGTCCCAACAAAGAAAATCTGAGGCGTTAAAACGTTTGCGGGTCATCGAGGCTTTCCGCGATAGTAATAAAGTAATGGAAAATCGTCCCGAATGGACGGTTATTCAGTACTTGCCGGTAATTCCTCCTGAATTACGCCCTTTGGTACCCTTGGATGGCGGACGTTTTGCCAGCTCTGACTTGAATGACCTTTACCGGCGTGTCATTATCCGGAATAATCGTTTGAAACGGTTGTTGGAAATTAAGGCTCCGGAGGTCATTTTGCGGAACGAAAAAAGGATGTTGCAAGAAGCGGTGGATTCTCTTTTTGATAACTCGCGTAAATCCAATGCGGTTAAAGCTGAAGGTGGCCGTGCTTTAAAATCTCTATCCGACATCTTGAAAGGTAAACAGGGCCGCTTCCGTCAGAACCTTTTAGGTAAAAGGGTGGATTATTCCGGTCGTTCGGTTATCGTAGTAGGACCTTATCTGAAACTTCACGAATGCGGTATACCGAAAGCGATGGCTGCCGAGTTGTTCAAGCCATTTATCATCCGCAAACTGATCGAACGTGGGGTGGTAAAAACTGTTAAATCGGCAAAAAAATTAGTGGACCGCAAAGACTCTGTAATCTGGGAAATCCTGGAAAATATACTGAAAGGTCATCCGGTATTACTTAACCGGGCCCCGACGTTGCACCGCTTATCTATTCAGGCTTTCCAGCCTCGGATGGTGGAAGGCAAAGCCATTCAGTTGCATCCTCTGGTTTGCGGCGCCTTTAACGCCGACTTTGATGGAGACCAAATGGCTGTGCATGTACCGCTGAGTCATGCCGCTATCCTGGAAGCACAGTTGTTGATGTTGGCTTCACATAATATGCTCAACCCTCAGGACGGCTCACCGATAACGGTACCTTCTCAGGACATGGTTTTGGGCTTGTATTATTTATCAAAAGAAAGAACCTCTACGGCTACAGATAAGGTGCGCGGGGAAGGCCATAAATTCTATTCGCCTGAAGAAGTGATCATTGCATTTAATGAAAAACGGGTTGACCTGCACGCAAAAATCAAAGTGCGGGTGAAGGTAGAAGATGAAGGTGGTAAAATGGTGATCAAACTAGAGGATACAACAGTTGGACGGGTCATCTTTAACTCCTCATTGCCTGAGCGTGTGCCATTTATCAACGAACTCCTGACCAAGCGGAGTTTGAAGCGTATCATAGGTGACATCATCGAAAGAACTGACTTTCCTACTACAGCCCGCTTTTTGGATGAAATTAAAGAACTAGGATTTAATTGGTCTTTCAAGGGTGGATTGTCCTTTAATTTAGGTGACCTGATTACACCATCAATAAAAACACGCACCCTGGAAATGGCTACCCAGGAAGTGGATGAAGTTTGGGAAAACTATAACATGGGTTTGATTACCAATAACGAACGTTATAACCAGATCATCGATAAATGGACCTATGCGGATAATCGCATCACCGCTAATCTGATGAAAGAATTGTCTGAGCATAAGCAAGGGTTCAATTCTGTGTTCATGATGTTAGACTCCGGTGCCAGGGGCTCCAAACAACAGATTAAACAGTTATGTGGATTGAGAGGATTGATGGCCAAGCCCAGAAAGTCTGGAGATACCGGAGCAGCAATTATCGAGAATCCTATCTTGTCTAACTTCTTGGAAGGTCTTTCTGTACAGGAGTACTTTATATCTACTCACGGTGCCCGGAAAGGTTTGGCGGACACGGCCTTAAAGACCGCTGATGCCGGATACCTTACTCGTCGTCTGGTGGATGTGGCCCAGGATGTAATCATCCTGGAGGAGGATTGTAATACACTCCGCGGTATTGAGACCTATGCCTTGAAAGATAACGACAAAATCATCGAACCGCTGTCATCCCGTATCACCGGACGGTACAGCTTACACAATATCTACCACCCTGAAACGGATGAAATAATCCTGAAGGGAGGAGATTATATTGATGTAAAATCTGCCAAATTCATCGATGAAGCGGGGATAGAAATGGTCACTATTCGCTCCGTATTGACTTGCGAATCTATAAAAGGTGTCTGTACAAAATGTTATGGTAAAAATTTGGCTTCCGGTCGGATTACAGAACCTGGTGATGCTGTGGGCATTATTGCTGCTCAGAGTATCGGTGAGCCTGGCACCCAATTAACCCTGCGGACTTTCCACGTGGGTGGGGTGGCTGCGGTGACTAAATCCGAGTCCGAAATAATTGCCAAATTTGATGGTAAAATCGAGTTTGATAATATTAAAACTACTGCGAATGGTAAAGACGAAGTGGTCTTATCACGCGCAGGGGAGATGCGGATAGTCGAAGCCAAAACAGGAAAACAGTTTGCAGCCAACCATGTTCCTTATGGCGCCATCATGAAGGTCAAAGAAGGGCAGGAAGTAAAGAAAGGCGATCAAATCTGCGAATGGGATCCATTTAACGCGGTGATCGTATCTGAGTTTTCCGGTATTATCAAATTTGTAGATATAGAAGACGGGGTTACTTTCCGCGTTGAACGCGACGACCAAACGGGTTTTGTCGAAAAAGTAGTGATTGAATCTAAAACCAAAAAGAAAGTTCCTACCATTAATATCATCAGCCCTGAAGGTGACGAACTGAAAGTCTATAACTTACCGGTAGGTTGCTATATAGCCATTGATGATGGTGTAGAAGTAAAAGCCGGGGAACGTTTAGTAAAAATACCGCGTAAACTTGGAAAAATTCAGGATATCACTGGGGGTTTACCGCGCGTAACTGAGCTATTTGAAGCCAGAAACCCTTCAAATCCTGCCGTAGTAGCTGAGATAGACGGTATCGTTGGCTTTGGCAAGATCAAACGTGGGAACCGCGAAGTATTTATTGAAGATGAGAAATCAGGGCAAAAACGCAAATACCTCATCGGAATGTCAAAACACTTGCTGGTGCAGGAAGGCGACTTCGTCAGAGCTGGCCATCCGTTGTCTGATGGTTCAATCGCTCCGACGGATATCTTAAATATTAAAGGCCCTTTCGCCGTACAAAGTTACCTGGTGAATGGAGTACAGGAAGTTTACCGGTCACAGGGTATTCAGATTAATGATAAACACCTGGAAGTCATTGTCAGACAAATGATGAAACGGGTGCAAATTGAAGATCCGGGTGACACCACCTTTTTGGAAGGCGAAGCCGTAGAGAAACATGAGTTCCTCGTTCAAAACGATTGGATTTTTGATAAAAAGTTTATCGTTGAGCCGGGCGATTCAGGTAAATATAAAGCTGGTCAATTGTTGACCATCCGTCAGGTGCGTGAAGAGAATTCTGTGCTTAAACGCGGTGATAAAAAACTGATGGAGTACCGGGACGCCATGGCGGCCACCTCCAAGTCATTGTTACAGGGTATTACCAGAGCCTCTTTAGGAACCAGCAGCTGGATATCTGCAGCTTCTTTCCAAGAGACGACCAAAGTATTGAGCCGTGCGGCCATGGAAGCCCGTAAGGATGACCTGGTTGGCCTGAAAGAAAATGTGATCGTTGGGAAACGGATCCCAGCCGGAACAGGCTTGCGTGAATACGACCGTTTATTTGTGACGCATAATGATGTACAGGATAAACGGGTGGTACGGGAAGAAGTCGAGTATTAATTAAAATAATCAGTATTTATACGAAAGCCCGGAATATGCTTATTCCGGGCTTTTTTATTACTGCGTTAGATCACTCTAGGGGCGTTTTGATAAACACAATAATCCCCGCAAATAATACGCTTTTTGTGCAAATAGGTGGATAAATCTCCAGTGAGGACATATACCCATCCGGAAAGCAGGTGCTGAGTTGTATAAACTTTAGTAATTACCCTTTGGTATTCATCATCTGACGTTTGGTCAGTGATCCCTTCATATTGGTCGAGTTTCAAGAATAAAGCAGCTTCATATTCCTTAAAATAAGCAAAGATGTCTACTTTTATTTTCGCCCCCTCATGGTCATCCAATACTAATCCGGGGTAAGTCCCCAGATCAAAAAGATGTCCAAAAACATGACCCGGACCAATGTATTGCATTCGTTGGCTTAACCATCGTCCCATGGGGGTACCCAAACATGGCCTCAATGTTCCATAGACCAACAGGTATTTATGATCTACATGCATTTCCATTTGCTATAATTTGGATATCCTTAAAATTATCATTTAATCTGTTAATTGCCTGCCGGACACAGTAACCTGAAATATCCCATTAAACATCGGTAAAAAACATCAAAAGGAAATGATTTCAATCAGTCCGCACAACAAGAAATGTGTGGGGGTTGGCAAAATTTTATCTCTTATTTTTGGTTAAACAAATTAAATAATTTCCGCTAACCTTTATATCCATGCTTTCAGATCTGGACATTGCACGTAAGGCGATAATGCACCCCATTCAGCACATTGCTTCTCAGCTGAGGATTGATTCAGAAGACCTTATTCCTTATGGTCACTATAAAGCAAAAATCCCCCTGCAGTATATCGATGAACAAAAAGCTCGCCGCACTCCCCTCATCCTGGTATCAGCGATTACACCTACGCCTGCTGGTGAAGGCAAGACCGTCACGGCGATTGGATTGTCGGAAGCTCTAAACCGGATAGGTATTAAATCTACTGTTGTACTGCGCGAACCCTCACTTGGCCCTGTTTTTGGCATGAAAGGCGGTGCGGCCGGGGGAGGGTACTCACAAGTGGTACCTATGGAGGACATTAACCTGCATTTTACCGGCGACTTTGCCGCCATTGAAAAAGCTAATAACCTGCTGGCCGCTATGGTGGACAATGCCATTCAGGCCAAAAACCCGCCCGTCCATATTGATCCGCGTACAGTAAAATGGAAACGGGTGATGGACATGAATGACCGCGCCTTGCGCCACATTGTGGTAGCATTAGGCGGAGGGACCAACGGCTTTATGCGTGAGGCTGGATTTGACATCACCGCCGCCTCCGAAATTATGGCTATTCTGTGTTTTTCCCGCAGTCTAAAAGAGTTTAAAGAAAGATGCAGCCGGATATTTGTGGGCAGGTCCTTTGACGGAGAACCGGTGTTTGCCGGCCAGTTAAAAGCTACTGGCGCCATGGCGATTTTAATGAAGGATGCACTGCTGCCCAATCTCGTTCAGACTTTGGAAGGTAATCCAGCCATCATCCACGGAGGCCCCTTCGCTAACATTGCCCAAGGTACTAACACGATAAACGCTACCCTCATGGGATTGTCATTAAGCGATTGTGTGGTGACTGAAGCTGGATTTGGATTTGATCTGGGTGGAGAAAAATTTTTGGATCTAAAATGCCGGCAGTTTGGTCTGTCACCGGCACTAGTGGTGTTGGTAACCACCCTGAAGGCGCTCAAATATCATGGTGGGCAACCGTTGAAAAAGGTGACCGAACCTCACCCAGAACGTTTAACCAAGGGGCTAGCTAATTTACAAAAACATTTGGATAACATTCGGCTGTTTGGCCTAACCCCTATAGTCGCCGTTAACCATTTTCCCCAAGACACGCTTGAGGAGATAAACCTGGTCAAAGCCTATTGTCTAGCTCAAGGTGTAAAATGTGCTTCATCCGACGTCTTCAAGCAAGGTGGCGCGGGTGGCGAAGAATTGGCTAAAGAAGTTTGGTCTGTAGTGCAGTCCTCACCGCCCCCATTTCAGCCGCTTTATGAACTTAGCTTGCCAGTACAACAAAAAATAGAGCGCATTGCTACCGGTTTTTATGGGGCCAAACAGGTGGTATATGGCCCGAAAGCAGAGCAAGACCTTAAACTCGTGGATAAACTGGGCCTTCAGACTTTGCCAGTATGCATAGCGAAAACTCAGTATAGTTTCTCTGATGACCCCAAAGCGATCGGAGTGGCCCGCGATTTCACGTTTACCATCCGTGAACTGGACATAGCTTCCGGGGCCGGCTTCGTTGTGGCTATTGCCGGAGAGATGATGCGTATGCCGGGTTTGCCCAATAATCCTGCCGCTGAGGGGATGGATATCGATGATGACGGCCTAATCACCGGCCTATCATAATGTTTGGCAATACTGACAAAAGATATTATCTTAGACCAAAATGGGTTTATGAAATATCTGGAATGGTTACTTAGAGCCCTGATTGGCGTCATTTTAGTGCAAACTTTGTATTTTAAATTTTCCGGGGCACCCGAAAGCGTTTATATATTTTCTACTATGGGCGTGGAGCCATGGGGCCGTTATCTAACCGGATTTCTTGAACTCGTAGCCGCCGCGTGTGTATTGTTTTCCCATCGACTGATGCCGTGGGGAGCGTTTTTATCGCTAGGACTGATGGTCGGGGCCATTGGTACCCATCTGTTTACACTTGGAGTGGAAGTACAGGGTGACGACGGTTTGCTGTTTGCTTTAGCTGTGGTGGTTTTTATCAGTAGCCTGATCCTGGTATGGCGCCATAAACTGACCATCCTGGCCAAATTTCGTTAATCCTCCCCCCAGAATACTTCTACCTTAATTCCACAAATCTTTTTTTGGTTGCGGGTGTAACCTTTCTAATAAACCCGAGTTTACCTGTCTGGATTTATGAACTTGACGACACAGACGGATAATGAATTGATGGTCGCGGTCAGGGACGGCCAGCTAACTGCTTTAGGTGAGCTGTTTCAACGCTATAAGCGTGTATTGTGGACCTATTTTTTCCGGTTGTGTAAGGACCAGATGCTGAGTGAAGACTTGGTACAAAATGTCTTTGAACGAATACTTAAATTCAAAGATAAATTTCGAGGTGATGGACCATTTAAATACTGGATTTTCCATATCGCCAGAAACGTATACGCTGATCAGTTCCGCCAAAATAAAGTGACCATCACTTCCGACGAAATCCCGGTGATAGCCGATGAGACGGTTACACCAGCTTCCTCCGCCGGCGAAATATCCAGTGAAACGCTGTTATACCAGGCCTTGGATCGACTCCGTCCGGACGACAAAGAACTTTTAGTCCTCACTAAGCTGGAGGGGCTAAAATACCGGGAAGTGGGTGTTTTGCTGAATGTACCTGAAAATACTATTAAAATAAAGGTATTCAGAGCACTACGTAGTTTAAAAAATGAATATGTGTTATTAGATCAATACTATCATCAATCTTAGACTTATGCTTGACGACACGATAAAAAACATTTTAAACCAACCCTTTGACCAAGTCTCCAAGCCGGATTGGGAAAGGATAGAAAAGGCGGTGGAAAACGGTGAATTACTCCCGGAAGACGTGCCTTATTGGCATGAGTTGGTGCGTTCGTTGGTACTTCCGGAGGAGCTAGCTCCCTCAGATCGACTGGATCGTAACTTCTATGCCTGGCTGGACCAACAACCAACACAAAACCTCGCATCGCCAACTCCGGTGGTAAAAATGATTCGCTCATGGACATGGGCGGCCGTGGCAGCCAGCTTATTATTATGCGGCGGTGTAGCTCTGGGCTTGTTAATAGGCAAACAAAATACCAATCAACAATTGACTGTGTTGAACACCCAGGTTAAAGATCTTAAAGAGATGATGAGCCTTAACCTGATGCAATCACAAAT
>JAYRWN010000394.1:0-15256 GCA_041917975.1 Saprospiraceae bacterium | reverse complement strand
CAGCATCTACCAATTCATTTCATAACTTGTACTATCCTCCGGGAGGTATCTTACTGTGGATCATCATCCTGGTTGAGCTCTTAACGTTTGGCGTAGCTCTGATTATTTTTACTCACTTGGGACAAGAACAACGTGTTTTGTTTCACCAATCCTGCCAGCACGTAAGCGTAGCGATCGGATCCATCAATACGATCATCCTCTTATCCAGCGGTTTTTTGATGGCCCAGGCCATCCATTATTTCCGGAAGGAGGATAATCGAAAATGCTCCATGTTTATTTTAGGAGCCATCTCCGGAGGTGGACTTTTTTTAATTTTAAAAATCGTAGAATATACAGATAAAATCTCTGCCGGTTATCTCCTCTCTACCAATACATTTTTTACTTTTTATTGGTTCTTAACCACTTTTCATGCCTTACATGTACTTACCGGAATGATTATTCTTGGCATTATTTATTTCCAGTTAACCCAAAACAAAAGCTCTCGGGAGGATGTAGAAGCGGCGGCCGTATTTTGGCACCTTTGCGACCTGATCTGGTTATTAATTTTTCCTGTTATTTATTTGATGTATTAACATGAACAGAGCACTGATTATTACCTTCTTTATGTTGTTGATCCTTACCTCTCTTTCCTTTATTATTTATAATACAACTTGGGATGAAACAACAAAATCAATACTAATCCTGTGTTTATCAGCAACAAAGATTTTCCTTGTGGCAGGGCAATTTATAGAATTGCGCTTAGCCCACATTTTTTGGAGAATTAGTTTTACGGTCATCGTCTTGCTGATCTTCTCTTTAGTAATTTATTCCTTTAACACCTAAACTGGACATGCCAAAAATCCGGTAATTGAGGGCGAGAGAGTATAGTGCGGGTGTGAAATCTTTTGTATTTCCTGTTCAAAAAAAATTTAATTAAAAGTGTTAATCAGATTGTTCCAATAAATATAATTTTGTATTACTGACTATAGATTATAAAACTTTCTGGATTAAATATTCTTTAAAATCTGCGTGATCTGAGTGAACCAAAAAAGCAAAGTCAAAACTTGTTTGGCAGCACCGAATACCCTTCCCAAACCAAGCATAATTAGACACCTTTAATGCTTAACCAAATTTGCTCAAGATATTATGGTTAAGACGCTAAAAGTATTCATGGTTTATAACCACACAAAAAACCAACCTCAAAACGTAATAAACCGCGCGAATGAGATGATTAATATCTGCTACTATCAACACCTTGCATTTCTAAAACTCAAATGTATTGAAAAGGACTCACCCCGGGCACATGGAACACCTTAATATCTGGTAACTGCGGAGTTAACCACTTAGCCAACCATTCCATGCCGGGTTCTTCCGTTGCGGCATGCCCGGCTATTATCAAGGATTTTTTAATGCCCGCACTATTGGCATCGCGCACATATTCACTGGTCTCCCATTCGTGTATTTCTCCTACTACAATACATTCTGCAGGTGTTTGGCCCATTTTGGTAATGTGCATTGTGCCACCCCATGCGCCTTCCAAAACGGCCACTTTGTTTATGGGCATATCCGGTGGTCCCACGAAGCGTAAAGTTGAGGCACCCAAGCGGTTTTTTACCTGGTGTGCCAGTGTTTGTAAAGACATGGCCTGAGGTAAAATAAACATGCGTTCTTGCTGTCCGTCTGCATAATTAGTCCAACCCAATTTAGCGATGATCGCTGCCGACATCGGATCAGGCTTGTACCCGTGCATATAGTCATGAAACCTCCAGATGACCAGGTTTTGTTTTTCTACCAAATGTTTTTTCGCCTGGAATACCGCATCATTATTAATCCAAGCCGTTTGGTCTTCATGATTATAATATGTTGGTTCATGCGTGATAATCAGATTTGCACCTAATTGTATGGCTTGTTTTATCACCTCCGAGTTAGCCATAAAGGTTGTTACCACGCCAGTCAGCTTTTGGCGCGGGTCTCCGCTCTTTAACGTATCTACCGTTTTAGCCAGGTTTTTTACAGCCGATCCATCTATCAGAAAATCTATCAGGTCCTGTATAGTCACAATCTTAAAAGACAGAGCACTCTTCCAATGGTTTGGCATAAACGATGCACCCACGGCTCCGGAAATAGTATGAATAAATTGGCGCCTTTTTATTTGACGTTTCATCTCGCGGAATTATTTTAAACCTGTTACACAAGATAAACTTTTATTTCAATTACCCGGCTTTAATTACCATTATTGCCATTCCTGTTGCTTAGTAATTTGTTTCGGTTTAGTGAGTTCTTTATTAAACACTTGGGCGTCTTTTTTACGACCCTCCGGTAAGGGTATGCCCCCCATTAAGCCAATGCCTAATGAAGCCAGGAAAATTAGGCCCACAATCATAACGTATTTTATATACTTCATTAAAATCACGAGTTTGTCATACCGATAAATCGATTAGCCTGCCTTCACTCCAGGTTATGAATGATTCTCAGAAAATTTTAGTTCCATTATTTCGGGATAAATTTCAGGCTGATGGAATTCACACAATGACGGGTGCTTTTGGCCGTAAACCTTTCACCCTTAAAAACATGACCTAAATGACCTCCGCAATGATTACAGAGGATTTCTACTCTGCGCCCGTCAGCATCCGCTTGATGTCGCACCGCCCCGGGTATCTCATCATCAAAACTGGGCCAGCCACAACCCGAGTGAAATTTATCTTCTGATCGGTAAAGCGGGGTGTTGCATCTTCTGCATATATACGTACCGGCGTCCTCCTTAAGATTATATTCTCCAGTAAAAGGGCGTTCCGTACCCTTATGCAGAATCACTCTTTCTTCTTCCGGAGTCAATGGGTTAAATGTGCTCATTGCCCGGCCGTTTTTAACTTATCAGCGAATTTTTCACGCATCTTTTTAACCTTCGGATTGATGATTATACGGCAATAAGGTTGATTGGGATTGTTAGCAAAATATTCCTGATGGTAGTCTTCCGCAAGGTAAAAATCCGCTAAGGGCTCAATAGTGGTAACGATAGGATCTGACCAGAGTGTTGGCGCCACCTCTTTTTTACTCTTTTCAGCCGCTTCCCTTTGTGCTTCTGTGTGAAAATAAATAACAGACCGGTATTGATCACCAACATCGTTGCCCTGACGGTTCAGGGTAGTAGGATCATGGGTGGTCCATAGCACCTCCAGTAGTTCCTCATAGGTGATGACTTGCGGATCAAAGGCGATTTGAGCCACCTCTACATGTCCTGTAGTTCCGGTGCATATTTCCCGGTAAGTAGGATTTTTAGTTTTTCCGCCCGTATAGCCGGATACCACCGTATGAACCCCTTTTAATTCCTCAAATACGGCCTCCACACACCAAAAACACCCCGCTCCGAAGGTGGCTAATTCCAAATTCTCTTGCATTGTATTTTGAACTTTAGGTTTTGAATTTTTAGGAGACGGTTGAGCGCAACTATGCACATACAATCCTGCCATCAGGAAAAGACTGATCCACTTAAGTTTCATGAACACACTTATTTTTTATGGAAAGAAACAGCAAATCGCCCCGGTAGGTTCATCATGGTAGGCTATCGTACACAAAAGAAAAAGGGAACCGTTTGGCTCCCTTGCATCTTGTATTGGTGGCGGAGGCAGGACTTGAACCTACGACCTTCGGGTTATGAGCCCGACGAGCTACCAACTGCTCCACTCCGCGATATATTCTTCACCCTTACTTTGAAGGGGACTGCAAAGGTAAAGTAAAAAAACAATAAATACTAATATTTAGTGGGTTAAAGAAATATTATTTATTATTAGCGTCACAATATAGCATTTTGCCTTCTAAACTAATTGAATTATGGCTAAACCGATTACCATCTTGTCCTTGGTGCTATTAAATTTTTGCATGACTGCACAGCCTGCCCCGTTTGCTGGTGGTCCCGCCTTACCCGATGTGGGTGCGGTCTTTTATGGATTTGATTACAATCATCCCTTGGATACAACCCTGGAGTATAAACTCATTTTCGATATTCATGAGAGTCCCGAAGATCCGTCGAAAATGAACATGCTACTTAATAGTATGGCTCGTTTCATAAACCTGCATTCGCGCTATGGTGTGCCTTTAACCAAAATAAAGTTGGTCGGTGTTCTGCACGGCACTGCCTCCAAAGATGGCGTCACAGACGCTTTCTATTCCGGCAAAACCGGTTTGGACAACCCGAATACGTCGATTTTAAATGCTCTGAATGGAGCAGGAGTAAAACTATTCCAGTGTGGGCAGTCCGCCTTACACTATGGCATTCCCAAACAAGTTTTACACCCGGGTGTACAACTTTCACTCTCGGCCATGACCGTATTAGCCGAATACCAACTGAAGGGTTATGCTCTGATTAGATTTTGACGTATCATTACCAAACTTATTCCTCAGCTATCAAGAATCTAAAAATATGAAAGCTATCCTTATTGCCATGGTGGAAATACATGATCCGGAAATGTATAAAAAGTACACCGCCAAGACCCCGGACATTATTAATAAATATGGTGGCCGCTTTCTGGTGCGCGGCGGCCCCATTGAGACCATCGAAGGTGAACCGTTTGGAAAGCGTCTCGTCGTGCTTGAGTTTCCCTCCCGGGAAGCTATTCAAACCTTTTACCACTCAGAGGAATACCAGGCTATTTTGCCATATCGCCAGCAATCTTCAAATGCTACTTTTATTGTTGCCGATGCGGTTCCCGAAGGGTTAATTACCCCCAATGACCAGGTTGAAAAATCCCACTGACTGTAAAATTTAATTATTCCTGATGAAATAAACCCCCTTTGTTGGAATTTTGAAAATAACCTGCAAACCTTGTAAAAGATAGTTATACATTCATAAAATTGAAGGGAATTCTAATGTACATGACCCGGAAAGGGTCCAATATTTATAGATAATTAGTTATGAAATTATTCGACCCCGATGGGGTCGGATGGCTATGTGTAGCTGCTTATAACTATAAATATTGAATCCCTACGGGGTTCTTAAAAAATGTTCGATGGATAATAGTATTACCATACAAATGAGTGTAATCATAATTTTGGTAACACCCAATCTCATGAGTTAGAACTTGGAGAATAATAATGGTCTGCTAAACTTGATTGGCTGACGAAAGTTTTTTTATACCCGACCAATCATAATTAATTAAATTGATCAACCGGATTGGGCGACCAAAAATGGTTAAGAAATAATTGATAAGCTGCTTACCTAACGGAGAGCTAATTTTTATTTTTTAAGGACAAAAATTATTGCTCATAACTAACACACTTTACTAAGAACAGGAACACGGGATTCTAATTTTTCTTCGATGATTTTGGCGGACGGTGTAACCGATAACCCGCCTAAATTGGTACACCTTAAAGTATGATGAATTTGATCGCCGACCTTTTTCATCGTTTCGATGACTTCATCCAAAGGTATTAATTCCTGATAATTTGACAAGGCCATGTTGGCACAGGTTACCGCATTGGCAGCCGCCATCACATTGCGACCCAGACAGGGTGCTTCCACTCGATTACCAATGGGATCACAAATGATGCCCAGTGAATTTTGCAAGGCCAATGAAGCCGCCGTTAGGGATTGTTTTAAATTTCCCTTGGCCAGGACAACTAATCCGGCAGCAGCCATCCCGCCTCCACTTCCGGTTTCGGCCATACAACCGCCAACCTCCGCTGCAAAGGTGGCATGTGCGGCAATAAAAACTCCGATTAGACCGGCTGCCAGCAATGCTTGCACTTTTTGATCTTCATCCGACCCTATTCCACTCGCCAATCCGAGAATAGCCCCGGGTAATGCCCCGCATGAGCCTGCCGTTGGAGCTGCTACTATCACCCCCATTGAACTTTTAACTTCCATCATGGCGGAAACAAACAGAATAATGGTATTCAGTGTATCCCCGCCAATAAGCCGGCCTAGTTCTAATTGTTCTTTCAATTGTAACGATTGGCTTCCCAAAATGCGATCCTCGTATTGAGTACCTTGCAATCCTGAATGGATGCCTTTTTCCATGATATGCAAAATAGCCCGCATCTTTTCAAAAACCGCCTCTTGGGTCAAATTCCCTCTCGCACTTTCATACGCTAAGGCCAGTTCCCACAGTGATAAATTTTTTCCCGCATTGAAGGTCAACATCTCCTGGCAGGTAATAAATGGTACCTCCATATTTTTTCTGGACAGTACAGGCAAGACAGGGGCTAATTGTTTGATACTACTTACGCCCGGAAAATCAAACAAATGTTTTCGAATAGTCTCAGGTAAAAAATTTTGTGCTTTGACTTTTATAAATGGGTCCGGTCCGGAATGTAATTCTATGGCGTCGCAAGCAAAATTATTTTCAATAAATCCAATAAGGCGCTCAGATTCATTGGTGTAGATAAGTGTTTCAAAATAGTCGCCGGCCATATCGACCGGGGCTCCATCAATAGCGATAACTTCTATCATCCCGCCACCCGTTGAAATAGCTACCAACCGGTGCACTTCCTGGGTTGAACTCAAGGTGATCTGGTACGTATTAGGATGTTTGCTAATTATCAGTGGACTAATTACAAATTCAACTTCGATACCCGCTGCGTCAAGATATTCTTCAGCATGAGGCAGTCTCTCATCGTAGGCTTCCCAGCCCAAAAACCCTCCAAACAAGCCCATATCCGATCCTTGTGCTTTATGCGTCGTAGCTAAAGAACCCTGAGGATCAAATTCAATTAATATATGTTGGATGTTACCGTCCATTACATCGCGGCAAAGTCGTCCAATTCGCAAGGAAGCCGCACAATGTGAACTGGATGGGCCGCGCATTACCGGTCCAACCACATCATTAAAAATACTCGGAAATTGACTCATACCTTAACTACAGCTAATCATCGATTGTGCGATGAGTTTATTTAATATTAAGTACTTTAAGTTTATTTCCTTAAAAAATAAGACATTTTATACAACACTGTATCACGTAATTAAAACAATCAGCCTGTCTGCAGTAAAAAGTACGCTTATTTAGAATGGATTAAGGTTTTCTGATTAAAATTCTTTACCGTAGTGACGCCTAATTTTAATTATTATAATACGGAATTTATCATTTCGTAAAGTCCATTTCCAATTCGGAGATACCAAAACCGGGTATTGCCAATGTCAGCGCTGAATTCACACCAAATTGCCGGGCGCCGTTTAGTCGTATCGTGGCTCGTCGTCCATCAGGTTGGGTGATAAAAACTTCTTGCCGTGCCGGTGACGTGTTAAATAAGCGGTAGCGATAATTATTTCCTATCCTTTGTACGGCGCTCACTTGTATATGTGGATTATTCAGAGTGATCGGCGAGGGATAATTTTTTGGTAAAGCACTGTAACGAAAAGTTAATGGATTATTCCATCGTTGCGCTTCCTGATAAGCTGAACTCACCGAAAACATGGCATGAGGCACTAAAACGAATTCATAAGTAATCGGTCCTTCCTGATCAGCTTTATAATTCGTGTGCCAGTAATTATTAAACACATAGGCAGTAAGTCCGCCGGGGTTAGGCCAATCCTCGCGCCAGGTTTTGACGCCTGTGCCTGAAGTATTTTCATTGACTCGATCCCCCAACGTAAATAATGCAGCTTGGCGGTTTAACAAAGTAAATCCATGGTTGTGTTCAGAATAATCGATCCACCGGCAAACAGCCAGAAAATCACAATTTGATCCTGGTAATTGATCTAATCCGGCACGACAGGGTCCCCACCCCGTATCATAAGTGATTCGTGGTTTTTTAGAATGAAAGGGAAAATTAAAATAACCCGCTTCTTTTTGTTTTATAGGTGTTTTATCTAAAGTATTTACCAGATAAATGCGCGAGTCATCTTTCTTAAGGATTATTTCTCGAACCAAAGAACGGCATCCGGGAGCAGGTGAGGTTATCCTGATCAGCAATCTCACCGGTCCGGTCTCAATCACTTGAATATTTACTTTGGTGACCTTTTGCACGGCCTGTGGATCCAATCCCTGGACATACCAATAGGTGTTTAAGCCACCATTGTCGCCATCATGTTGGTAAATAATTTTACCATGACGTTCCCTGATTCTGACGATTGAACCATCCTGTTCGCTGAGCTTTATCGAAATTAATCCGTTATAAAATTCGTTCCCATCCACTTCAAAACTATTAGTTTTTTCCACAAACAAACTGTCCCAGGGCACCCACTTCACGGTTGTTGTACTCCATGCAGGAACATGATCCGTTTTTAACAATAGCACATTATTCGGGAGAATTTGCCAGGGTATAATCGTTGAATCTGAGGAGATTAAGGTGGCTTGCTGGCGATAAAAATCTCCCGGCACTTGCACGAGACCATCTTGGTCGCCATAGCAGGAATTTAATATGAGCAGTGAATCTGCCGCCACCATAGACGGATCATGAAATACAGTCGGTTCGAGGGTTTTGGTTAATTGTTTAGCCGCAATGGCAAAAGCTTGCTTGTACGCCCAGGAATCCTTTTGTAGGGGTCCCTCGGGCTCTGAAACACTGTTAAATGCGCCCCAGGTATGTTCATTAAAATACATAATATTTTCCCACACGGTATATATTTCAGGATTAAGATCCAATTCGGGTTTTAAAAATGGAGCCACGTTTTGGATACGGGCTATTTTTTCTGCCGCTGACCTGACCTCCCCGGTTTCTGCGGCCGATGAGTAAGCGCCGTCCTCCCAATACGGGCTCATATCACCACTATAATGAGGTAATTGAGCGCCATATTTATCTTCAAATTTTTTAAAAAAATCATTGATATTGCTGACCCGGAGTTTTGGAGATTCATATTCCTGGTTCCAAAGGCTGGCAAAATCGGCTAAAGTACTATCCACGCCCCCGTTGTCCGCGCCGATGTTGTACCTCCACAACACCTGATCAAATGAATATTTTTGAGCTTGCAATTCATTTAAATAATTTCCTATCCGCTCCTTTCCTTCGCGCACAATATCTCCCGGAGATGTGCCGTGCCAGGACGAATACCCCTTGCCAGCCAGCCAAAAAAGTACCTTCTGACCCGCAGGAGTTACCCAATAAAACGGTTTGTCAGCCCAATATTGGCTCGATGCCCCTATCCGGTCAAACGCATTAGGGCCACTGGAGAAATATTTTACCCCCTGGTGTGCTAATGCAGTTATTCCTCCCCAGCTTAGTCCCGGTATATCACTAATCATCGCCGTCACCGGAAATTCTACTTTATATTCTTTAGCAAACCACTTCGCATAATCCGTCCAGGCCATCATTTCCTCCGGCAACGATAACCCGGTCAAGGTATTGGCATATAGTCCGGTTAACGCAATGGTGCCCTGGTCTACTGCAGTGAGAAACTGGTTGCGCTCCACCTTATCCGTAGATCGAAAATAATGATCGACCGCCCACATATTTTCAATATTCCAACGAAAGCGGGTTTCCGGCGGATATAATTTCGTATCCTCTATCAGTCTTAACGCGTCACGAATGTGTTGGACCTGTTTGGCGATTACTTCTTCTTGACGGTGCGTATAACCGAGATCCTGATGACTGTGGTGAATTAAATGTATTTCACGCCGGGCTACCGGCTCGAGAACTAAATTTATCAACTCTTCCGTACCATCCTTTCGGTGGATAATCACCTCCAATGGTTGGGCTGTGGTTATGGCTGGTATGGGTATTTCCAAATCGCTGTAACCTGGTGGCAATTGATGAGCAATATCTAAATGTCCTTTAATACTTACGGTCACCGGTTCTGCCACCGAAACCTGATCAAATTCAAGATACACAGACTGATACAATTTGTCTTCCCGTTTGATTAAAAAAGGCATCGGTGTGACCAATACTTTATTTGTATAACTATATTTAAAGGTCATCATCCAATCCCTGGTTGATAACGCCTGTCCGGTCATAGTTAAATGTAAAGGCTTACCAGCTGGGAAAGCCCGCACAGGAACACGTAATACCATCCAACCATGCACATCCTGGTTGCGATCCAACATCAATCGCTTAAATACCACCGCTACGCCCGTATCAGCACCATAAAACCAATGGTCTGAACTGTCACGCGGAAACGTCTGAATAGTTAATTGTTTTTGACCATTAATCGCCAAATCAAAACGAGCTTCCGCATGACTGGTTCCTGACGAATAAGCACCTAACCAGGCAAAATAAATAAAGTCAGCTTGCAATGAGTCTGGCACAGGCTCTGTGTACCATCCATATACCATCCTTCCATCGGCACAGCGGGTTAATAAGGCATCTTTGGCTACCCGCGGTACGGCCGAATTATAAGCTAAAGTTTGACCGGCATCGGTCCGCACGTATCCATTCAGTAAATTAACTTTGCCAAATAAGGGTACTTCGGTTTGAGCATAAACGTGACCCGCAAAGAAGCAGGCCCCAAGAACTATCACCAATTTTTTCATAACACACAGGTTAGGGCAATAATAATAAAATTTGCTTACCCTTACCACCTGTCCGGTTCAAACCTTAATCAATACCGTGGCTGCTGAAAATTAATATCCCCAGTTCAGTCCTATGCAACTATCTAATCGTCACCCCTCCTTGTGTTGACAAAAAAAATCAGCAAATGTTTACACCAGGTGGTCGGCAATATTTTGTTCTTCGGGATTAATCCATACCTGATCTCTCCAGGCTGCATATATGGTCAGATAAATGACCGGGGCTGCTACAAAAATTCCTACACCTAATGCTAATACCCCTAATAACGATATACCAATAATAGCTAAGGCCAGCAATATATGTCCTCCAATGTTTTGTTTAACCAAATTAAAACTGGCTTTCATGGCATTAATAGCATCATAATTACTGAAAAGGATAAAACAGGGCACGTAAATGAGGAATAAGAAGATCAATCCAATCAAAAGGGCCATGACGCCAAGAGTTCCAGCCATACTGACGAGAACAGTGGGGTCCATGTTTCCTCCTGAGGTCAGTAAGGAAATTAATGCCGCACCACCTAATGGCAGGGCAATCAATAAGACGATCAAGCCCGATAACAAGGCAAAAACAATAAATTGGCCCACCTTTTGGAAGCCATCGAAAAAATTAGAAAAGATATGGCTTTCGCTATTGGCTATTTTATGAGCCACCACATAAACCCCAGCAGACAAAGCTCCACTCAGTAAAAGATTGGCCAACTGCCCAAGCACAGGGATCAAATTTAACACAAAAGTTATTACAATATACAAAAGGAAAAATAAAATGAACCCTCCGGCATTTTGTTTGAAGATATCCCAGCCTTGAGTTACGAAATTTCCTACATTGAAACTTTGGTTTGTATTTTGTTCATTCATGACTGTTCTGTTTGGTTAGTTTCAAATATATTTATTGTTACCTGATTTTACAAATTTTACCAGAAATCCAAAGCAACATTTTTACAATTCACGCTGGCTTTTTCCCGAAAGATGAACGCTAATAAGCTAACTGCTTTAACCGTCAACAGATATTTTCCAACATGCTAAATAATTCGCTCACCAGCTTTTCTAACCGCACTTGAGGAAAAGTCGTTGGTTTTTTATTAACTTATTTAATCTATCGTTAACTGACTTTTCTGAATTTATTCTGGTAAAACAATCACTTTTACCCCGCATTTCATTAATAACCTATGATCCGTTCTTGCCAGCAAGGTAACCATTTTCGCTTTATCACTACTTTTTTTATTTTATGTTCTTGGTCATTACCTGGTCAGTCGCCTGCAGATGCGTTGATGATGCCAGGAAAACAATCCTGTGTTTTGTTCGATTATAGTCATCACCGTTTTCATCAATATTGGGAAGGAATAAATAAGCGTACCAATCAAACCATTGCCACGGTAAAAAGAAATGTTTATATGCCTATGGCGGCCCTGGGTATCACCAATCGCCTAATCCTATTTGTAGGGTTGCCGTATATTGTAACTAATTCTTCGGAACCTAATGGAGGACAATTGGCAGGTGCATGTGGACTGCAGGATGTATCCCTGGCGCTAAACTACCAATTCTGGGGATAGCTGATCAGCAGGACAAATTAGCAGTGTTAGGTACACTGGGGTTTTCCACACCGGTGCTTAAAAACTATGCAAAAAATCTCACCCCAAATCAAAGAAGGATCGCCAATTTTTGGCAAGATGGTCTAAGTACTTACACTCCACCAGGACATTGGAATCGTTTAGCCTGGAATTTTTGTTGAAGTACCGACTGAATCCATTGCGCAGTACACGGACCTTAGCTTACTTGAACATGGCTATTATGGACGCTGGCATTAGCTGCTGGGAGACCAAATTCTTTTATCATTACCCACGACCTATTCAAATGATAGAAGGTCTTAAAACGATTGCCTGCACACCCAATTTCCCTGCCTGCACTTCAGGTCACAGCACCTTTTCAGCTGCCACTACAGAAGTCCTGGCCTATATTTTTCCGCCAGAATCTTCCTCGGTTAGCTCTTTGGCGGAAGAAGCCGCTATTTCCAGGGTTTATGGAGGAATTCATTGGTCTTTTGATGCCACGGTAGGTACACAACAAGGTCGAACAGTTGCCGGGTACACCGTGGCACGTGCAAAAATGGATGGAGTTAACTAAAGCACAACAATTATCATTATCGGGCGTTTATTTTTTAACTGGTTTAATTTTGTAACCGGTAGTTTCATTTAAACTGCTTGAATCTTTAATCTGAGCATTATTGCATATGCCTAAAGCCGTCCCAAAAACAAGATTTAATCCCTTTGCCAATCTCTGGGAACAATGGCCAATAAACAATTCTGCCGATGCTCTACTTTTTCTGATCTTTATCGTGGAGCAAATCCGCCCTCACCGGCAAAGACCAAATGCTGAGGCTAACCTTCATCAACTCATCCATTATCTGGACAAAAATGTTGAACTAAGACAAAAATTTCAGTTTGCCACTGTAAAATGTTTTGAACAAATTAATTTTGCATCGTTATTTACTGAAAGCGGCATGCCCATTGGGCGCGATTTTTGGCCTGAATTCTCTCGCCGAATCCGTCATAAATTACTCCCGCCCCTCTCTGACAAATTATCCTTCAATGCCGTCCTGAATAGTTTATTTAATCATCGCCGGGATGATCAATGGGTAGAAGCCATAGGCATAGAACTATGGGCTGATTTTTTTACCAGTACCGGATGGGAAATTTCTTATGATCAATTAATTAAATTATTACCAGCCACTAAAGAAGCGGCCCTAATATTATCCTTTCAATTAACAAATCTCGGCTTCTATAAAGAAATAAAACCATTTCTTCCCCACTCTGAACATCAGGACAATCCATTCCTGCAACAAAATTATGCTATCCAACAATTTTATCGCCTGGCTGAACAAGATTTAACTTCCAGTGATCTGCAAAACTCAGCACAATTTATCCATGAATTGTTGGAACTTGCACAAAAACAATTAGAAACCATTAAAGAAAACCATCAAAACAAAGGAACCAGCCTGACCCAAAATTATTTTCTCCTGGTCATGGAAGTAATTATCCAAAGACTACATTTATTAATTGACTTATCCGATGGTAATGACACTTTTGATACCAAACGTTTTAGCGAGCTGTGGATTAAAGCTATAGTGAATGAAAAACGGAAAAATTCTCTAAAGACCTTTATTTCTCAAAGTGTAGGATATGTTGCTTACCAAATCGCCGAAGTGAAGGGCAATAAAGGAAAAAAATACATTACCACCAGCATCAAATCGTATAAAAAAATGTGGCTCAGTGCCATGGCAGGGGGTCTAATCATTAGCTTCATTGCCTTATTTAAGAATATGCTCGGTGGATTAACCGTTGCTCCGATGTGGAAAGGATTTTTATACAGTACAAATTACGCTGCCGGTTTTGTGGCTATTGAAGATACCGGGTCCACATTGGCTACCAAACAACCTGCTTTCACGGCCAGTGCTTTAGCCAAATCCCTCGACCAGGATAATCACAACACTCACCATCTGGCCGGTATGGTCAACATGATTGTGGATATCTTGCGTAGCCAATTTGCTTCGTTTGGTGGTAACCTTTTGGTCGTCTTTCCGGGCTCTTTTATTCTGGCCTGGATTTACCACCAATTCAGCGGGAAATTATTACTCAGTGGAGATGATGCTCTTAATACACTGACAGCACAACACCCTTTTTTCAGTTTGTCCATAATATATGCCTGTTTTACTGGGTTCTTTTTATTTCTCAGCAGTATTATCGCCGGATACATGCATAATAAAATCAGATACAGTCATTGGCATGAACGTTTTTATCAATCGTATTTTAGCCAACATATTTTACCTACTGCCTGGGCTAAAAAAATACGGACATACATTCTAAATTATGGCGGTGCATTTACCGGTAATGTTACTTTAGGTTTCTTCCTAGGTATGGCCGGAACGTTTGGACTTATCTTTGGACTTCCATTTGACATCCGCCACATCACCATTGCTTCCGGCAATGTTGCCATTGCTATTTACGGCTTACCACTAAAAGAACTTGAACCCATTTTTTTATTATCAGTTCTATTTGGGGTTCTCCTTATAGGATTTTTTAATTTCCTGGTTAGCTTCGCCTTGGCCTTTTATGTGGCCATTAAATCCCGGGGACTGAGTATGGATAAATTACCCCAAATACTTTTACTGTTATGGCAAGAATTCATGCTTCGCCCGAGGTCATTTGTTTGGCCGGTCAAATAATAATCTTCATGTTTTAATTAAGTATACGAACCCACATTCCCAGGCTGATTTTTCATGCATTCCTAGTCAGGAACTTTTAAATATTTTAATTCAAAATTAGAGATTTAGAAGCGCGTATTATTGTATATTTGAATTATAGATAATTAATTATGAGAAATTCAGTTGTTTTAATTCTTATTATCAGTTTGATATCTGCCTGTAAAAAGGATGACGCCGGGCCGGAAGAACCAAAAGAATTTTCACTTATCTGTGCAAAAGTAGGTTTGCGTACTTTGGATTTAAACATACCTACCTTTAACACGGATATACCCATCGCTGACCAAATTACTCTGGAATTTTCCGCTGAAGTTGACGCTGCTTCTGCTGGCAGCGGAGTTAATATTACTCAAGATGGAATTAAGCTGACTTATTCACTGACTGTAAATCAAAAAATTATTAAAGCCACTTTAACTCCGGTAACACCTAAAGATAAAAATTTCAGTATTATTATTTCAAGCACTTTAAAGAGCACCTCCGGAATTTCTGCCACCGCAAAATCCCTTACTTTTAGCACTGAAAAAGATGTATTAGCCATCGCAGGAGGATTGATAGATGGGAAAAACCTGTTAAGCGACGGCCGATT
>JAYRWN010000393.1:0-4507 GCA_041917975.1 Saprospiraceae bacterium | reverse complement strand
GGGGCCATCGGAAGACCTATATTGGTGCTATGCCCGGTCGCATTATACAATCACTGAAAAAAGCTCAATCCGGCAACCCTGTGTTTGTCCTGGATGAAATAGATAAAATCGGCAACGATTATAAGGGCGATCCCTCCTCTGCACTCCTGGAAGTATTAGACCCTGAGCAAAACAGCGCCTTTTATGATAATTACCTGGAGATGGAATATGATTTGTCCAAAGTCCTGTTCATTGCCACTTCAAACAGCCTGAATACCATTCAACCCGCCTTGTTGGACCGGATGGAAATCATTGACCTTAGCGGTTATTCATTAGAAGAGAAGGTAGAAATTGCCCAACGCCACTTGGTCCCTAAACAACTCGCAGAACACGGCATCACCAAGGCTCAGGTCAAATTGTCTAATCCGGCTGTGGCCCATTTGGTGCAGGATTATACCCGTGAAGCCGGCGTAAGAAGCCTGGAGCGACGAGTGGCTGGGGTGTTTCGGAATGTCGCTAAAAAAATAGCCATGAAGGAAGAATATCCGAAAGTCATGAAGCCTGAGCATCTCGAAAAAATATTGGGCCCGGCACGTTTTCGAAATGACCTGTACCAGGAAAAACAGCCGCTAGGCGTGGCTATAGGATTAGCCTGGACTAAAGTAGGCGGCGAAATTCTTTTCATCGAATCCAGTTTATATAAAGGAAAAGGCAAACTGTCCATCACCGGAAGCGTCGGTGATGTCATGCGTGAGTCCGCGACGACGGCTTTAAGCTTTTTGAAAGCTAACTGTGCAAAATTTAATATCGACTACAAACTATTCGATGCTTTCGACATCCATATTCATATTCCTGAGGGTGCCATACCCAAGGATGGCCCTTCCGCAGGTATTACCATGCTGAGTTCACTGACCTCATTGTTTGGTAAAAAACCGGTAAAACCTTATCTAGCCATGACAGGCGAAATAACCTTAAGAGGGCGTTTACTGGCGGTGGGAGGCATCAAAGAAAAGGTGCTGGCCGCCAAGCGAGCAGGGCTCAAAGAGATCCTGCTTAGTGAGGATAATAAAAAAGATGTGGATCAAATCCCTGCCGATTATCTTGCCGGATTAACCTTCCAGTTTTTCGCCAGGATGGAAGATGCCCTGGCGTATGCGCTGAGTTGACCATCATTAATCTGCTCCATCTGCACATATCGCACTGGTTAAAGTAGCGTTAAAAACCATTAATCTAGGGAAATGGGCTGGGTATTTTCCGTTCTTGGCTAAGAATAGTTCTAGTATTGTGTACTTTTATGGTCGTGAAAAAGATAATCGCTTCTATCCTTTTCAGCTTGTGTTTTGTCGCCTTGTCCTTTGGACAACGGGAATCCTTGCGGGTGTACCAAATGAGTGGTTTCGTGATCACTCAATCCGGCCCTGATTTGGAGCCCATCAGTTATGCTAATGTGGCGGTAGTAGGCACCTCGCGTGGCACGGCCACCAATAGCGAAGGGTTCTATTCTCTGGTGGTGAAAGCCGGAGATGTGTTAGAATTCTCTGCCCTGGGATTTAAAAGTGCCAGATACACGGTTCCGGACACTAACCTACAGTGGTTATACGTCAATGAAGTCTTGGAAAAAGATCCGATCAATCTACCCGAAATCACGGTTTATCCCATCCCCAGCCCACAAAATTTTAAGATCGAATTTCTAGCCATGAAAGTGGATAACGAATTACAGGCCCGAGCTTTGGACAACCTGCAGCCATACACCATGGCCCAATTAGCCAAATATTTGCCCTATTCTGGCCGCGAGCTCGCTCCGGTATATTTTAATCAAATAGCCATACAAAACTATTCTGCCGGGCAATATAAGCCCATGGCTATTTTTAATCCCATTGCTTGGCAAAAGTTTATTAAATATGTAAAAGAGGGCAGGTTTAAAAACAAAAAGGAAATTAAATAACTTTTCCTGTATTCACCATTTAACCTAACCTCCCCCTCATCAAAATCCGGGGTTTTGCATTATGGAGATTATTATACCTTTGCCCCGCATTAGCACTATTAAATTTTATGAAGGTTACCGAATATTTTAAGCGAGCCACCGGACAGACTTTGATTTCATTTGAAATCCTTCCCCCTCTAAAGGGGGGAAGAATGAACTCCATCTTTGAGGTTTTGGACCCTCTCATGGAATTTAAACCACCCTTTATCGACGTCACCTATCACCGGGAAGAGTTTGTTTACCAAAAAAGCCCCAATGGATTTTATGAGAAAGTGTCTATACGCAAACGCCCCGGCACCGTGGGTATATGCGCAGCGCTGATGCACAGATATGGCGTAGATGCTGTTCCACACCTCATTTGTGGAGGGTTTTCTAAAGAAGATACAGAAAACGCGTTAATTGACCTTAATTTCTTAAATATTAACAATGTACTTGCCCTGCGTGGGGATGCACGCAAATTTGACGGCCAATTTATTCCTGAACCATCGGGCAATGAATTCGCGTTAGATTTAGTGAAACAAATCACTGCTATCAATAAAGGTCATTATTTGGATAGCAATATCGAAAATGGTGCTAAGATGGATTTTTGTGTGGGTATTGCCGGTTATCCGGAAAAACACTTCGAAGCGCCTAACCTGGCCACCGATATTAAATATTTAAAAGCCAAGGTAGACGCCGGTGCAGATTATATTGTCACTCAGATGTTCTACGACAATCAAAAATATTTTGCCTTTGTGGAGTTATTGCGTCAAAATGAAATAAACGTTCCGGTAGTGCCGGGCCTTAAACCCATCACCAAAAAGAGTCAAATCACCTCCTTACCCCGCATGTTTCACATCAATCTTCCTAATGAGCTGGTCTTGGCCCTGGAAGCTGCCAAATCACCACAGGCTCTACGTCAAACCGGGATAGAATGGTGTATAGCCCAAAGTAAAGAATTAAAAAAAATGGGGACTCCCTGCTTGCATTACTACACAATGGGAGACTGGGAGACCACCAAAGCCGTCGTTGAAAAGGTGTTCTAACAAATTCTTGTACAGTTTTTTAGCTTTAAACACAATTTATGTACGTTGTTTAACGTATTACTTGATATGGCCATAGTAATGTCTTGATTACAAAGGACTTGAATATTTGATAAAGAGATATTATTTTTATCTAATGATTGACAGCTCTAAACTTGATAAACTGTACTACACTATTGGCGAAGTGGCGGAAATGTTTGGAGTTTCCCGTTCACTCATCCGGTATTGGGAGTCTGAATTTACAAGTCTGAAACCAATAAAAAATTCTAAAGGTGATCGGCGGTTTACCAAACAAAACATTGAACAACTCAACCAGATCTTTCATCTGGTTAAAGAGAAAGGATTTACTATCGATGGGGCCAAGGGTGAACTTAAAGACCTGCGCAAAAATCATCAGCAAAAAAATGAAATCGCTCATAAATTACAAGCCTTACGCAGTAACCTGGTCAAATGGCGCAATGGGTTAAAATAACCCTCTTGAGAAATTACCCTACCTGCATAATACGGTCGCAAAAAGCATAATCCCATGGATCATTAGAAGCAACTACGAGCAGTCGACCACAGAGGTAGGTCTGCACCAGGTCATGATACCAATCGCGATAACGCTGGTCGAAATTAGAGCATGGTTCATCCATCAATACTGCAGAGGACTCGGTACACAAAGCGAGGGTTACTTTCAGCCGCTGTTTCATACCGGTTGAAAAATAACGCAGCTGTTTATCAGCATGATTCTCAAAATGACCTATACGCATAACCTGCTCCGTGTCTAAGCCTACCTGCCAGGGCCTGCGGGCAGCATGGAAAGTACACATTTCGCGGGTAGTCAGTTCTTCAAGTAAGTCCACATAGGGGGCACTAAAATTAATGGAAAGAGTAGCTTCTTCCAGTTTTTTATGATCCTCCAAATATTCCACCTGGCCTTCTGAAGGGGTCAAAAAACCCCCCAACACTTTGATTAATGTGGATTTGCCGGCCCCATTTGGTCCCAAAATAGCCCATCGTTCGCCAGGACGCATAGTTTCGGTAATATGGCGAAATATCCATACATAGCGGTATTGTTTACCGATCCCGAGCAGTTTAATTTCCATTGCCAGAAATCTGACGGAATCCTTTCATTAATCCGCGGGTCGAACTGCGGATAAATTCCAGGATATTATCCCGGTGCATGGATGGGTTAAAATCGTTTTCGATGACCGCCATGGCTTGTGAGATGTTCATGCCCTTTACAAATAATATCCGATAAATGTTATGTATTTCATTTATTACCTCGTTGGTAAACCCACGGCGCCTCAATCCAACCGAATTTACCCCTGCAAACGATAAAGGCTCCCGGGCAGCTTTTACATAAGGAGGGACATCTTTACGCACCAGTGAACCTCCACCGACCATGACATGCTCGCCGATCTGCACAAACTGGTGTACAGCGGTCAATCCTCCCAGAATAGCAAATTTGCCCAGACGAATATGCCCAGCCAGGTTAACATTGTTAGCCAGGATACAATTTTCTTCCAAGACACAATCG
>JAYRWN010000392.1:0-2742 GCA_041917975.1 Saprospiraceae bacterium | reverse complement strand
TTATTTACGTCCGGGGGATGAAATATTAATCTCCCAATTGGATCACGAATCGAATCGTGGACCCTGGCTGAAGTTGCAGGATCAAGGGATCGTGGTCAAAGAAATTCGTCTGCTTGCTGACGGTCATTTGGATTATCAGGGCCTGGCGCAATTGTTGACCTCGCGGACTAAATTGGTCGCCATTGGCTTAGCCTCCAATATTTTGGGCACGGTCAATCAAGTATCTTTGGTAAGACAATTAACTCATGAAGTGGGCGCATGGTTATTGCTGGACGCTGTGCATTATGCGCCTCATTTTCCCATGGATGTCCAGGTTTTGGATTGTGATTTTTTGTTGTGCTCTGCTTATAAATTTTATGGACCACATGTGGGTATTTTGTATGCTCGAACGGGGCTTCTGGATATGTTGCCTACCGACTGTTTACGCACTCAAATACAACATGCGCCCTACAAAATTGAAACGGGTACGTTAAACCATGCAGCTATTGCCGGTGTCCAGGGGGCCATCCATTTTTTAGCCCAAATGGGGGAAGGGAATGATCTAAAACTAAAACTACAATCGGCCTATCAAATCATTCAACAGCATGAAAGAAACCTCGCTATAAAACTTTATCAGGGATTAGATAAATTATCTCCGGTGAAGCTTTTTGGCCCGGGTTGGAGCGATGCCCAGCGTGCTCCGACCATATCATTTATCTGGAATGGCAGGACGGCTGAAGAAGTATGTCGGTATTTAGGTGAGAAATGCATCCATGCCTGGGATGGCCACTTTTATGCCATTCGTGCTACGGAAGTGCTGGGGTTATCCTCAGTAGGCGGAGTGACTCGCATGGGAATTTCCGCCTATACGACCCATGAAGAGATAGACAGGACATTGTCTGTTTTAAAATCACTTTCATGATGCTATCCCTTTAAAAGATTACCCTAATAAAAAAAGCTGTCATCATATTGTAATGATGACAGCCTGACGTTTGCAGAGATGATCTTTAGGAATAGAAAAAGGTTATTTGATAAGAAGTTTTTCAGTTTGGACGATGCGGTTATTTTGGCGCAGGATAACCAAAAACATTCCAGAGGTCCCTGTTTTTTGTTTGATTGGCATTTCCATCCGCCAGCTCTGAATTACATCGTGACGATAAATTTCCCGCCCTAATAAATCCAGGATAATTATTTGTCCGTTTTTTATCTCTTTTCCAAAATCGATCCACACCACATCCTTGGACGGGTTGGGATAAATAATAAAGCCTTCAGTTGTCGATCCGGTAGATGGTGCATTTCCAGCTGCTGTGCAATAGGTAATTTGACTGAGTTGAGCTGACAATGGTTGATTATTTACTCCGCCGTTGTACCCATCACTAAGCACAACGCGTATGGCCTGCACCTGGGCAGATATTTGAATATTAATGTCAGAATAAACATTACCACTGAAGGTGCCAAACAATTGTTCCTGGCCTTGAGTATTTGTGTAATAAACCTGTATTTGCTCATTATAACGACGGCTCTGATTGCCATTTAGTCGGGCACTTAACCCGCTGACGGTAAAGTTTATTTCTTTACTGCCGCTGGGTAAATTAGCAGTAGCAGCCACGGTTCCCGGGCCGGTGTGCGCGAGTGTGGCGGTAGAAAAAGAGGCCAATGCGGATTGGCAATCCGGTGTATCACAACCATCCGGGATACCATCATTATCGGCGTCTAAACGATCATCATACCCCGGACAAACATCCACCTCATTACAAACGTCATCCTGATCATCATCTAAACAGGGCTGAGTGGAGGCACAATAATTTACAACGGAGAGATTAACCTGCAAGGTCCCGGGGCTATTACCATCATATCCATCCGTGAGCGAAACGGTCACGCTATTAACTAAGCCGTTGATGGAGATAGCTGCACTAGCCTGGGAAGAACCACTAAAGGTGCCAAAGGTGCGCAGAGTGTTACCACCATCCCGGTAGGTAACGGTTACAGATTCATTATATCGTAAGGAAGGTGTACCGCCCAATCGCGCATCCAATCCGCTGATGGAGAAGGAGACGTTGGTGCTCCCAGTCGTTAAGACCAGCGAGGTGGCGGTGCTACCTGCACCTGAATGGGTGAGATTAGACACTGGAAAATTTTGACTTGCCGGAGAACAATTACAAGTTAGATTATTATATGCCGAGGAGGAGGCATCGTTAGACGGGTTAGCATCCGTGGAGTTATTTGGTAAAGCAGTGTAAGCCTGAAAGGTATGACTGCCATCGGTGATGGTTATGGCAGGCAGGGTAACATTGACCGAGGCCCCAACCGCCAGATTACCGCTCCATGGATAGGTTACGGGTGTGCCCGCATCGCTGCGACTAATTATTTGAACACTGGTCAAAGAAACAGTACCAAAATTGGTTAAACGGACTTCCGGACTTACACTGGCGGCACAAACCAAATCACGGGGGGTAATGATTTGGCTGATACCGGCGTCGAGGGTATTGGGGGCTGAGCAAGTCGTCAGGCAGGCGGCATTGTAAACGCGGCTCCGAATCAAATCACCGGGCTGAGGGCCAAAACCGAGATTAAAATCAATGCCTACCCCGCTGAGTAAATGACAGTAACTCATGATGGTGCCTTTAGCCGGAATGGGGGCACTGCACCCACCATATCCGGCTTGATTACCGCAGCCGTCTATGGCGGTGTTATTCCCGTTCCAAGCACAATCATGTGTATGGGGAGAACCTAAATTATGACCGATTTCATGCGTAATAACAT
>JAYRWN010000391.1:0-4444 GCA_041917975.1 Saprospiraceae bacterium | reverse complement strand
CCGCAGTTCGCTTGAATGGTTTATCTAGAGGAGGAATCATGTTGCGTAATCCGGCGCCATCTTCCATATGACAATTTAAGCAGTAACTTTTAAAAATGGCTTTTCCGGATTGGTAATTACTGCATCCGAATAAGATTAGAAAGCTGAAAAGAACTAGGTTTTTATTAATATTCATTGAGCAGCAGATCAATGTCTTTGATGAGCCGGTCAACATCTTTTGGCTCAGTGCCATTTGCGAACGAACGGACATGCCTATTTTTATCGACAAGTATTATACGGCCGCTATGATCGAATCCTCCAGGTACGGATTCATCCTCCATCACTGCACTCATATAATCCCTGGCAATACCATATAAGGCACTTTTGTCACCGGTAACAAAATGCCACTTGGAAGAAGATACCTGTAAATTTAATGCATATTGATGGAGTTTCGACACATTATCCCTTTTAGGATCAATAGTATGGGCTAATAATAATACCCGATCATCGTCCTTGAAACGATCATGAATCTTTAACATTTGTTTGGTGACCCCTGGACATATTGTCGGGCAGGAAGTAAAGAAAAAATCTGCCACATAAATTTTATTTGCAAAGACGTCTTGAGTTATGATTTGGCTGTCCTGGTCAATGAAGGAGAAGTCACGGATTGCAGGCCATGTGGTATCACCATTTTCGATAGTGGGGATTCCGATAATAGGAAGTTTTTTATTCGATGGTAAACATGCACTGAGCAAGACTAACAGCAGTATCAGATAATAAATAATTTTCATTGTTTTTCAATTGATTTGATGAAGGACTCGGCGTTAACAATACTTTCAAGCATCTTCTGCTTAACTGCGGTGATACTATCTATTTGTTGAGTGTAATAAAGTATTGGGTTTAGAGAATCAGAGAGGTTTTGGATTTGTTTCAGATTATTCATCCAAACCCACATTCCTTCTTCTGCAGCGGCTAAATCATTAATAAGTTGACGAGGATCGTTGTCTTGATCTTGAATAGCAAAATCTGTTTGAGCAATTTGTTTTAAGCTGTCCTGTAAGGCGACTATATAGCCCATTTTTGGCATGACTTCATCATGGATAGCCATGACCTGTTTATACACAGAATCAATAACTTGTAACTCTAGGTTTTGTTGCGAGCCAGAATAACACCCAAGCTCAGGACAAATAAATAAGCCAAATAAGAGAGAAGAAACAAATGAGACCTTCATAAAAAATGAATATACGTGTAAAAATAAAACATTGGGTGGGGATTTTTGGTCTAGGGGTCATGGTTTATAGCAATTGACCATCTTGCATGGTAAAAATATGATCGCAGTGAGAAGCTAACTCCAGGTTATGTGTAACTATGACCATGGTCAACTTAAAGTCTGTGGAGAGTCGATTAAAAAGTTTGTGCATTTCTTCACTGTTGTGGGTATCCAAATTGCCAGTGGGTTCATCGGCAAAAAGAATCACTGGGCGGTTGATCAAGGCTCGAGCTACCGCTACGCGTTGCTGCTCACCTCCAGACAATTGATTGGGTTTATGGTCTAAACGATCTCCCAAGCCTAAATAACTGAGAAGCTCTTTAGCTTCATGGATTAGAGCTGATTGAGGTCTTTGTTGAATTAAGCCAGGAATAAAGGTGTTTTCCAAAGCAGTAAACTCTTGCAGCAAATGGTGAAATTGAAAAATAAACCCTATTTTTTGATTTCTGAATTTCGCTAATGCTTTGTTTTTTAACAAGTTAACTTCAGTGTCTTCAATTTTTACATAACCTAAGTCAGGATAATCTAAAGTGCCTAAAATATGTAATAAAGTGCTTTTTCCTGCACCTGATTTACCAACAATAGCTACACGTTTTCCCGTTTCGATGGTTAAATCTACGCCCTTTAAGACCATCAGCTGGCCATAACTTTTGTGGATATTTTTAGCTACCAACATAAATGCTGAAAAAATTTAGCAATAATACACGATAATACATATATTGAAACGTTAATCATATGATCTTGGTGCAATCGGTGAGATTTTACAATTTTTTAATTTGATAAAACCTAGATTTTAGGACAATAAGCCTATTTTTGTATCTCTACAAGAATTTTATGAAGATATTACAGGTTTGCAAAAAATTCCCGTATCCTCTCAAAGACGGTGAATCAGTAGCGAATACCTATATAAGCAAAGCTCTGCATGACTTAGGATGTGAAGTTACTTTGCTCGCTATGAATACGACCAAACATTATCTGGAAGTGGATGAATACCGGCATGAACTTGCTCATTATAAGGCCATTCACGCTGTAAAAGTTGACAACACTGTGAACTACTTTGATGCTTTGTGGCATTTAATGCGCAATAAGTCATACAATATTGCTCGGTTTGTATCAAATTCTTTTGAAGATGTTTTAATTCAATTGCTTAAGAATCAGCAATTTGACGTAATTCAGCTTGAAACTTCATATCTAAATGCCTACATTCCGGTCATCCGTAAATATTCCAAGGCTCTTATAGCGATGAGGGCGCATAATGTAGAATATGAAATTTGGGAGCGCTTAGCAGAGAATGCTCCGATAGGGCTAAAGAAATGGTATTTCAAACACATCAGCAAAAAGTTGCGTGAATTTGAAAAGCAATATCTTGAACAATATGATCTGCTGGTAACTTTCACTGACCGTGATTTAAGTACCTACAGAAAGATGGGTTATTATAATGGCGCAACGCTATCCCCAATCGGATTGAATTTAGGACAATACGTACAGCAAGATGTTAGCCGGTCCAATGGACCTAAATTTGCGTTTATAGGAGCATTGGATTGGTTGCCTAATCTTGAAGGTTTAAGCTGGTTAGTGGATAAAGTCTGGCCCCATATCTTGGCCAAATACCCTCATGCAGAGTTACATATTGCAGGCCGTAAAACCCCCTCGGAAGTTTTTTCTTTAGCCAAGGATTCCATAATTATTCATGGAGAGGTTCAGGATTCCAAGATTTTTTTAAATCAATTTCCCATCATCCTCGTTCCCTTATTCTCCGGAAGTGGAATGCGTGTAAAAATACTTGAAGCCATGGCATTAGGCCGCATAGTTATAGCTACATCGGTAGCCGTAGAAGGTATTCCAGTTACCGATGGAGTTGAATTTTTTCTTGCTGATGATCCAGACCAATTTTTAAAAGCTATTGGAATTTATGTTGATAAACCCCATGCAGTTAACAAGATGCAGGCTGCAGCTAGGTCTATGGTCCACAATTACTATGATAACATGCGTTTAGCTGAGAAATTGTTGGACACCTATCGTAAGGAGATACCTAAGTACCAGAAAAAAGCCCTTATCAAGTAATTTCACTTTGATTATAGCTTTATATAAGTGAAGATTGTAGTGATGGCCTCAAGGTTTCCTTTTCCGACTGAAAAGGGCGATAAACTCAGGATGTTCCATCATATCGAACAATTAAGCTTAAATCATAAGGTGGTGCTTATTGCTCTACATGAAGAACCAATAAACGCGGAAAAGCTTCAGCCTGTGCAAGGCTTGTGCTCCTCAATTCACCTGTTGGCAATACCCAGATGGAGAGGTCTATATAATGGGGTAAGGGGTTGGATAAATGGTCTTCCTTTTCAAGTGGCTTATTTTTACCAACGTAAGCTTAAAGATAAAATACATACTATTATTCTCCAGGAGAATCCTGATGTAATCTTTTCACAGCTCATTCGCACAGTTCTTTATACGCGCAATCTGCCATTTTACAAGGTCTTAGACTACATGGATTGTTTTTCGCTCATTTGTGAACGTAGCGCTAAACAGTCAAGATTTTTGGAAAAATGGTTTTGGACCATGGAAGGACGTAGGATAGCAGCTCTAGAAAAGGACGTATTTTATGATTTTGATCAACGGATGATCATTTCTGAATTTGACCGGCAAAATATGCCGGTTAATTCACCGCAAAAAATTACAGTGGTCCAAAACGGGGTTAATTTTAACTACTTTTACCCGTCAGGGTCTAACCTATCAAGTTATTCATTAGTTTTTGCCGGTAATATGGGATATCGTCCTAATATTCGAGCCGCTAAATATCTTATCGAGCAATTATTACCGAGGTTACCAGAAGTTCAATTACTCATAGCTGGAGCTCGGCCTGCTAAATACCTGATTAAAAACAAAAATCCCCAAGTTCTTGTTTCAGGATGGATGGCGGACATTCGGAAGGCCTATTGGTCAGCGGAAATATTCATTGCACCAATTTTTGAAGGTGGCGGCATGCAAAACAAGGTTTTGGAGGCCATGGCTTGCGGCAAACCTTGCATTATCTCTACCATAGTCAATAATGGCATCGGTGCAGAAGATGGTAAAGAAGTCTTAATCGCAAACGATGTTGACACGTTCGTGCATTACATAAAACAATTATTAGCTGATCAAACATTAAAAGCTCAACTAGGGCATAATGCAAGAAAATTTATCTGCGAAAATTAT
>JAYRWN010000390.1:0-6329 GCA_041917975.1 Saprospiraceae bacterium | reverse complement strand
TGAGCACCATTAAGGCGAAATGCTCGTAATTATCCGGGCCATACAATAATTTCTGGCGTTGATTATCCTCCGGGAGCATATCCAGAGTAAAAATATCCGGCCATCCATCGTTATTAAAATCACTGACGTCACAACCCATGGAAAAATAAGAAATGTGCTGCATGTACTCGCTGAGGCGGTCAGTAAAGGTGCCATCCCGGTTATTGATGTACACATAATCGGGCTCAATATAATCGTTAGAGACGTAAATATCCGGCCAACCATCCTGATTAATGTCCGCTACCGACACACCCAGCCCAAACCCCAACGGATTACCTTTAATGCCGGCGCCGGCACTGACATCGGTGAAGCGGCCGGCGTCGTTACGGTATAAACGATCCCCGGCAAAGGGATGGCGAGTTTCTTTGGCTTTAGCAAATTCAAATTCGCGAATAACCACCACGTTATGATTTAATACGTAGAGGTCCAGGTCACCATCGCGATCGTAATCAAAAAATGAAGCATGGGTGGTGTAACCGGGGTCATCAACACCATAGTCTTTAGCGCGATCGGTGAAGGTAAGATCACCGTTATTAATAAATAAACGATTGCGTCTTTGATCCGGTGAGCCCTTCCCGGAAAAACAAACATAAATATCCAGCCAACCATCAGCATTTACATCGGCCAGGGTGACTCCGGTTTTCCAACCCTGGTCGCAAGCTACGCCGGCGCGGGAGGTAACGTCTTTAAAAATCAAATTGCCTTCATTAATAAATAGCTTATTTTTACCCATATTGGCGGTAAAATAAATATCCTCCAACCCGTCGTTATTAAAATCACCTACGGCCACTCCTCCTCCGTTATAAAAGTATTCATAAGTAAGCACATTGGACGTTGGGCTTTCCAGGAGGGAGTTTTTAAAATTAATTCCGGATTTTTTAGGCGGAACGGAAATAAACAAAGGGTCGTTTTGTGCACTGACCGGCCTGAATAAAATCAGGCCAACCAAAAAAAGACAGCTTCTGAACATGAAGGTTTTATACCGCTTGATACGTTTCAAAAATATAGATTTAAGAGGTAATGAGAACTTAACAACCCCTTAGAAAACAAAGTTTTCCGTTAATTATATCCCTTGGCAAGAAAAAGAGGCTGCCTGTTTTTACACAGACAGCCTCTTAAAAGATTTGCGAGCGTCAAAAGTGACTGCTTATTTTACATCCCACCAAACGCGGGTAGTAAAGTCGTTGGCGCTAGCCGTTGAAGCAAAGTTGGGATTACCAGCCACTTCACGGTTTGGATATTTCAGACGTACCGGAATTTTGCCACCGGTGACACTAGATGGGTGATTGGTCGGCACCAAAGCCGGCCAGTCCGTTCTTCTCCAGTCATTCCAGGCTTCATACCAGTTGAAGAACTTGCTGATCCACAGCTGAGTATAAATCATCTGCAGACCGGTCAATCCAGGCACTCCACCATAAGGATAAACGGCGAGGTACTGGGCTACGCGATCATCGGATACAGTCAAAGAAGCGTCGTAGACGGTGTACATTTGCATGGCTGCTTTAACTCCAGCATCATAATGAGCTTTGGCCGTTCCGGATATGCCAGAACCAATCTTACGTTCCAATGCCTCAGCCAATAAGAACTCCACCTCGGCATAATTCATGATCATATATGGTTCGTCATCTTGGAGCATGAGGAAGTTAATCCGGGAATAGGTTTCTTCCTGATTAACCGCTTTACCTTCTAAAACGTCCAGATCAGCCTGATCTTTACCGTTCGGCATCCCTTTTTGGGCTAATGGATCAACATTAAGCGGAGTCCAAGCATTAGCGCTCCATTTGGCAATCCCACCGCTGATAATCATCAGACGCGGGTCATCATCGTCTACTGAGGCCGGATTAAATCCCTTTAACACATCCACTAAAGTCTTGCTAAGAAAGGAGGGTTGACCGCCATCGCCGGGATAAAAAGCGCGGCTGATACCGTTTTGGTCCTGCCATTCACTGGGTCCTATTGACATGGGTACGACGACGTTGTCCGCATTGCTTTGCATGACATTACCGGCAGCTTTAGAAACATAAGTAGCTGCTAAAGCGGCATCGCGGTCGGAGACGCGCATAGCGTAGCGCAGCATCAAAGAATAACCCAAACGTTTCCACTTGGCAATATCTCCATTAAAGATCATGTCGGCCAGTTTAAACCCTTCGTCAGGATTGGAAGCGCTTAATGCAGCAGAAGCCTCATCCAATTCTTTCAACAAATCCTTATAAATAGATTCTTGAGAATCGTATTTAGGGAAAAACACGCCGTCCAAACCTTGATTGGCTTCGGAGTAAGGGGCATTGTCATAAAAATCGGTCACGCGAAACAAGCTTAAGGCACGAAGTATTCGGGAGGCATTACGCATATTGACTTTTTTGCCTTCATCGTAACCACCTGGGCCGGTTTGTTTGAGGATTTCGGCAATGTTTTTCAGCTGATCCTGGTAAGTAAATTGGAAAATACACTCGTTGGTCTCGAAGTTATCGGTGTATTTATCCCCAGGCGCAATACCACCCCCGGCATTAGCCAAATGCTGAATGGCAAAAGAACACATCCCGATATTGGTACGCCAATCGGTATAACGGTTATCACCGGATGAACCGTTAGCGGCAATCCCCAATTGGGCAGTCGAAAAAACAAAATTTAAATCAATTTGAGAGACCGCCTGGGGATTAATATTAAGATCTTGCAGTTCGTCCGTGTTGCAACTGGTTATAAATAAACCAATGGTTAGACAAAATGCTATTTGAAATACTTTTTTCATCATCATCAATTTTAATAGTTAGAAACCAACTTTTAAGTTAAACCCATAACTTCTTACGGCCGGCATGCCGAAGTAGTCCAAACCTTGAGAGTTGGAATTAGAATAAGCAGGTTCCGGGTCAATGTTTTCCGTATTCTTAAACAGAATAGCCAGGTTACGTCCTACAAAAGAAATACCCAGATTCTGGAATGGCATTTTAGCCAATAACTTCCGCGGCACATTATACCCCAGAGTCACCTGGCGCAGTTTGGCAAATGAAGCGTCGTAGGCGAAATGATCAGACACCCGGTTACCCATTTGATTCCAGTAGTTCTGGGCTTCGTGGGGGGTCAAGGTTTTGGTAAATGGTTTGTAGATCGGCTCTCCGGAACTGGTTTTACCATCCTGAATAACCCCGGTCACCGTAATCGGTGTTTGGCCTTCGCGGCCCTGGATGGTTTGTTTATGCAAACCCCATTGCGTTAAGCGCACATTGGTGCCGGAGTAGATGTCTCCACCTAATTTCAAATCAATCAGGAAGGACATGTCAATGTTTTTCCAACTAAAGCTGTTATTTAAACCGCCGGTCCAGTCGGGTACTCCATTACCAAATATTTCATACTGATCCGATTGTACGGGAGCTCCATTGGCTTCAAACACCGGCTGTCCGTCCGGGCTTTTCTTTTGTACCCAACCGGTTAGCATACCATATGGATAACCAACAATATGCTTAACATATACCGTACGGGTACGCGGCTCTTCCAGAAGCAATTCTTTGCTACCTTCGATGAGTGATACGACTTTATTTTCATTTTTAGCAAAGTTAAAAGAGACATCCCAGTTAAAAGCTCCGCTAACCGGTTTAAAGGTCAGCAACATTTCCAATCCGTTGTTTTGTAGTTCACCCAGGTTTATACTGGTCGATCCAAACCCGGAAGCCCAGGAGATGGAAGCGGGCAAAATATCATCAGTTGTTTTTTGACGATAATAAGTCAAATCCAACCCTAAGCGGTTGTTGAAGAAACGGAGGTCAACACCAAATTCCAACTCAGTGGAGGTCAGGGGCTGCAGTAGTGGATTGGGAATACTACCACCATTCCCGCCGGCAAAAGCAAATGAACCCAGAGGATAAGTCAGGTGGGATTGTTTCAAAGAGTAGGTGATGCTGGTGGTGTATGGACCAACTGTAACATTTCCTACTTGTGCCCAGGACGCCCTTATTTTACCAAAACTCAACCATTTTGGCAGGTTTTGCAAAGCATCTGTAAATACAAAAGAGGCACCCACCGAAGGGTAAAGAATACTGTTATATTCTGGGTTTAACACAGAAAACCAGTCATTTCTGGCTGTTCCTGTTAAATATAAGAAACCACCATAACTGATTTCGGCTGAACCAAACAAAGAGTTAATCCCTTGCTCAGAAAAGCCATAACCCCAGGTCCGCTGAGCAGAACTGTTAATAGCCGTAGAAAAAGGAACATTAAATCCATTACCACTAATACTTATGCGGTCATATTTCCGTTGCATTTTATTTCCACCGAAAAAGGCATTAACATTGATTTTACCAAAGGTCTTATTGAAACCAAGCATGTATTCAAGGTTGATTTCACGCACACGGTCTTCTCCTTCTCCAATAGAGCCGCCTCTTGCGTACCCGGTACCCTGTGGTACTAAGCCATTGTCGCGGCGGGTAAACCAGTCCATACCGGCCCGGCCCTGGATGTACAACCAATCGGTCAAATCTACTCTTAATTGGCCGGAGGTGATCAAACGATCGCGCTCATCATTATCCCGGTATTGGTAAGACACCCAATAAGGGTTTTGGCCCCAGTTATTATTTGCTTGTTGAAATTCTTCGCCTACCGATTTACCCCAAATGCTTAACAGAGCAGGGTCCGTGTCGGCAGGAATAGCACCCAGTTTATCCGGATCACCTTTATAATCATTGACATTATGGTTACCTGGCGCTCTCCAGACAGAAAGAATACTATTACCTGGCGAGTCTGACAGGTTCTGACGATTTTTAGCATATTCATTAGAGTATAAAGCTTTAGCAACCACCGTTACCCGTTTGCCGAATTTGGAATTGCTGGCAATGGACACGTTGGTACGGTCAAATCCGGAGTTAGGCACCACAGACTTATTAATGAGGTTGGAGATACCTACACGGAAGTTTTGTTTGTCACTGCCCCCGGTGAAGGCTAAACTATTAGTCAGTGATGTACCAGTTTCATAGAAACGGGCCCAGTTATCCCCAGAATAACTATATGGTCTGGATTTGCCATCCCATTGCAACACAGAACTCCCGTCATATTTAGGTCCCCAGGAATCATCACCCCAGTCGTAGGCCCGCTGAAAATTGTCCGGTTTTGTAGCAACACCATTTGTTACATTGTCGGCGGTTGCATCTACATATGCACCGGACCCGTATTCTTTTTGCAGGTCGGATAAATTGTTAACCGTTTCAAATACATAATTGGAGTTGAATTCAATACCGATACCTTTTTGAGCACCGCTACCTTTTTTAGTAGTGATGTTGATCACCCCATTAGCCGCCCGGCTACCATAGAGAGCAGCTGCATTAGCGCCTTTATAAACGGTAATGGTCTCAATATCATCCGGGTTGATGGAAGACATCCCATCCCCTTCATCACGACCACCCCACAGACCGGCCTGACCAAATCCGGAGTTATCCATCGGGATGCCATCCACAACGTACAAGGGTTGGTTATTACCCTGTAAAGATTTGTTACCGCGGATAATAACCCGGGAAGAACCGGCGGCTCCGGAAGCAACCTTGCTGACATTTACCCCAGCAATACGTCCGCTAAGTGCATTCGCAATGTTGTTTTCGCGTGCCTGAGTGAAATTATCTCCCCCGACCTCGGTGACCGAATACCCTAACGCTTTTTTTGACCGGCTTACCCCCAGAGCGGTAACCACGACCTCTTGCAGGGCAACACCCTGAGCCATCACCACATTGATGGTGGTTTGGGCCCCTATGAGAATGGTTTGTTCTGCGAAACCGGTATAGGAGAATCTTAGCGATCCACCAGGTCTGACGGTGATACTGTATTTACCTTCGAAGTCGGTCACCGTTCCGTTGGAAGTTCCGACTTCCATAACTGTCACCCCGATCAGAGGTTCATTATCCTCACCGCTGGTGACCGTTCCGCTTACTGTTGATTGTGCCCAGGCCAGGGCTCCCATCAGCAGAAAGACTAAAAAAAGTCCAGATCTAATCATAACATAAGTTTTGAAATCATTTGAAATATTATTAATTAATCCCCTAAATAAGAACTATCCCAGGGGAATAGTCCTATCTCTTCAATGCGAAAAATAAGCTGTTACATTGAAAATTCATAACCTTTTTTTAACATTATTTATCCACATCCCCTAAGTTTTAATAAGTAATGGATCAATTCATGGATGAGTGCGTAGAGAGAAAAAAAAGCTATCTTAAGGCCAAATAAACATCGGCCCTTTCTATAAATCTCCCGCCATGAAATACAAACTACTTTTAATCTTGATCCTTATTGCATCAATAAACATTTATATGTCA
>JAYRWN010000389.1:0-32377 GCA_041917975.1 Saprospiraceae bacterium | reverse complement strand
GCTGGCGCGACGAAAGCGTAGAGTCACCATCGAAAGGCCGGTGAGGGTCATGAGTGCCAAACCAAAAAAAGAATGGTTGTCCCTGTGGAACACTATCGAGAAAACGGGTGAAGGGCACTTGCACACCGCAGGGGTTTTCATGATAACCCATTTTGTAATAATCCCCGGGAGCCCATCCTTTGCGATCAAAAGCCACGGCATAGCCGGCTTTTTTCAATATCTGGACATAGGTTGGTATGGAAGCATCCAGGCGTCCACATAAATTTATGGCTTCACCCAGGTTATGCGGATATCGTCCGGTCAGTAAAGCAGAGCGTGAGGGAGTGCACGACGGAACTGCACAAAAAGCGTGATGAAATACGCTTCCGTGCGCAGACAAACTATCCAGGTGGGGCAAAGAAACATCTGTCCATCCGGCATATCCCACATAAGGATAACTCCAGTCATCAGCCAGGATAAATAAAATATTAGGTTTGCTGTGGATGACGGGATATTGTCGACAAGAGCATAAAATCAGACATAAATAAATGCTTGGAAAAAAGTATTTCATTATTTATGGCATTTAATAAAATTCCCCTTTTTAATTTTAGGCAAATAAAGTGGATCTGAATCTAGTTGTATTTTTTTAGTTATTTATTTGTGTAATAATTATTAAGAGACCATGGAAAATTCCACTCAGCAACATTGGGATAATGTTTATGCAACCAAGGACCCGGATCAGGTTAGTTGGACGCAAAATATTCCCACGACATCCCTGGAATTTATTCATTCTTTTCCTCTTGATAAAAACGCTAGAATCATTGACATCGGCGGAGGAGATAGTCGGCTGGTGGATCATTTATTGGCTGAAGGGTACACCAATCTGACCGTGTTGGATATTTCAGCTAAAGCGCTGGAAAAGGCCAGGGTCCGGTTAGGTAAACTGGCGGAGAAAGTGAATTGGATAGTAAGTGATGCAACGTTATTCGAACCCACCACGACTTATGATGTATGGCACGACCGGGCTACCTTTCATTTTTTAACTACTGCCGAGCAAATTTCGGCTTATCTGGGCATCGCCCGAAAGGCAGTTCAAGGGTTTATGACCATTGGCACCTTCTCGGACCAAGGCCCAACGAAATGCAGTGGGTTAACCATCCGCCAGTACAATGAAGTTACATTGACTGAAGCTCTGGATGATGGATTTCGTAAGATCCGCTGTCTGACGGAAGATCACATTACGCCGTTTCAGACGCAGCAAAATTTTTTGTTTTGCAGTTTTAAACGGGTTGGATAAAAAAAGAGCATTCCGGGTTTTTATGGGCCGGAGAATTTCAAATGTATTTGATAAGCTACGAGTCCGGTCATTTGTCCGGTGAATGATACGCCCGGATGGAGCAGAATTCAAATGGGCTTAATTATACCACACGGCATACCGTTTACGTCTCAATTCTAAAGCCAATTGTGCTTCCATCACTAAGGCCTCATCTCTGGTCATGAAGGTAAGATGCTGGTATAAACTTGGCCTTAAATAGCGGCCATATTTTTCGACAATATTGGAAGATAATTTATGTCCTTTCGGATTGCGATACCCCTGCTTATGTTGGGCGAAGCGTTCCTGCGGAGTTTTGCTGGTCATGCCCACATACAAACATTCTAATACACCATTAAACTGGGGGTTGGCGGCGCGAAATTTGGCATGTTCAGTAAACACCCGCCGGCTTAATTCCACAACATACACCCGGTAAATTTTTGCAGAAGGCATTGGCACTGGTTGAATATCTTTTCCGGGGAAACGAAAAAACGTTTCGTTCTATTATGTCCTCAAAACAATACGTATCATTCAAATTTTAAAACTCCTGCTTGTTAAATAGTACTGCCAATCAGGCAGATTTTACACTGGTCACGGCATATACCGCGGTAGTAAAAAAATCTCTTAGCCAAGGAATATTTAAAAAAAAAGGTAACACGCGCGGTTTTAATCCAAATTTTATCTCGTAGTTAGGATTAATCAGAAACAACGTTTCGCGGTCCAGTCGATAACTATTTTCCCTGATGATCCTCCTAAAGCGGTTTATACTAATCCCGGTGGAGCGTATCTCCTGCAAAGCCACCAAAGTTCCTTCTGACTCACCACACCAGCGCCACAGACTTAAATACAAGGCTTCGGGTAGAAGATGGGTAAAAGGTATTTTGGACAGCCAGTGGTGGTTGGTCGCTTGTTGATGGCCACCAAAAGGCATGCGCCAGGGAGGAAAACCAAAAAAAACATGCCCGCCAGGATTCAAAAATTGTTTTAAATGACCTAAGAATTTAGATTGATGCGGGATATGTTCGATCACATCGCGCAAAATAATCAGGTCAAATGGACCTCCTAATTCCTGGGGAGTCGTAGCGTAAATGTCTTTGATGATTAACCTGAGGCGGTGGTGATTTGGGTGACTTTTATACAGTTCACGTCCCTTTTCCACTTTAAATGCATCAATATCTACCCCTACACAGGTGCATCCCATATTCATAAATGGCATCAGGTTGCCGGCTTCACCGCACCCAATCTCGGCGACTCGGATAGTCCGGGAAATTGGTGCAACCTCCTGAATATATGGGATTACATATTTTTCAGTCGTCCGGCCTTGTTCTTCGAAATACTGATGGAGGTCAGCATGCCTTTTTTGCATAATGATTTTTCTTAATATGAATACAAAACTAATTAAAATTTATTTCCACTCTGGGTCAGATTGGGCAGCATCAATCCGTAATGGTGCTTGCTATGGTCATTTAAAAAACTTCATATGGTCCAACGGTCAATCCGGGACAATTTTTAAAGATTGGAATTGAGGTCATTCGTTTTTATCTTGTTATCAAATGATGGGTTATGGCGAAGTTTTTTGGGTGGTTACCGGTGTTTCTTTTGTTTATACATTGTCAGGAAAAGCCTGTGGCGGATGTGCTGTTGGTCAACGGCAAAATTTATTCAATGGAACACCAGGAGGCTATCTACAATGCGCTGGCCATCAAAGGCGAGCGCATTCTGGGGGTGGGTTCGCAAGAGGACCTATTGCCCTTTCAGGGAGGGAGTACAAAATTAATCGATTTGCAGGGGCATACGGTTTTGCCCGGATTTACGGATAGCCATGTCCACCCGATCAGTGGCGGCCTTTCCTTCCTTGAATGTGACCTGGCTGAACTGACCAATATTTATGAAATCCTGGATAGTTTACGTCGGTTTGCTGAACACAATCCCGAACGGACCTGGATCAGAGGTGAAAATGCCTGGCTGGCCGGGTTTGCCGGAGGAAATCCGGATAAAAGACTATTAGATTCCATAATTCCTGGTCGCCCGGTGTTTGTATCATCCCTGGATGGGCATTCGGCATGGGTTAACAGCCAGGCCTTGCAAAAAGCCGGTATTAGCCGGGAAACGGCTGATCCTCCGCAGGGTAGGGTAGAACGCTACACCTCAAGCGGAGAACCGAGCGGGACATTGCGGGAAAAGGCCATCGGGCTGGTGAGTAGTTTATTGCCCCTCTATACCGCAGAAGACCGCCGAAAAGCGTTAGTTGCCGCTTTAAAAATGGCCAATTCCCTGGGAATTACCTCCTTGGTGGAAGCTTCAGCCGGTCGTGAGTTTATTGATACTTATCTGGAGCTGGCTAAAGCCGGTGAACTCACTGCACATGTAAACATTTCCCTTTATGCTGATCTGAGTAAGGGCACGGCGGGAGTAGCTCCTGTATTGGAACTTAATCAACGCTATCGTGCAGCCGGTTCTGATGTAAAATTTGATCAGGTTAAGTTATTTATGGATGGCGTGGTGGAAGGAAAAACGGCGGCGATGCTGGAGAATTATATCCATGAACATCATGCCGGAATTCCTAATGCAGATGATTCTACTGCCATCCAGATGATCAAGGCATTGGATAAGGCTAAATTTCAGGTCCATGTACATGCTATTGGCGACCGGGGCATTCGCACCTCTTTAGATGCGTTTGAGCAAGCCCGGCGCGAAAACGGAGCGCAGGATTTACGTCATCACATCGCCCATTTACAAGTTATCCATCCTCAGGATATCCCCCGATTCAGGGCTTTGGATGTTATTGCCAATTTTCAAGCACTGTGGGCCACGTGGGAAGATAGTTATATGAGTGAATTGAACTATCCGTTTTTAGGTCCGGAAAGAGCGGAGTGGCAATACCCCATTGGTACGGTGGCCAAGACCGGAGCCACCATAGTTTTTGGCAGCGACTGGCCGGTCAGCACCATGAATCCATGGCACGCCTTGCAGGTGGCGGTTACCCGTCGCGGCCCCGACACTTTGCAGCGGGAGCCCTGGACCCCGCAACACGTGCTGGAGGTTTACCCGGTGTTGGAAGGTTACACCCGGCATGGTTCCTACATGATGCATCGTGAGGATGAAACCGGTACATTAACCCCAGGTAAATTAGCCGATTTTATCGTTGTGGACCAGGATCCGATGACAGCAGACCGCTTTCATCTCATGGAAACCAAAGTGCTGCACACGTATTTTAAAGGTAAAAAGGTTTTTTCCAGATTCGAATAAATTACCAGGGTGGCTTTAAACCATTATCCATAATACTATGACCATTTAGGCAAAATAATTAGGTTGACTAATATTAATTGGTCTGAGAAATTCAAAAATTCACCCTTACATGGCACCTTGAACTTTCATGTAATCGGTTTCAATTCATCCGGCTTAAGCGACGAGTGGATAAAATCAATGCGTTTACCCGTTTTTGAACGAATATTATTCGGTCATGCAGAACGTGATGCTCAACTGAATAATAATCCGCATTGATTAAACAATGTGTTTGTAGATCATAATTATTCAAACTAAAAAATGTTGACTGTTCAAATCTTCAATAGTACCTTACCGGTGGAATAAACAATGATGAATCAGAGATTTAAAACCTTTAGCACAAAATATGGTCTCTATGTGCTTATTCTGATTTTATTACCCCCGGCTTTATTGATCAACCTGGGATTAATGCCATTTATAGATGATGAAGCCATCCGGGCGCTGGTAGCTCTGGAAATGAAGTGGACCGGCCATTATCTGACACCGACCCTGCATGCAGCGCCTTATTTAAATAAACCACCCCTGTTCAATTGGATGTTAATCGGGATGTCTTACCTCACTGGTGAAAATACGGAGTGGAATGCCCGCTTCACCAATGTTTTTGCCCTGGGTAGTTTTGGCCTGATCACTATGTGGGTTTACCAGCGCATTTACGATTTGAGAACAGGAATTATCATCGCTTTGATGGTTATGACTTCGGGCAGAATACTCTTTTGGGATGCTATGCTTGGCCTGATAGATATCACTTTTAGTGTAGTAATTTTCTCACTTTTTGCCACCGTTTATTTCACCGTAAAACAACAGCGCTGGTTGACTTTGTTTTTAGGAAGTTATTTCCTGTGCGCGGTCGGTTTTTTATTAAAGGGATTACCGGCGTTGGTATTTCAGGGTGTGACCCTATCTGTTTGGTTATTGTGGACACGTCATTATCGAAAGTTACTGTCCTGGGAGCATGTAGTGGGTTTGGGATTATTTATTCTAACCCTTGGTGGGTATTATGGCTTGTATTTAAGCCAGGAAGGGACTCCTGACGTTTTTGCCCGCCTGCTTCACGAATCCACCAAGCGGACGGTTATTGAATCCGGAGGATGGAAGGTCATAAAGCATATTTTTACTTTTCCAGTGGAACTGATTTATCACTTTTTACCCTGGCCTATCCTGACTATTTATTTTTTTCGACGCCAGGCAGTTGCCTGGGCTTATCGAGATCCTTTCTGGGTCTTTCAGGGCATCATCATGATATCAAATATTCTGGTATACTGGATTTCACCGGATATATTTCCCCGTTATTTGTTTATGTTTTTACCGCTTTTCTTCAGTATGTTATTCCGACTTGATGGTTGGCATCAGTCTGCACAAACACCCCACCACCGCATCATCCGTTTTATTTTTCATTGGTTTATGATCTTCGTGGCCGTCAGTGTTTGGATACCCCTTTTTCTGGATCGTCTGAGCACAGTGGACTATTGTGGGTTAAAAGTTGGAATAACTGCAGGGGCCATGGCTTTGATCCTTGTTTATGTTTTCAAATTTAACGCAAATCTCATGCTGGCTGTGGTGGCTACTCTACTGATTATCCGCTTATCCTTTAACTGGTTTGTATTGCCTGATCGTTTAGCGCATGATTATGGTCAGCTCTGCCGTCAACAAGCAATAGAAATTGGTCATCAATTAAAAAACCAAAATTTAGTGGTGTTTGGTGACACCGAGGTGCAGCCAACGACATCCTTTTATTTGACGCACAGCTTCGCCACCATCATCCCCCGGCAATACAATCCACTTAATCAACATAACTTGTATATTGTTGATACCTTATTATATCCGCATCTGATCTGGGAGCAAATAGATACTTTGCCCATGCGTCATTTCCATAAGACCCTATTGGTTGGCCGTTTTGTGCAACTCCGTAAGTAAATATGTGTGAACTCACCTTTCTTATATTCTATACTATTTATTTTAATCTGTTTATGAGCTATGTGTTTGGATCTGTTTTTTAGGGTGAGAAGTTATTGACCTCATGGATAAAACCTTGAACTCATAGGACAGAACAATTAGGTAGACCAATTTTCATTAATTTTAATTGGTGGCGGTATTCAAAAAATTTGACCCCCACGCCGTACACTCGAACTCTCACTCAGCTGGTTAGGGTTCGTTCGGCTCAGGAAATTTTGCCTATACCACTTTATTATGACCTTTTACTTTCTACCTCGCTTAAAATACCCCATCATGATGTATATCATTTTTATTTTACTCCAAGGCGTTTTCTTTTGTACATTGGGAGACTCAAAAAACCTCATCTGCTATGTTTACAACCAAGGACCGGCAACACCATCTGAATAAACCGGAGGTTGTAATACTTGTATTTATCCTGGCTTGGATGACGATGAATTTTATCCAGGCAGCTTTTACGGAATTATTGCACGACGAAGCCTATTATTGGGTCTGGTCCAAAAATTTAGCCTGGGGTTATTTCGATCATCCGCCCATGGTCGCTTTATGGATTTTTTTCAGCCAGGCTATTTTTTCAGGTGAATTGGGCGTTAGATTAATGACCGTGGCCATGAGCGGTGGATTTATATATGGCTTATGGAAGTTGGTCACACCCTATTATCGCAACGTTAAAGCCTTTATACTCATCGCAGCGGGAACGGTCTTTATTCAGGTGTATGGATTCATAACCACACCCGATGCACCGCTGATGTTTTTTGCCGTCATTTATCTGCTAATTTACCGGCGGGTGCTGGATCATTTGTCGCTGCAAAATATTTTATTGTGGGGTCTGAGTATGGCTTTACTCATGTACAGCAAATATCATGGGTTCTTGTTGATCGTTTTCTCGATTTTAGCGCATTGGTCATGGCTAAAAAACCCCCGGTTTTACCTGGCTGTCCTGATCGGAATAATGCTCTATAGCCCACATTTGCTCTGGCAATATCACCATGATTTTCCTTCCTTACAATATCATTTGGTAGACCGTGGGTCTAAAAGCATTAATCCGCTTAAAGTACTGACCAATGTGCTCAATCCGTTGTATATCATCGGACCGCTGGTTTTATATTATTTTATTGCTGCAGTGCGCAGATCAGCGCCAACTCCTTTTGAAAAAAGTTTAAAGTGGATTTTCTGGGGCATTCTCGGTTTTTTTACTTTATCCTCGCTGACTTATAAAGATAGCGTCTATGCGCAATGGCTAGTATTAATCATTATACCCGGGGTTTATTTTGTTTACCAGTGGCTGAATGAACATCCGGGACGTTTCCGGACGTTCAGTATAACTGCGCTGATAAGCATAGGAGCGCTTTTAATGCTGCGCGTAATAATAGTTTCCCCGTGGTGTCCTAATAATTTAGAATTCCGGGGAAATCAGCGCTGGGTGGATGAAATAAAAGCCCATGCCGGAGCATACCGGGTTATTTTTGAAAACTCTTATGCCCTGGCTTCAAAATATTGGTTCTACAGCGGGGATAGCGCCTTTACCCAATGTAATGCAGTCTACCATTTGAGTCAATATGATTTATGGGATCTTGAAGAGGATTATCAGCACCGCCAGGTTTTATTTATTGGTAATAAGTATTTGGATACGGTCTATGGCTTTCGAGGATTGCCTTTGCCGGCAGGAAAAAGAGATACGCTGTGGGCCAAATATTATCAGGATTACACCTCAGCCAACCACTTAATCTTGCATGTGGAATCAATGCCTTATTCTGCGCGAGGGAAAGATACTATCCATACTCAGGCTGTGTTAATTAATCCTTATAACCGAAGGATTGAATTTGAGAACACGGAAGTTCGCAAGATTATTTATGCACAAATCTATCGGAAGAAAAACTTTGTGGCAGAGGAGTTGGTGACGATACCCAAATTAACTTTTATAGGTCCTCGCGATTCCCTACCTTTGAAGCTCGCTTTTGTATTACCTCCCCTAAATGGGGAATACCTGATTCGTTTTGTTTTACGTCACGATCAGGTGGAAGGGACTGCCTTATCCACCTTATATCCTTTAAAAATCAGCACTAAATGAATGAATATGATCCATGAACCTCAAGTTGAAATTGACCGGCTGGGAGATAACCCGCAGACAAAAAACCTGGATATCAGGAGAAAACAAAATTATTTGGTGAGCATAGTCATTCCTCTGTATAATGAAGAAGCCAATGTGCTGCTCTTAACAGAAAAAATACACGCCGGGCTAAAAGAATATGACTATGAGATCATCTATGTGGATGATTGTTCTACTGATCACACCAGGCAAAATGTTATAGCTATGCAGGATGCACAGGTTACCCTGGTCGAACTTAAAAAAAATTATGGGCAAAGCATGGCGCTGTCTGCTGGTTTTGATCTGGCTCAGGGAGATTACGTGGTCACTCTGGATGGGGATCTGCAAAATGATCCTGCCGATATTCCGGCCCTGTTGGAAAAATGTATCCGGGAAGACTGGGATGTGGTGGCCGGAATACGCAGCAAGCGCCAGGATTCTTTTTTTAAAGTCATCCCTTCCAAAATTGCCAATTTTATTATTCGTCTGGCCACTAATCTGGATGTAAAAGATAACGGATGCGCGTTGAAAGTTTTTAAGAAAGAAGTCATAGAAGGCCTGCACCTTTATGGGGAGATGCATCGATTCATTACTTTATTGGCGCACCTGAATGGCGCACATATTGTCCAAGTGCCCGTGGCACACCATCCCCGTGTTACTGGTCAATCTAAATACGGGTTGGAGCGTATTTTTAAAGTCATTAGCGATCTGGTTTTAATAATTTTTTTACGCAAATATTTGCAGCGGCCCATGCATTTATTTGGAAATATCGGGTTGTTTTCATTACTCACGGGTTTAGCTATTTTTTTCTATTTACTGATTTGTAAATTAATGGGACAGGATATTTGGGGCCGGCCGATTATGATTGCGGGGGTGGTGATGATTATTGGTGGTTTACAGTTTTTTACCGTTGGATTAACCATGGAGATGCTGACCCGTACCTATTATGAAAGTCAGCAAAAAAAACCTTACAGTGTGCGAAAAATAACCCGTGGTGGTCAGGCGTAAAACACTTTTGGTCTGGTTTAAATGGGTGGTAACTGTGAGTTTACTTTATTTTATTTTTACCAAAATTGAATTCTCAGCCTATTTAAGCCAACTGAAACAAGTCAGGCTGGGTTGGTTGTTTATCGCCTTAGGATTGTTTGCCATGAGCAAGTACCTGACGGTGTTCCGGCTGGACCGCTATTGGGCTGATGCCGGTATTAGCATCACCCACCGCCTTAATCTGAAACTGTATCTATTAGGTATGTTTTATAATCTTTTTTTGCCTGGTGGGATTGGAGGCGATGCCTATAAAGGGTATTGGGTCACCCAAAAGTTTCAGGTCAAACTTAAACCGGTGGTTCAAGCGTTATTTTTGGACCGCATTAGCGGCCTTTTTGCGATCGGGATATTGATGGGTGGGTTATTTTGGTTTGTAAATGGACAATTATTGCAGCCACCCATTTCTTTTCTACTGCAGGCAGGGGCGGTATTGGTTTTCCTAAGTATAGCATCCAACTATCTATTATTGCGCCTTTATTTTTCTTCCTTTTTATCTTCGTGGACGTATGCCCTCGGCTTGTCTTTGTTAAGCCAATTGCTGCAATTAGGTTGTATTTATGCCGTAATGCAAGCCATCCAGGTATACCAGGATTACCTGGCAAACCAACTAATTTTTTTGATCTCCTCCGTGACCAGTGTATTGCCCATTACTATTGGCGGACTGGGCATCCGGGAACTTACGGCATTGTATGGTGCTCAGTGGTTCCAAATAGAGCCGGCCCATGCAGTCACCATCAGCTCTTTATTTTTTTTATTAACTGCGATAGTCAGTTTTGGCGGTATTTATTATCATTTTAAGCCCTTGCAGACTACTGATGAAATTCCCTAATTTAGTTTAGCTTATCTATGGTGTATTCGTGTATTTGTGTATGGCCGTTAGCTATTGGGTGTTAGCCATAGGCCATTAGAAAATTCAGAGTAAATTTGCGTTTAACATTTACTGTGTATTTGTGTATGGCCGTTAGCTATTGGGTGTTGGCCATTTGCCACTGGCCATTAGAAAATTCAGAGTAAATCTGTTTTTATTATTTACTGTGTATTTGTGTATTTGTGTATTTGTGTATGGCCGTTAGCTATTGGGTGTTAGCCATTGGCCATTAGAAAATTCAGAGTCAACCTGTGTATTTGTGTATTCGTGTATTTGTTTATGGCCATTAGCTATTGGGTGCTAGCCATTGGCCATAAAAAATTCAGTGTAAATTTGCGTTTAACATTTACTGTGTATTTGTGTATGGCCGTTAGCTATTGGGTGTTAGTCATTGGCCATTAGAAAATTCAGTGTAAATCCTGATTTTATTATTTACTGTGTATTTGTGCATAAGTTCAGATATTGATGTGGCTGTTGGCCACTAGTAAATACAAAAACTCTGCGGTCTCTGCGCTCTCCGCGAGAAATAAAATTAATCAATTTTTTAATCAGGTATTGGATATTGGCCACTTGCCATTAGATAAAATCGGGTTCTGGGGAATCATCGGCGCAAAACTGTGCAGATATTTATGGTCAGATACTAATCGCGGATCAACAAAATTAGATAGGTAAGCAGGGCACCAAACACTAAACCTCCAGGCACATCCGCATCGGTCATTTCATATTGAAACAAATAAATACTGACCAATAACACCACCAGCATAGCCAGATAAACTTTCCACAGCAAGCGCAGGTAGGCGTTTCTGCGCCAGGGGAAGGTCAATCCAAAGATTTGAAAATAAGTGGTTTCTTCCTCCGGCGCCATAGTTTAAAACAGGTTTAATTTGTTACTGAAGGTCTTATAATAGCCGCTGCGATACGCCAGGACACCGGTGATGAGCAGGCATAAGCCCAAAACCATTAAACCCCATTGGCCTAGGGTAGGAATAGGGTTCACAATACAGGCGGTTACCGCTAAATCACAGGTTGAAGTAAAAGGCAAGATACCCTCGAAACCAGTACCAGGATCATCATTTAGTCCCAGGGTGATATCCAAGGCAGAGCCAGGTGTCCTAAAATAAGCGATGCGGATGGTCCCATTTTCTGCACCGTCTGCATCCCCAGAGGCGCCATCTTCCCATGTGCTGGAGACCGTAAAGGGCATAAATGTACCGGGACTGAGAAAACCGGCTGGTATATTATTGGCGGTTAGTTCTAAATAATCACCGAAAAAAGGAATCATTACCACAATTGTGTCCGCCCAATATTGCACCGTACCGTCGGCATTATATATGTTAGCATTGCTGCAGGAGCAGGGGTCAAAAGCAGAGGGTGGACAGGCTGGTATGGTGTATTCCCCTAAATCTCCAAAATCCAATAATGTTTCGGAAGCAGGATCACGTTTAAAAACTAATTCTATCGTATCAATTCCCATAACCCCAGCATCGAAATCTTCATCACAAAAAGCTGCATGAATATCCGGGTCATTGAACTGATCAGCCAATAGCAGTACAAAATTTTGACCGTTGGTTAACGCACAATTCTGCAAGTCTTCAATGGTTACGCAAGCATTGTTTTCAACAAACAACAATACCTTAACCTCTACGGAATCCCCTCCGGTAGAATTACAGAGAAACGGGGGTAATTCAACGACAAGATCTCCATTATAGCAGGGCACATATGAGTTTTCGTTAAGCGGTGCGCAGACACTTAATGAAATATCTAAAGGTAAAAAAGGCGGACAACCACATTGCGTTGGTTCAGAATCCCCTAAATTTTCTACACAAACACATACATCATAATCACTATCCCAGACTATCTCATCACATCCGTCGCAATTATCATACGAACCATAAGCGCATATATTCACACATTGTCCATTTATACAAAGATATCCCGGAGGACAAGCCGGATTGCAGGGAGGGGTGTTAATTATCTGCGCCGGAGCGTTTGGCCCTCCCCCACAACGAATGATCATAATCGGGTTAGAAGGCGCTAACAGGGGGAAGATGATGGCACAAAGGGCAACTACTTTCAGAAGTTTAGTCCACATATTACACTTATTATTATACAAATCTAAACAATATTTTAAGATAAGCTAACCTTTCCCATTTTTATTTGCCCGCCAACATGTTGGCAATTTTATCTTCCGGAAACGCAGCCAACACTGTTGAAAAAAGTTCTTGCGCATACCCGTGGTTCCGCAAAAGCGAGTAGCGGACCCCTGATTCAAAATCCGGCCGGGTAAGTAATTTCTTTTGGAAATAATACGGCTCATCCGCATCAAAACATTCGTACACTTCGATGGGGATAGACTTGCCTTTCATGGTCAGCTGCCCTACAAAACGAAAGTGAAAATCGTTCTGTACCGGCAGCCTGCTGAGCACCTGCCCGCTAACGATGATCTTGGAGCCATAATCCTTGGTCGTGCTCTCGATGCGGGAAGTCGTGTTGACTGTATCGGCAATGATGGCGGCATCGCGGCGCTGCTCATCACCGATGATGCCCATCACCAGCGGGCCGGCATGTAATCCCATGCCTACTTTGATGTCCGGCAGTCCCTTTGCGGCGCTCTCTTGATTGTACCGGTCCACCTCCCGTTGCATTTCGATACAGGCCTGCACGGCATCGGCCGGTTCGCGTTGGAAAATAGCCATGATGCCATCCCCGATGTATTGATTGATGAAGCCGTGATTGCGTTGGATGATCGGCCCCATGCGCAGCGCATATTCTCTCACAAAACGGAAATTTTCACTGGGGGTCATGGCTTCCGATAAAGTAGTAAAATTGCGGATGTCACTGAACATCACCGTCACCTGTTTTTCGACCTGGTCGCCCAGTTGCACATCCAGGAAACGCTGCCGGCCCAGCGCTTTGATGAATTCGTTAGGCACAAAACGGGACATGGCCAGGTTGACCGACTTTTCATACTCAGCCGCTTTTTTCTGCTGGCGGTAACGGTAGCGCGAATACACCAACAGGGCGCCACCCCCCAAGGCCAGAACGCTGCCAATAAAGATGAGGGTAGTGGTGGTTTGTTTTTGGGCGGCGATGGCCAACTTATGTTGTTGGTCGGTGATTTGACGTTCTTTCTCTGCGGTTTCATATTGTACCTGGTAGCGGTTAACTACTGCATCGCGCTCCGCATTGCGAATGCTGTCTTTGTAGGTGACAAATAAAGTATAATACTCGTAAGCCTCCTGATATTTGCCCTGACCTCGGGCATTTTCAGCCAGACCTTCATAAGCATCCCGCAGTTCTTCCTGAAAATTCAGTTGCCGGGCCAAAGCCAGAGCTTCCTCCAGGTCTTGACGTGCCTCTACATATTTTTTCTGCCTATTTAATAGCCTGCCGATGCTGTTAAGACTAAAGGTTTGTCCACGGGGATCTTTCATGCGGATGAATCCATCCAGAGAAGCCCGGTAGGCATTTAACGCCTGGTCGGCAAAATCTGCATCAATTAGTCCGGAGCTATACTTTTGTTTTGCCAGGTAGGTGTCGCCCAGGTGTTGGTAGATGTAAGACGTATAATAATCGCGCACAAATTCATCCGGCATTTTTATAGTGACCTCCAGGGCTCGCTGATAATAGTATAAGGCGGAATCAATGCGTCCCACCGGAAGTTTATGGTCTTCGCGAAAGGCTTGCCCGAGATTAATGTAAACCGCCGGGAACAGTTCTTCTATCTGTTTACGTACGGCTTCATCCTTGGTATTAGTATATTCTCCGGGGATCATCAATAAAAAAATACGGGCCTGGGCAAAATCTTCCTGATCAATACAAATGGAAGCCATATTGACCAGCGTGGCACATACGCAGTAATGATCTTTTTCTTCCCGGCAAGAATTTATGACCTCGTAATAGGTCTCAGTCGCTTTTTCGTATTGATTGGTCCGTTGATAAATCAGCGCAATGTTACTCAGATTGGCATTGACCTGCTCCGTATTACCTAGTTTCTCATAGAGCGTATTGGACGCTAATAAATAATACAGGGAAGAATCGTTTTGACTGAGGTAGAGGTAATCGGAACCAAGGTTAAACATGGCATAAGCCTGATCTTTTTCGCTGTCTATTTTTTTGGCCAGGGCCAGCAGAGCATAAGCCATGGGTATAGCTTTGGCCCGGTCCAGGGTTTGATATTCTTTGATCAGGTTTTTATAGATGCGAATTTGAGCCGTATCGGTGGAGGTGGCTTGTAATAAACGAAGCAAACTGTCTGTTTTTTGTTGTGCAGACAAGGCCATGGCTATGGTAACCCAACCAATGAGTATGCATCCTTTTTTTATCCTGTCGTGCATCATACGTTTTGCCAGCCTTGATTTAGGCACAATAAATATAAATTTTATAGATCACAATATTAAACTTTCCGGTGGTCTTTACCTAGCGGACTATGACCACTGCTATGGATTTAGTGTTTGGTGACCGCCTTTTGCAACCAAATTAAGGGAACAAAATTAAGGCCAGAGCTAACTTTAAAGCCTACCCGGTAGGGTAGGCTTTACATGATGCCTTCATCGGCGAACGAAAAATACCCGTGATCACCAATGATCAAGTGGTCTAAAACCGTGATATCCAGGAGGCGGCCACCTTCTTTTATTTTCTGGGTGATGGTTTTGTCCTCCTGGCTGGGAGTCAGGTTCCCGGAGGGATGATTATGGGCCAAGACCAGGCTGGCGGCGCGATGGTCCAGAGCCAGTTTAAAAATAACTTTTTGATCAAAAATGGTTGCATGCCGTCCGCCCACGGAAATATTTTTGATGGTGATCAGCTGATGGTTGCGTTTTAGCAATACTATCCAGCCCTGCTCGTGGTCCAGGTCCTGCAGGACCGGCTTAAGACAGGCATATATGTCCCGGCTGGATTTAAGGGCCTGGGGTGATTTATCTGCGCCTTCTTCACCTCTCCGGCGGCCCAACTCCAGGGCGGCCAGAATAGTGATGGCTTTAGCCATTCCGATACCTTTGTATTTTAATAAATCGGCAACATCCAGCTTGCCCAGTCTGGCCAGATCATAATCTACATCTTGCAGAATATCCTGACACAGAGCCACGGCGCTTTGTTCGGTGGAGCCGGAGCCAATGAGGATGGCCATCAGTTCGGCGTTACTCAAACTGAACCTTCCTTTTGCCTGCATTTTTTCGCGCGGCTGGTCATCGGCCGCCCAGGAGGTGATCGGTTTTGGTGGTGACTTAGGCATGTGTGGTGATGTGGTCGCTCAACTTTTTTACACCTGGGCCAGGACCCGATCCAGGTCCTCCATCAGGTCATGAACATCTTCTATGCCTACGCTCAGCCGGATGAGCGAATCCGTCAGACCGGTTTTTAGCCGTTCTTCCCGGGGTATGGAGGCGTGGGTCATGCTGGCCGGATGGCCGATAAGGGATTCGACTCCGCCCAAAGATTCTGCCAATGAAAACAGTTTGGTGTTGCTCAGCACCTGTTGGGCGGCCGCCTGGGAATTATTTTTCAGGTCGAACGAGATCATCGCTCCGTAGGCACGCATTTGTTTTTTGGCTACCTCATGGTGTGGATGTGCTGAAAAGCCCGGATAGAGTACACGGGCCACTTTATCGTGGTGCCTTAAAAACTCCGCCAGTACCATGGCATTGTCCGATGCTCTTTCTACCCGTAAATGGAGTGTTTTTATGCCACGCAGGGTCAGAAAACAATCCTGGGGCCCGGGAACTGCTCCGGCGGCATTTTGCAGGAAGGCCGCTTGCTGGGCTAACCCCTCATCATTGGTGACTATGGCCCCCATCACCACGTCCGAGTGCCCGGCCAGATACTTCGTAGCGGAGTGCATCACCATATCGGCCCCTAAATCCAGCGGGTTCTGCAAGTAGGGGGAAGCAAAGGTATTATCCACACAGGTGATAATATTTTTCTTTCTGGCCAGATGGCATACGGCGGCAATATCCACAATATTCAGGAGTGGATTGGTCGGTGTTTCGACCCAGATCAGTTTTGTTGCAGGCGTAAGATGATCCTCCAGATTAGTTAGACTCGACAGGTCAATGAACTGTGAGCGCAGTCCAAATTTTTCATACACTCTTTTGATCAGCCGGTACGAGCCGCCGTACAAGTCGTTGGAAGCGATGATTTCGTCTCCGGGGTTTAGCATCTTTAGTATGGTGTCCATTGCGGCCATACCACTGCTAAAACAAATGCCGAAACGTCCGTTCTCCAAGGCGGCCAGATTATCCTGCAGGACACTGCGGGTGGGGTTTTGAGTCCGGGCATATTCATACCCCTTGTGCTGACCCGGCGCTTCCTGCACGTACGTGGAGGTTTGATAAATGGGAGTCATAATGGCACCGGTAGCCGGATCCGGGTGAATCCCGGCGTGAATGGTTTTGGTTGCGAAACGCATGGTAATGATGATTTGACCTTAATGTACTAAATGAATTAACTCTGGGCAAATATAATCACAAATCGGAGGGCTAATGGAGCAGACGTGAAGCCATCTGAATATAAAACATCAGTATATCCATAAAAAAAAACGGAGCAATTCGTGTTACAAATTGCTCCGCCAAAATAATTTTCGTTTAAGCAGAATTGAATGATCCCCAGGTTATTTTACCTTGTCAGACAATGTTTTTCCTGCCTTAAATTTCACGATTTTACGTGCCGGTATTTTGATCTCTTTGCCGGTCTGAGGATTTCTACCTAAGCGGGCTTTTCTTTTTGTTACGGAGAAAGTACCGAAACCGATCAAGGATACTTTATCACCTTTCTTTAAACTGCTGGATATACCGCTTACCACTGCATTCAACGCATCGCCAGCTTCCGTCTTGGTAATCCCGGCAACTTTAGCTATGTGATCTACCAAATCTCCCTTGTTCATAATTAGAGGTTTTAATTTATTAAAATATTTAACGCGCCAAAGTTAAAAGGACTTATATATAAATACAAAATATAATACCATCTTTTTTTAATAAAATGCCCTATTTATAAGGGTTTCCGGTTTTCTTGAGGTTGAAAAGCCAGTAAAATAGCATCTCCCAGCCGGTTAAAAGCATAAACCATACTGAAAATACCGAGACCGGGGAACAAGGCCAGCCACCAAGCAGGCAGGTGCTGACGAGCTTCGTTTAATAAACTTCCCCACGAAACTTGGTCTACGGCCAGACCCAGACCAAGAAAAGAAAGCGCAGATTCGATGAGAATGGCATTACTGAAAGCAAAAGCCCAGGTGATGGCTAATGGTCCTAAAATTACCGGAAAAATATGAACGCCTATTATGCGCAGGTGGCTAAGTCCTAAAGCATACACCGATTCAACAAAGGACTGATGTTTTACCTTTAGCAGTTCCGCACGGGTATATTGGGCCATGGTGGGCCAGGCCGTCAGCCCAATGATAAAAATAAGTGATCCCAAGGTAGGTTTATCCACCAGACCCATGAAAGTCAACACTAAAAATACTCCCGGGATAGCTTTTAGCCATTCTATTATCCTTAAAATAATGGTGTCCGCGGGTACATGCCAGCGGCGCGTCCAGTGTTTGGTGCGTTTGATCCAAATGATAAATCCCCCGCCCAGCAGCAACCACCAACTGACCTTCAGGCTCTGGCCCCCATGGCCAAGACTATGGACATGCCAGGGGTAATAAATCACCCACAAGTAAATCGAACAAACTATCAACAAGCTTAGAACAACCAAATCAGCCAGGCCCACTTTCCAAAATCGGTTGCCAAAGTACCCGGCAAGGATGCCCAAGCCTATACCTAAACCGGCGGCCAGCAGGACCGCTCCCAACCCCACCAACCAGGCTACCCGCAAGCCAGCGAAGAGTCCGGCAAAAGTGTCCCGACCCAGTTGATCCGTCCCTAACCAGTGTCTTTCCCGCCAGGGTACTTGCTGACGATCAAAAGGGCCGACATAATTCGTGTGATGTGAATCGAGTGTATTGTAATGATAAACGATCGGTGGCCTGAGCATCCAATGCTGCCGGTGGTGTTCATTGCGCACATCCATGACCGGGTGATGTTCCAGCCAACCCCAGGTTTGCAGGTAGGCACGACAAACGGGGAAAAAAATCCTCTCCTCATAACGAACCACCAGGGGACGCTCATTGGCGATAAAATCACTCCCTAAGCCCAATATAAATGAAAATACAAGCCCTCTGATCAGCCAGCGCGGTACGTGTTCTAAATGAGTAAATGGTTTGACCTGCCCCTTCATGATCCTGAGCTTTGTACCGCATAACGTACACGGGGATCCAACAATCGGTATAACCACTCTACCAGGACCATGCCCATGGAGGTCAGGATGGCGGAAAGCATAATCAACGCAAAAATGACCGGCCAGTCCTGATAGATGACGGCATCGTACAAAAGACGGCCCATGCCAGGAATGTTAAAGATATATTCGATAGTTACCGAGCCGGAAATAAGCCAGGGCAGCAGGTTCGAAATAATGGTCAGCAGAGGAAACCAGCTGTTGGGCACTACATGCTTCCAAACTACCTGTCGATGCGTCAGACCTTTGGCCAACGCAAAAAAGGCATATTCCTTGCGGAGTTCTGCTTCTACCGCCTGCTGCATCTGCCGGGTCAGATAGGGAAGTAAACTTAAAAATATTACCAGAACAGGTAATATGATGCGTGGCATGGACTGCCCGAAGCGGCTCCACCAAGATCCTCCGGCATAGTTCTCCACCACGCCGATAGAAGGGAACCAGTCCAGCCAAACGCTATAGGTAGGCGTGGTTAAAAAAATCACTGCCAGGGTTCCTAACCAAAACACCGGCATGGCGTATAAAAAATACAAACCACCAGCCACCCATTTTCTCACCCCTGAAGAGGCAAACGCCCCTAAATATATACCTAACCACACGGCAGCACCTATAGCCAGCAGCGCCGCCAAAAGATGAATTGAAAAAGTCCAGAAAAAGGCTTCCACAATTTTTTTCTGCGGCGATCGTCCATCCACCAAAGACACGTCGAATGTAAAGGTCAAAGCGCGACTGATCCAGTAATGATACTGATTGTCGGAACCATGCCATCGGAAACTAAACCCCGGGACTGTGCGTCCGTCACCAGTCATCAACTGCTGGAGGTGCAGTTGTAAACCGGCGCCTTGGTCTTGCCACAGGCGGTCGGAAGACTTCCGGACTAAGGACACCAAAGCCTGCGTCTGGGTGGAGACTTCATTGCGGGATGTGGCGGCATGAATCAGGCGTAGCTGATTTGCTGCCTGAAGATGCAATGAGTCCGGCAGCTGTTTTATCTGGGCAGCAAGGGTATCCAAAGCGGCTTGAAAAGTGAGGACCTGGTTCCAATCCCGGCTGATCACCCAGAGTAGTCGGTAATACGCCCTGGTCGGTGGGTGACCCCAGCGCAATAATGTGTCCGGAAATCCTTTTGGCATCAGGGTAAAATAAAACTTCGGTCGGTCTAAGCGCAATTTGTGGGCGGCAGCCAGATAACGCTGGTGATATAACTGCACCGTATACTCAGCAGCACCTTCTAAGGGTAATTCTCCCGCCAAGCGGGTAGCGGGATCATCCGGCTGAAACTGACTGAGCACAAAACAAAGCGTGAGTACAGCGACCAGGGATATTCCCACACTGAATAATTTACGCCCTAACCAGATCAGATTTTGTAGCCACATGATCGGACAGCCACCTTGGATTATTACGGCAAACCGGTTCTAAAAATACGTGTTTTTTTCTACCGGCATTTTTTAATCTGCTCCCGTTAGTTCAAAGCTGCTGCGGTCGCCAGGCGATAGCTATTCTCATGATAGCCCGGAGCCAGAGCGGATGCTTTTGCCTCCAATTTTTTGCTTACCATCACTAGTTGCATCGGAGACACTAAAAAAATCACCGGCTGTTGGGCGTAGACCAGGGCTTGAAAATTGAGGTATAAATCATGCCTTTTTTGCGGATCGACTTCCACCCGTAGTTCTTCAATCAACCGGTCACTTTCTGCATGACCAAAACCAGCAAAATTACCAGCTTTGGTTTGGTAACTTTGGGTATGCCATTGCTGGTAGGGATCATAATCCACCGGCACCGAGATGCTATTGGCCACCGTGGTTAGTTCATAATCGCCGGTGTTAAGATGTTTCGTGCGAATTTCCTGGAAATTAGCCATGGCCAAAATTTCCAGGTTTACCCCTGCTTTAGCCGCATTTTCTTTGAATAAGATGGCTGTTTTCCGGCCTAGTTCAGCCTGAGTAACCATAATGCGCAGATTCAGCTCTTGCAGTCGTCCATCAATGGTTTTATCCAAAATACCATTATTGTTAGCATCCGCCCAACCATCGTCGGCCAATAACGCTTTAGCCGAATCCAGCTGATAAGGTATCGGAGTTAAGGAGCGGTTGTAATAAGATTTTAGAGGATTTACCGGACCGATAACGCGCTGACCATAGCCCAGCATTAAACTTTTTTGCATTTCATCCACATCCATCAGGCGGGCCAGAGCTTGCCTTACCTTCAAGGACTTTAAAGCCGGATGTTGATTGTTTATGGCAATGTAGAGGTAGGTGAGTTGAGGCGCGGATAAAAAATTATATTTTAGGTTAAAGGCAGTGTCTTTGCTCATTTGGTCAAAATTCAGGGAATTCGCAGTAGGTAATATATCCAGGTTGCCCTCCTTTAGTGCTGTTAATGCAGCCGCTTCATCCGGAATGACCTTCAGAATAATGCGCTGAGGATTGGCTTGCAAAAGACTGGATTGGCCTGACCAGGCATCACCCCACCACCGGTTGATTTTTTCCAACACGATCGTTTGATTGGTCTCCCATAAACTTACGGTGTAAGCCCCGCTCCCGATTAATTTATCCCGGCTATAAATAGCTTGCTTTAGCTGATCGGTAAAACTCAGCAAGGAGGGGTTATTGATCAGATCTAACTGCAAAGCTTCATGATGGCGGATTTGATCAAAGGAAAAAGAGTCTAAGATCCCGGTGGGATCGTAGACATGTTTGGGCAAGATGGGTATATTAGTCAGGGATGGCAAAGAAAGAATATATTCCTTATCCGCTGTGACTTTGAATTTTAAAGGACTGTCATCCGCCAAAGAAAGGGCTTTGATCGTATTGACATAAGACGAAAATCCTGATTCAGCGAGGGTGGGTAACAGACATAATTTCACTGAAAAGAGATAATCCATAGCGGTCACCGGCTGTCCATCGCTCCACCGCGCTTCCGGTCTTATTTCGAATTGGTAAGCCACTTCCCCGGCGTAAAGGCCGGTATCTACAGCTTCCGCTTTGGGCAGGGCGGTGATCAATACAGGTTGTAACTCCAGCGAATACGGGTCGTATTCAGCCAGGGTTTGAAAAATAAAGCGATATACGTTATGCGCATCACCACTGGAGGTGGTATAGGGATTAAGATTTTGCGGATCGGACTTCAGGCGGGTATTAACTTCAAAACTGATGGGCGCTGCAGCCTCCTTTTTACAAGCCGTGGTGAGAAAAATACCTAATGCCCCTAAATAGATTATCGATTGCTTCATGAGGAGGAGTTTATTGGCCAAACGAATTGTACAAATATATGTTTTATACAGGCAAGTATATTTTAACAGTATGGATAAATTATACGTAGTTATTGCCGGAGGAACCGGATTGATTGGTAAACAGCTGAGTAGTCACCTTATTTCCAAAGGTTATGAGGTGAAGATCCTCAGCCGACAGTCGGGGGACGGAAGAATACATTGGGATCCTGACCAAAGGGTTTTAGACGCGTCTCAGTTAGAAAAAGTGCATGCTGTCATCAACCTTAGTGGGGCGAACATGGCCGGATGGCTATGGACTTCGCGGCGTAAACGGGTGTTGTATTCCAGCCGGCTCAACTCCACCACGGTTTTGGTGGAAGCTATCAATAAACTTCATCATCCTCCCAAAGTCCTGATCAACGCCTCAGCCATCGGCTATTATCCTGACCTCGGCGATCAATGGCAGGATGAAGCGTTTGCCCCCGATCAAGACTTTATGGGGCACTTGTGCCTGGCTTGGGAGAAAGCCCTTGACCCTCTGCGCCCGGAGGTGAGACGCGTATGGTTACGCACGGGATTAGTGCTCAGCCGCGACGGAGGAATTCTGCCGCGTTTACGGTTCAGTTTTATGTTCAAAATTGGGGTTTATTTTGGCAAAGGAGATATGTATTACAGCTGGATACATATAGAGGATATCTGCCATATGATAGAACACCTGCTGCGGCAGGACATTAGCGGTCCCGTGAATGCCGTGGCGCCGGAACCGGTGACTATGAAATCATTTATGTCTGCCTTGGCCCGCATGCACCGCCCGGCCTTCCTGTTCGGGATGCCTTCCGGATGGTTAAAATGGGTTTTAGGCGACTTTGCCCAAGTCTTGCTGAAAGGACAACGCATTCGCCCGGAAAAAATACTTTCTTCCGGTTTTACCTTTCGTTATCCAACTTTGATTTCGGCGTTAGCCGGGTTGTTTCAAGTTCCCAAGTCCATTTAGTGCTGTAGAACCTAATCGTGGTCGAACACCTCGACTTCTTTAATGCGGGTGACCAAATCGGTAAACTTACCCTTGAAGCGTGTGGCCCGGACGATATGATTATCTATCCAATGATAGTTACCTCCCCGCGGTTTATTCATCAGTAGGTGGTGGTATTTAAAACTATGTTTGCTCAACCATTCTTCGGTAATACGCCGGTGTTCTTCCGTACGGGAGGTGAAATAGGTGATGATGTGCCCCTCATCGAACCATTTGTTGATCACTTCCAGGGCATCCGGGTATGGCGCTACAGTCAGCATGCGGTGCGGTTCTTCATTTGGTATATCATCACAGATGGTACCATCGATATCTACCAGGAAATTTTTTACATTCTCTGGTAAAATTGGACTAATGGCCTCACCCTTGTCGTTAAAAGCCGGTACTAAGCTTTCAGATTCGTCGTGATTCATGCAAATTTTTTAATTGAACATGCAAAGTTATACTATCTCCATGGAATATGCACGATAAATTTATATTACACTTTTTATACTTGTATCTGCCCTCCAGGTTCCTACCAGGCAAACAAACGACTTTAGTAAGAAATATTATCAAAAAATTATGCCAGAGATTGGATAATATATTATCTTTGCCCTCCGTTTTAAAGTCAAAGTATGAAAAAAAATATTCATCCTAAGAATTACCGGATAGTGGTCTTCAAAGACATCTCTGTCAATGAATCGTTTTTATCCCGGTCGTGTGCACCTACCCGAGAGACCATTCTGTGGGAAGATGGCAAGGAGTATCCAATGATCAAACTGGAGATCAGTTCTAACTCTCATCCGTTTTTCACCGGCAAAATGAAGTACGTAGATACTGCTGGCCGCATCGATAAATTCCATAAAAAATTCGTCAATTCAAAATTTGCGAAAAGCGAATAAAAAAGATAAGCAGGCCTCAATGATAAAATTGGGGCTTTTTTGTTAAATATTTATGCGTAACATCATATTATTCGATGATGAAAACTGGGAGAGACTGCTCCCGCTTACTTTCGCCAAACCAGTGGCTGAGTTGCGCATAGGTATATGGACCATTGCTGAAAAATGGCAATTCATGCTTGGCGGACGGGTATCCTACATCACTCAGGAACATCTGACTGAAAAGTTTCCCATCAACATCCAGGATGATAACCTGCTCATCAACGGAGCCGTGTTACCCACACGTGAGTTAGCTAACCTTATTATACATCTGGATGTTAATGAGGCGCTGATGAATGAGGACGAGCTCATCGCCGCCCGCTTTCCACGGGCTCAGTTTGAAGCCATGCAGCGCGATGAGCCCATCCAAGAGCTTCAGGGCTATCCGCTGAAAGACATCTCCTTCGTGAGCATTGAATACCCCTGGCACCTCTTTCAGTATAGTGAGAAAGCCATCGCCGCTGACTTTAAGCTGGTCACTGAAGGTCGCGAGTCGGACCCCATTCACCCATCGAATCAGGTCCTGGGCCCCGAAAACGTGTTTATCGAAGAAGGCGCTCAGGTCCAGTGCGCCACCATCAATGCCGAACTTGGACCGGTGTATATCGGCCGCGGAGCCACGGTTATGGAAGGGTGTATGATTCGCGGACCCTTTGTGCTGGGGGATTACGGGGTCCTAAAAATGGGCACCAAAATCTACGGACCGACCAGCCTGGGACCTTTTTGTACCGGAGGCGGAGAGATCAAAAACAGTGTTATCCAATCCCATACCAATAAAGCCCACGATGGGTATATCGGCAACTCCGTCATCGGCTCGTTTTGTAATCTGGGCGCCGGCACCGGATGTTCCAACCTGAAAAACACCCTCTCCGAAGTGAGAGTATGGAGCTATCAAGCCAACAGCTATATTCCGACCAACACCAGCTTTTGCGGCATCTTTATGGGCGACCATGTAAAGACCGGGGTCAATACCCAATTTAACTCCGGTACCATCATCGGCTTCAGCTGCAATATCATGGGTGAACAGACCAGTCGGAAATTTATGCCGAGTTACACCTGGGGTACCGGTCAAACCTATCAAACCTTTCAACTCGTTAAGGCCATCGAAGTAGCCAAACGCACGACCCAGCAAAAACACAGCCACCTGGACCATAAAGACGAAGAGATCATGAAAAAGATCTTTCATCTCACGGAGAAATATCGTTCGGGATATCAATAAACATCAAGAATAGTATTCAACATAACTCCCTGTCCTCTTCGTATCCAGGGAGCTTGCCAGACTGCTTGCAGGTTGTTGCGCAGGGTAAAAAATGGTTAGGCTTCTTAGTACTAAAATAATACCAAATTAACCTAACCTCCTCGCGACTACTTACGGGCGCACCACGAATTTTTGGGCCCAAGCGCCTAACTTCACCACGTAGACACCGCCAGGCCAGCCCTGGACGTCCCAGCGCAAAGGGTACGTGGCAGCCTGACGTCTCACAGGTTGCCTCCATACGATCCGCCCCGTTATATCATAAACCATGAGAAAGGTATCCTCTTTTAAACCAGGGCTTAGTACTTGAATAATGTCTCTGGCCGGATTAGGATATAGTTGAAAACTCTTATTTTTTAAGGTTTTGACTGCCGTGGTGGACAGGTTTATAAATTCATATGCCCCTGACGCAGTACCTAACCCGGACATATTCCGCCGGTGACCATCAAAGTCACGCTCAGGCAGCGGCCAGGTGTAACTGGACGTTTGCGGCCAGGACCGGCCAACGGCGGGACTGGAGGATTCTAAATGTAAGTCCAGGTCGTCATCCGCTACAAACTGCGGATCGAGCGCCTGACCTAAACTATCCCAATCCGGCGCCGCTCCCGCCCCAAACCACAGATTATTCATTGCACCCTGGCGCGGCTGGTCCAGATAACTGTTGAGGTAGGTAATGTCTGCTTGAGTAGAAATGATGAGATTGTTACGAAAATCCAGGTTAAATGGCCGGTTATTACCAAACCCGATCATTGAAGAAGCCCAGGCAGCTGCGTTTTTATATCCTCCGCCATAAATAGTATTGTTGTAAAAATGAATAAGCGTGGTCGTATCTTCCCAACCGGCGTGGATAAGCACCGGCACATGCATGGCTTGTTCATAAGCCGGGTTGGGACCCAGCCCGGCGTGGATAACCACATTATTATAAAACCAATTCTCTCCGGTCACATAGTCTCCTATGCGGATACCGCAGCCGGTTTGGTTGAGGATGTAATTATCATGCACGCGGTGTTCCACCATAAATGCCGAGGATCCACATTCCCGATAAATGTTGATACCGTCATAACTTAAATTGTCATGCAGGTAGTTCCAGGCTATTTCACGCCCCCGCTCCAGCGGCAAGCGTGGACCCGAACAGGCCTCCGCACTTTGGATGTAGATGGGATGATAAAGTTTACTGGTGCCGGCAAAACCAATATTGGTCAGCTCATTACCCAGCAGATACAGCTCATGGCCTTGCCCGGCCACCGCCCCGGTTGGACCATCGCCCCGCGGGGCGGTTATTTTATTGCCTATGATCCGAAAACCGTGATACATAGACGCCGCCACACTGCCTCCGGTGAGGTGCAGTTTGGCTATCGTCCAGTGTACTGTAGGACCGAACCCGGACACCCACAGCGAATAACTTTTTTCGATGTTTTCCTGTCCAATGGAAGCGTCAGCCCCCGGATAGCCGATGATGGCTTTCGGCAACTGTGCTGTTCCCGGATCACCCAAATCAATGCATGCGCGGTCCCCGGCCAAGGCCGTATGATGAACCCCATCCCCTATATAAATGATGTCTCCGGGTAATAATTTATTTAAGGCTCCGCTGTTCTGCACATTGTCCAGCGTGGCCCAGGGCTTCGACCAGGAACCGTCTCCCCCGGCATCATTTCCAGTGATTTTTAAGAAAAAAATACGGCCCGGGCGAACGGTGAAAGGCAGGGCATTGCTCTGTCCTGCGGCTGTCTCGACGCGGATCTCGGTCAGCCCATCGGGCGCCTGGTGTGGAAGTTGAAACGTGACCATCTGCATCCCCTGGGTGGTGGATAAATCCGCCGGCTGACGGGCCTCTTCCCAGGCATAAATGCGCGCAACCTGTTTACCAACCAGCACCCGCGACTGAGCAGTACGCGGACCTAATTGTTTACCCCACAGGGTGATTATGGCGCCATCTTGCCCCGGGACTTGTCCGGGCTGAGAATTATCACTATTGCCGATGGCCGGTCCTGAGACCAGATCAGTGAAACACAAATAGGGCGACTGCGCCATGATGACCGTGGAACAAAGGAAAAGGGATATTATACTACCGCGCATGAAGTTCATTTTTTATATAACTGAAATCAGGTACAGTTATTTTCTATTGCGATTCCTTAATGTTAGGTGACAACCAATTGATAAATGATCACGATTATTTAGTCTCTCCGGACTAAATAATCCTGCACAAATTCGGGTGACTGCTGAAAATAATTTTGGTATATCGCGACCAATTAAAATTAAATAAAATCTCTCCGACCATTCATAATCCACAATACACCATAGATCGACCAACCGGACCTTCGTGGCATTATTTTTTCACACTGAATTGCGTTGATATTTCTACAGATTCAGGCATAATTTTAATTAATGAATAGTAAAAAACACCTGGTGCGTTTTTCTCGTTGAGATCGCCGAGTCTGCAGAGAACTTATAAGATCAACACCTGCACCGGATTAGTTTTTTTCTAGAATTCCAGTTGGTCAAATCGCCAATAGCTGCTGACCAATAGTTAATAACCAAAAATTCCGCGTATCTTGCTTTTCGAAAATACCAGATAAGACATGCAGCGGTTTATAAATAAAATAGCGGTCATCTCAGGCGGCGCGGAAGGCCTGGGTAAAGCCATTGCCGAACGGCTGGGTAATGAAGGGGCCCGCCTGGTGTTGTTGGATATTAATGAGGTGCTTTTGCAGCATACAGTGCAGGGTTTCAGACAGCAGGGCTTGCAGGTGGAAGGTCTGCCGGTAAATGTGGCGGACGAAGACCAGATACGCCAGGCTTTTCATCACGTCGAACAAACCTGCGGTCAGGTGCATCTGATGGTGAATGCCGCCGGTATCGTCGGTCCCACCAACACCACCATCACCGACTACTCCAGTGCGGCATTCGATGAGATCTATCAGGTGAATCTGAAAGGCACTTTTTTGATGACCAAGTACGCGCTGACCTTGATGCAAAAAAAGGATTTCGGACGCATTTTGCTCATCGCGTCGATTGCCGGCAAAGAAGGTAACCCCGGTATGGTCGGTTATTCGGCCACCAAAGCCGGCGTGATCGGGTTGGTTAAAGGCGTGGCCAAAGAATATGCCCGCAGTGGTATCACCATCAACGGTCTGGCTCCAGCCGTAATCAAAACGGCTATGAACGCCAAAACCGCCCCGGCCCAATTGGACTATATGTTAGCTAAAATACCCATGAACCGCCTGGGTACGGTGGAAGAAGTGGCCGCCATGAGCGCCTTTATCCTCTCGGACGAATGTACTTTCACCACCGGATTTATTTTTGACTTGAGTGGCGGCCGGGCGACGTATTAATTTTATTTTGCGCTGAAGGCGTATAATCCCTAACAGCCAACCACTGTACACAGATATACGAATACACGAATACACAATAAATTATCTAATGTCCAGCAGCTAACAGCCAACACCTAACCAAAAAATAATTTAATTTTTTCTCGCTGAGTGCGCAAAGCCCGCAGAGTAAGTGTGAGTGGTTTTGAGTGTGCTATTATTAGGACCAAACCCTGTTTTTATTGACATTTTATTTTCCACCAATGACCAGAACCAAGCAGCCAAACCCCATACACCAATAAACGAATACACAAATGCACAATAAATTCACCAATGGCCAAAGGCTAACAGCCAACGCCTAACCGAAAAATAATTAAATTTTTCCCGCGAAGACTGCGGAGTAAGTTTGAGTTTGAGGGTGATTAATTTAAAAAAATTTCCACCCCGGAATAAAAACCACCATGCAAAGACCGCCACCCATTGGCTGATGCTAAAAGCGAACAACCATAATAAGGGTGAGTTTGAATTGTGTGTATCGCAAATTAATAAATAAATAGTCCTACCTTTTCCAGGGCCAGAGGACACATGTTTTTATTTCCGGAAACAAAACAATGTCGCCTTTCCCTTTACACACCAACGTGGTGATGTGGTGTCCCTGTAAAACTTTTTTGGCCGCTTCCATCGTTTTTCCAGTCACACAGACCTCATCGACCAGCAGGATGCGCAACGCCCCTACAGGTAAGTCGGGAGCCGAAACAATCTGCGGCTCGGGATACAAGTCCACATTATTTTCATCGCGGAACGTAATGGTCAGCACTTTCAGGTCTTTGCCCAGGTGGTGCGCTACCAGGGCTGCCGGAACGATTCCTCCGGTTCCAATGCCTACCACCACATCTACTTCCGGTAAGGCGGCTTGTTTTAACCGCCGGGACAATTCCGTAAAATCAATAGCGGTTTTCCCGCCACTTGATGGTGACATAACCGATTATTACGAACATCAACATGCCTGGCCAGGCCACCAGGAAGGCTTTCCAGCCCTGCATAAAAGGCTGACCGATCAGACTCAGCAGGGTTATGGACAGCGTTTTTGTTATCAGGTAGCCGCCTAAACCCGAAAGCCAGGCCCAGCGCCTCATTTTTACATATTTATTCAGCGCGTAAGTAGCCAGGACAAAGACCCCTATTTCGAAACTTAAACTCCACATTAACATACCCGCAGGGCTGGAGGTCATCAACCCATTCACCAGCGGAACCAACACCCCGGCCACAAACCCCGCTTCCGGCTTTAACAACAACGCCGCTATAAGTGGTGCATAAAACATAGGCAGCCACAGCGCACCAATCGGCGTCCCGCCTTGATTGGGGGCCAGATGCACCAGAAAGGGTAAGATCATCGCTCCGGCAAAGACCAGCGCTGTCTCTACCACCATGCGCTGACCTCTGATCTTGAAGGCTGAAAAACTCCTGCTTTGGTTCATGACATTTGGTGTTAAACATTGACAAATAATCCTGCGGAGGCACTGTCGAAAATCATGCATTCTCCGGCCATTAAATTAAAGGAATTTCAGCATAATTTCCAAATAATTATATAAATTAGGAGCATAAAAAAATTTGTCATGTTTTCCCGTCGTGATTTCCTGCAATCATTAGCTTTAATGACTTCCGGTTTATTGGTCGCTCCCAATTGTGCGGGCACATCTCCGGCGGCCTCCACGGACCGCTGGGGAAAAGTTCTGCCAAAACGCAAACTGGGTAAAAGCGGGGCGGAGGTCACCATGCTCGGCGTGGGCGGGTATCACGTGGGCTGGACCACCGAAAAGGAGGCCCAGGAAGTCATCGAAACCGCTATGGAGCAGGGCATCCGCTTTTTCGACTCCGCCTATTCCTATGGTCAGGACGGGATGAGCGAAAAACGCTGCGGCCGTTATCTGATCCCGAAATACCGGGACCAGGTGTTTATCATGAGCAAAAGCACGGCCACCGATTATGCCGGCGCCCGCCGTGAGTTGGAAGAATCGCTGCGTCGTTACGGCGTGGATACGTTGGACCTATGGCAGACGCACGCCCTTTCCTCCCCGGTGGACACCGATGCCCGAATCAACAATGGCGTCCTCCGGCTCATTGAAGACGCCAAAAAAGAGGGCAAAATTACCTACGCCGGTTTTACCGGGCACGCTAATCCCTACGCCCATGCCCGTATGCTGGAACAGGCTGGCTCCAGCGGATTGTTCACCACCGTTCAGATGCCCATCAATCCGGTTGACGCCGCCGCCGAACACAGCTTCATCCGCACCGTCTTAGCCCGGGCGGTTGACCTGGGCCTGGGCGTGCTGGCCATGAAAACGTTGGCAGATGGACGGTTTTTTAAAGAAAAAAAGGTCCTGGGCGAACAGGTCTGGCAAACCGATGATCCGATCGTGCCGGATGAAACCTCCCTGCAGGATGTGATTCACTTTGCCTGGTCCATGCCGATCAGTACCCTGATCACCGGAGCAGAAAACACCGCCTACCTGACCGAAAAAGTGGCCTTTGCCCATAATTTCACCGCCATGTCCGCAGACCAGCGCACACAACTGGTGGAGCGGATGACCGCTTTCGCCGAAAAGGGCCAGGTGGAATATTATAAGACGGTATAACTGGCGGGCGAAAACGTTTTGTTGCCTAAGAGAGAGTAGAATACCTTGAACGGGCCATCATTTGACCTGAGGAATACGCTGATGGAACACAAACATTATGGAACCTTTATAAACTGGAAATATAGTAACCACCCTGGATAAAACCACCTTTAGCGCCGCTCAACGCCAGGCCTTTGAGGCCAAAATAAAGGGGTTGGATATTCCAGAAAATATTTATATAAAATTTGGATTTGATAGTGCTGAAGAATTAAAAGCTGAAATAGTTAAGAAATTTGAATCAATATTTATTACCTTATAGATAAAAGAGACAATTATGTATTCTTTTAAAAATGGTAAAAAAATTATTCTTAGAAAAAATATAATAACGGGTCAGGTGATCTGGGCCAACCAGGCTTTAAAGATAGATTATGATCGGGACTGCTTGATTTTTTATCATGAATATTCGGCAAAGTCGTTATCGCGTTGTGATCTGGAGACCGGTCAAATCAGGTGGTTCTTTACCCTGCCCAATAATGATTATAAATCCGGTTTCCTGATGTTTTTCGAGGATTACCTGTTTGTCCCTACCCATGCCGGTTATTTATACGTCCTGGACCGCCATACCGGGGCGTTACTCTGGCAACTGGACCATGCCTTTAATTATTACTGCCTGGACGCACAAAACCGGCGCCTGGTGGGCGTAGGCGGTCATTTTATCCACCTCATCGACATCCGGACCGGACAGCGGACCATTAAGCTGTTGGATGAAAAAACCATGCAGGAACACAACTTTGAATTATTACAGCATCTGGGCTGTTACCAAGATGGTTTGTACTATTTTACCGCTAACATGAGCGGAGAAATCAGGATCGGTGTCCTGGATATTGCCACCGGCGGATTATTAACTATCACTACGCTTAATCAGGATAATGATTCCAGTTACACCGCCAGAGCGCCAGATGTCCATGCTGACCAGCTGTATGTGAGAGATAATCGAGGAACGTTATATGTTTTTGAGATTAACCGCGAGGAATAGATTAACCCAAGAAAGTATGGAAATGCTGAAGATGCTAAAAGGACGGTTGATTTTTTTAATGTCATCCATAAACAGCGGCTGTACCCCCTGGCCAATCATGAGACGCTTTACGAATTTGAAATGATTAAATTAATTAATTAAGAATAACCGTATGCCTGACCTTCACCGTCGTCAATTTTTACAATGGACTCTGGGCTCTGC
>JAYRWN010000388.1:0-4117 GCA_041917975.1 Saprospiraceae bacterium | reverse complement strand
GGGTAACCATCGTGGAAGATGCCTTGTACATCCTCACCACTCCGCAAAATCTGTTCATACCATTCCTTAACTAGAGGATGCAAAAAATCAGCTTTGCCCTTTAACCAGGCCTCCATACTCAGATCCTGTAAATCTTTGCCCGTATAGCGCAGTAACTTTGACATTGATGGCAGCACATAAAAATTTGACCAAATCTAATTTTAATATTTTTACGGCATTAAAACAAAGTCTGAAATTTGGGTTTCCAGAGTCGGTTATAGGTCAGTCCAACTTTCATGAGCATACTCATACCGGGCTCTTTGTTTATCGCCGTTTTTCCCTTGAAAAAGAATAAATCGGCAGCCATGGAAAGCGAAATATCGCCAAACAGCGGAATTAAAACCTCATGCACCATATTGTATTTAATGGATAAATCTCTCTCGCTATCATTGGCATTAGGCAGGTAATAATAAAAATTATTGGTTAAGGAATAAAGTACATTCCAGTTTTTATCCAGCGGAAAACGATTAAAGCTCCTGCCCTGAATACCGTATTGGTAGTTGCTGTTACTAAAATCATTTTCTGCATGTAAACCGAGTTCAAGGACTGGCCATTTAAGTGTCCTTCCTCTTGATATACCGATTACATTGCGCAATATTTTTTGTCGGCTATTTTCCAATCCGGTAGCCCTGTTCAATGTTGGTGTAAATTCAGAATCATACTCCATGCGGGTATAAGGACGAAACGAGGTGCGCTTACGGCCACGCAATTTGTAGGTGATGTTAAAATTGATGTCATCGGCGTTTTCGGTCTTTTGAACCAGGCCACTATCTAAATCCAGGCTCTGCTGGGCAAACGCCATCCGTGCTCCAAAATTCAACTCAGACCGCTCTTTATCCAGGGAAGCCAGAAACCCACCCTCCGTCCCGATGACGAATGAATTTTCTGATATTATGCGGCTTTCCGGGATGGCATCATAACCTTCCCCTTTATATGTTCTGTTCAGGGAGGTCCATAACGTGGGACGGTCAAAATTGAAGGAAAATAATTTCTGGTAGAGTATTTTCGGTACCAAGAGTTCTGCTATCCTCCGGTGATGTTCTTTTCCTTTTCCGTAGGACCGGATACGTTTTAATTCACTGAGAACATAATCTCTTAACGAAAGTGCGGATCCATGTTTTATACCTTTTAATTCTCCGTTTTTTTGGATTTCAAAATGCACTTCTTCTCTCAGACCTTCCCTGAAGTATTCTTTAAGCACCCCATTGCTGATGACGTTAGTCGTTGCCACCCGGTAATAAACATCATTTTGCACCGGTCGGCCCATAATTCGATATAACACTCCTCCCGGGAAAGGTACTGTTTCGATGCCATTCGTGGTTAAGGCGTGATCATTATCCGCTTCCAGGAGCCGGATAATATCAGCACCTTTCATATCCATCATCACAATTTCATCTTCAAACCATAGCCAGGATCTTACTTCTCTTTCATGGAGCTTGCCGATTAGTGGTAAAAAAGTCGGTATTTTTCTGATTATAGCTATTTCGGCCGGCGCACCTTCGGTCAATAATCGGGCGATGAATTTTTCCCACAGTGGTTTGGACATCCTCCCTTTTCTGGTCGTTTCATCTATATTGGCAAGTTCCGGATTTTGTTCGATCAAGTCTATAAAAGCAGGAAATAATAATTCGCCATGCTCGCCGGATGGGGCAGGGATCTTGCTGGTAAGCGCTTCCACCAGCCCTACGTCGGCGGGTAACCGGTCGGACACTTTATAACTTTTGGTGGTTATGGAGTGGATTCTGGAGTCGGTTAAGGTGTCCCGCCGGATAAACTTCATCTCGATCCGGCCAACTTCTATGCCAAAATCGCGTATAGAACTAATCTCGTACGGCGCCCCGGCACCCTGTTTTTCGTCTTGGCTAATCATCAGTTCTTTAGAAGTGGTCCAACCCAGCGCATGATCAGTAAAATTGGCGGAGATGAGGTGGATGCCCTTGATGTTTTCAGCTAACCGGGCGTGATCGGAGGTGGTCATATTGGAAAGAGCAATAATGATATCCGGTTTAAATCTGCGCAGTGAATCCAGGACCTTGGTGGCGGCACTAAGGATATCCTCAAATTTCAGATCCTTTAATATTTTGCCCGGAAGATTGGTTTCCATGGTGGGATCCGCGAGAGCCATAAGGCCGATACGAATGCTGTCCACAACTAAAAATTTATAGGGCGTAAATAACGCTGGGTATTTTGGTGACCGTACATTTGAAGCCATCAAACTTAAGGAAGGATGCTCTTTAATTAGAGAATTTAGCGAATCTGCTCCTAACAAAAACTCAAATTCATAAGGTACGAGGATAGAGTAACCCAAACTATCCAATCCGGTTAAATCAATCCGGCCGCGTTGCATTGGTGAAATTAAAAAATCTGCATTGCGGTGCCCCAGATCTATGTTTAAGGCATGTCCTCCACTGTTTTTAATTTCTGTCGTAAGGGTTTTTATGATCGAAGCCCGTTGTCCAAATCCTCCCTGGTTGAGGGGCAGCTCGAAAAGTTGGTCCGATGTTCCAAAATCCACCCGATTAATTTCTCCCATGCTCCAGTGAGATCTTTGCGCCGGCCAGACCGCATCAGCTTCTTCTACGATCAGACATTCCATTTTGTTTTTGATAAAAGTCCGGTAAAGTTTTACAGGCACTTTTTTGATTTCAGGATACTCGACAGGAACCTTTTTATTGTTCAACAGGATGTGTAACATGTCGATGTCATATTGGGCGTAATTTTGCACCAAGAGTGCATTATGTGTGGCATAGGCCTGGGTTGGACCAAGGGCTTCCCATTTGCTGCGCTCATTCAGGATAAGGTCCAGTTCACTGCCATCCGGTTCGTCAGAAGGGAGAAATACCGTAATCCCTTGAGCTCGCCAACAGGCATGACTGACCAATTTAAATTTTAAATTATTTTCTACCGCAAACTCGGTGGCCATTTCATGCTCCGATTGAAAACGTATATTTCCCAATACTCCAAAACTTTTTCCGGTATACAAGAGATTAATGTGGACTTCTTTTGCTTTAGACGCGGCGGATAGGGTGGATGCAGTGTCCTTGGCCAGAGGCGGCGCAGGTAGTACTTTGCTCGCTGGTTTTTTTTTGGAAGTACTGACTTTTTTAGGAGCGGTATTGATGGTTGTGTTTTTATTTGGGGTATTGGTTACATTACCCTTGTTTACACGTTGTGTTTCGCTGCTTTTAGTTGTAGGGATGGTGTCATTGCTCGTGCTAGCCGTACTCGTACTACTGCTTTTAGTAGTGCTGCCGGTGTTATTTTTCGTCGTATCTGCACTATTGCTCTTGATGGAAGGATTAACAGGATTATCCTTACTGTTGATATTGGCAATATTATTTCTCGTATTGGTATTATTATCTTTATTAATACCAATTATATCTGAGGGTAGTGGTGGAAGGATCAGATGTTTTTTTAAGAAGGCCTCCATCAATCCTTTGGCACGGAGCGCTTTTAATATTAATTCGGCTTGGGTGAGATCAGCATAATACCCTAAGCTGTATCTGAACAAACCTTTGGAAGGAATATGCTCAATCATGATTTTGCCCAAGGCATGCAGTCCCTGGAACGTATGCGTTGAATCCCTCAATTCTGCAAACTGGATGGTATAAGACGTGTCCCTCGGTGCCTGCTCATAAAATATGGTGCGCTGACCCGCCACCCGATGTATTGGCAACCAAAATCCAATACACAATAATAGATACCCTCTAAGCCACATTCCCCCCATCTTTTCTCTGACCCTGGTTATCAGCAGACAAATCTAAGTTTACTTTTACAAAATAATCCAATTATTTACATTTTAGCTAAAAGTTAGCGCAAATTCTAGCGCTGCTCAGGAGTTTATTATTAATATGTTTAATATACTAACTCGTGCCGTAATTATTTGATCACCGAATGATGTTTCAAATATTATGTTTTGTTTTATTTTATTTATTTGTCTTAAGCGGTGCATTAATAAAATAATAACTAACAGTTTTTTACCTGGCATAAAGCAAGGTATTTTTATTTAATAATTACAATTTTTTATTTTAATATGACTATTTTGGGATGCATGCAATCATTTCAATTATCGTAAATT
>JAYRWN010000387.1:0-16526 GCA_041917975.1 Saprospiraceae bacterium | reverse complement strand
TATTGAGGATCCGAATAAAAGCCTGGGAGGCTTTGCTCAACTTCTGATTGATCAGCAGACTGAGGTTAAGAAACATCATTATTATTATCATCAGGCCATAGTATTATTAAACAACGAAGGGGTGCAAAATAATTCCGATTTATTTTTCACCTTTGATCCCACTTTTGAACAATTAATATTGCACTATATACGTGTTTATCGTGATCAAACTACTATTGATCAATCCAATCTAAAAAATAGTCGTCTGATAAAACGTGAAAGTGAAAGTGACCGTTACATTTATGATAATCGTTTAACTGCTATATTCCATTTGGAAGATGTGCGTGTAGGCGATATGGTGGAATATGCGTATTCGATAGTTGGACGAAATCCACTATTTAAAGAAGAATTCGACCAATCCGTCCATCTACAATATACCTATCCTGTAGAACGTCTTTATATCCGATTGCTCCTTCCGGAGGAAGAAAACATCTCTGTCAAATATTTTAATGGCGCCGCCAAACCTTTAAAAAAGAGTGGCCAGGGACGTACAGAACTTATTTGGGACATCTCATAAATACCCGCATTTGTTTATGAAGTTAACACACCGGTGTGGTATTATGCGACGCCCCGTGTTGAATTTTCATCGTTTAAATCCTGGAAAGCTATTGGTGAGCTATACACACCACATTATTTTTTAGACCAAAAGGACCATCAAAAATTACAAATTCTTTTTAGACAAATCAAACTATCTGAGCAAACGGACACTTTAACCGGTATAATTGATTTTGTGCAAAATGACATTCGCTATTTAGGTTTTGAGGATGGAATAAATGCCCAAAAGCCAATGGCACCAGCTACCGTAATCAAACAACGATTTGGGGACTGTAAAGCTAAATCTTTTCTTTTAGCAGAATTAATAAAATCACTTGGCTATAAAGCTCATCCGGTACTCGTAAATTCATATGGCGGATGGACATTAAACAGTGAACAGCCCACACCCAATTTATTCAATCATTGTATAGTGCAGATTGTAACGGATAAAGGTAACTATTTTGTCGACCCAACCCTCAGCAATCAAGGTGGGAACTTCAGCAAAAGGAGTATACCTCAGTATGAATATGGTTTGGTTATAAATGGGGACAATTCAGAACTTATTCCTCTACCTGGGAACGCGGACTCCCGGATTGAATACGAAGAGACCTATTCGTTGGATTCTATAGGAAAGGGAGCTAATTTACATGTAATTACGAAATATTATGGTCTCGAGGCTGATAAGGTGAGAAGTTATTTCTCGAACAACAACATCACGAACATTCAGCAAGAATACCTTAATTTTTATAGCACGTATTATCCTTCTGTTAAAAACGACTCGGCGGTAAGCGTTCAGGATGATCCATGGGGTGATAATATATTTATTGCCTACGAATTCTACCGGATAGATTCTCTGTGGAAGAAAAGTACGGATGATCCAAATATAATTGTATCAGAATTTTTTCCAGCAACATTTAATAACGCTATTTCATTTACTGCCTCACCGCCACGAACCATGCCCTATGCTGTTAATTACCCTCTAAATTACCGCCACAAAACAATAATCAAAATGCAAGAGCCTTTGCAAATAATAGAGGATACAATGACCATTAATTCAATTGCATTTAAATACAGGTATCATGTAATACAAAATGATAATGATATTGCCATTAACCATGAATATAACAGTATAAAACCCTATCTTACTGCTGAGGAAAGTATCGAATATTTTAATAAGATTGAATTAGTAAAACAACAATTAGGTTACCAAATAACCTATAACCATATTTTGGCTAATAAAAAGTATATATCTAGTTTCCCGGCTTTTATTATTGCGATAGCCAGTATTGTAATCTCTTTATATTTTGGTCTCAGAATGCTGAGAAAAAAACCCGACGAAAATAACCCAGGCCGTCCTTTAGGAGGATGGTTGATTTTATTGGGAATTGCTTTAGTTAGTTCTCTGCCAAACATTATAGTGGAGTTATATAAATCCCGTCATTTATTTAATCGGATACTATTTGATTATAACCTTAATTCAGGTGATTTATCCAATGATTTAATTCAGGGATTTAATGTAGTTACGGGCATTGTTTATCAACCGGCCTTGTTGGTTTTTACCATACTGCTTTGTATATGTTTTTTTAAACGGAAATACTTTTTTCCTGACTTTGTCATATCTTTATTTTTGGTTAATTTTATTATCTCAAGTGTTCATGCTATGATAAGTAATTTTACGTTTTTTGGGCATTTAGGGTTTTCACGCGAGGATTGGACTGTGTTTATAAGAAACCTCATTTACCTCAGTATTTTGGTTTCCTATCTCATGATTTCGGTAAGAGTTAAAGAAACCTTTACCCGGTAATAATCTTGCCACTTTTTTCGCTAAGTTGTTATTGAAATAAAATGTCCGCAAAAACACCAAACGTACCTAACTCCACGTTGGCCATCCTCGCTTTGCATGAATTGGCCGCTTTGATATTGCGATAACATCCTTCGTTTCTAATAATGAATAAGGTCGATCTGCTTTAAATAATATTAATGAATAGAAACTATTTAAAGGCAAAAATAGTATTATCAATCACTCCGGTCAGAGTCTAAAGCGCATACCGGCTATTCAAGCGATAAATTGCCTCAAATAGGTATGACTTTGGACCAAAGCCTTTTTTCTTAATTCCAGACTGCCTTCATACGCGCGGTCTTCCACCTCCACACACACCGGTCCTTGATAACCCGTGTCGGTAAGGGCGGAAAAAAATTTGTTCCAGTTTACGTCGCCCAAACCCGGCAATTTCGGGCTGTGCCATTTATTCGGCGGAGCCATGATACCGTGGTCATTCAGCGCATCACTGTTTATGCGTACATCCTTGGCGTGAACGTGATGGAAGCGGGAACTAAATTCACGAATAGGTTTGAGATAATCCATATGCTGCCAGATGAGATGCGACGGGTCATAATTTAATCCGAAATACGGGCTGGGAATATCGGCAAACATTTTTCTCCAAATGGCCGGCGTGGTGGCTAAATTTTTTCCACCGGGCCATTCATCATTGGTGAACAGCATTGGGCAATTTTCTATGCCCACTTTAATCTTATGTTTGGTGGCCAGGTCTATCAAGGGCCGCCACACGTCCAGAAAACGCAGCCAATTATCTTCAACAGAAAGCGCGGGGTTGCGGCCCACAAAGGTATTAATTCTTTCCAGCCCCAAATGGGCAGCAGCTTTGATGAGTTTTTCGATATGTTTGATGTACAGAGTCGCTTCTTTCACCTCCGCCGTTAGCGGATTAGGATAATAACCCAGACCGGAAAAAGTTATTCCTGATTTTTTGATCAATTTCTGAATCCTGGCGATGTCTTTTTCGCCTAATTCGTCCAGATCAAGATGCGTGACTCCGGCATAGCGCCGTTCAGCTTTCCCTTTGGGCCAGCACATAATTTCCACACAATCGTAGCCTGAGTCTGCAGCAAAAAATAAAACCTCTTCCAAAGACAATTCCGGTAAAATTGCGGATACAAAACCCAGTTGCATAACTTGTGATATTTTCTTAGCAAATAAAATTACGCGAAATATTTATCTCGGCAGGATGATTCATCTCAACAACACTTCTCCCATTAAAGTAGGAGGCATGTTGCCAATTTTTAAAAGAGCCTCATGGAAATCTTTTAATTTAAATTGATTACCATGTTTTTGTTTATAGGCTTCGCGTAATTTTAGAATCTCTGTCATACCCATAAAATAACCGATAAAATAACCCGGAGAAGCACAAGCGGCATCTACTTCAAGTTGTGCTGCCCACGGCAAAAAACCGACTTTATCGGTCATCAGCGCGATGGCCTCCGCGTAAGACAGTTTGCCGGTATGCATCCCTACATCGTAGATGACACGGGCGTTGCGCCACAGGCGCAGTTGTAGCTGGCGCAAATGAATTCTTTCACTGGGAAAAAATCCGGTTTCCTGCATGAGTTGTTCGTTGTACAAACCCCAGCCTTCACTGAACAGGGATAATCCGTTCTCCCGGCGCAATTTGCTGGGCAAATGCATCTGATATAAACCCTGGATGTGGTGGCCGGCATAGGTCTCGTGAGGAGCGGTGACGATAATCACGCCCCAATCGTGTTCAGTCAGGTACTCCTGTTTACGCTGATCTTCCCATTGGTCTTCAAACGGATTGATCTGCCATTCGGAGGCAAAAACACTATCGGCATTTTTGCCCCGGGCTAAGGAAAAATTCCCGTAATAGGATGTTTTACGCAAATATTCGGCACGCGGGACGACAGTCACTTTCTCCGCCCAGGGTATGGCGATAAGGTCATGCTGGCGGATGTGCTCAGCGGCTTTATCCACCCAATATTGATGGGCCGCAATCATGGAATCAGGGCGCGGGTATTCCTGTTTGATTTCCTGCGCTAAGTCTTGCCAGGATTTGGATGGATCGATTTGTTTCGCCAGCGCTGTCAATTCATCCACTGTGCGATTAAATTCCTGCCATCCGAAATCCCACAGCGCTTGGTGATCATACGGCAATAAAAACTCTTCTTTTAACATTCGATCGTAAGACGCCTGGCCAATAGCATAGGTACCGCTTGGTCTTTGTGGCAGTTCATTTTTTAAGAAAACAATAAATCCTTCCAGGGCATGTTTACTGTTGTCGATTAGGGTCTCCAATTCGTTATCGCTGATTTTATGCTCCGTCACGAAAGCCGGAATTTCTTCGGTAAATAAAATCCGGCCATTTTCAGCCATAAAAAGTCCCAGTTCCTGAAACCTGGGCACATAAACGGCTAGTTGTGCCTGGGCATTTTTTAATTGTTGCGGTACGATGGCTAACATTTTTTTTAATTCGGTTATTTTCGGCTCCAGCTCTCCGGGTCTTCCCAGGACACTCCCTATTCCCCGCAGCGTCAGATATTCGCGGGGATCTTTGCGCCAATTTTGGATCAGGGATTGGTCAATGACCCTTCCGTATAATAGGCTGCGGGCGAAGCGCCAGTCAATCTTATCCTCATCATTCAATAGTGCCGTATCCACAGCAAGCAGTTGTTGCAGCAGGTCTTGAGTTTGGGCTAGTTGATTAAAAAAATAATTGCTGTCTAATGTAGCTGTGCCGGCGGTTTGGCCCCAGCCGCGGGAACTGGGAAATTGATCTATAAGTGTATGGAACTGAGACTGGATACTTGAAGTTTGAGGACGATCCGTGTGACAAGCCATCCCTAAAATCAACAAACCAAAGAGAACATATTTTTGCATAACTGGTCGGAATAATTCTGCGAATTTTAATAAAATTAAGCAATTAATATCACCTGGGTACAGACTCAATATTGTTAAGAAATAAAAACCCTGGTTAAAATTATATAGAACGGGTAATTAATAACCTAGATATCACGCTTATGTATAATTACATTCATCAGGACTTGCCGGGAAATTTTATCAGGGAGAAATTTACCGATTTGTTTTGGCCGGGGCCATCGAACATATTCGCGGTGTTCGCCAAACCTATCAGGACTTACATTTAAACATTGATAATCAACTGGCTGGAAAGGACACTGTGGTTACACTTTACACAATGACAGGTACTCATCAGGGTGTGTGGTTAGGTATCAAACCCACCGGACAAGTCATAACCATCACCGGGATCAACATTGACCGGATTAAGGATGATAAAATTTTCCAACATGGAGGAGCGGCTATTTATTTGAAGGTCTATTAGCAGCTGGAGCCATCCGGTTGGTTACGAGTGGCTGAGGGCACGGGGCCGAGGTAACATTTATTTGGACTCCGGATAGAGGCTTTGGGCGAATTGCAGCAGGTACCCATTGTTGTCATAAATGGCAAATTCCAGCATGCCGTAATCAAATTTTTCTAATGGATAAGCGACCTGGGCTACTTCACGCACCTTGTTCCACCAATACTCAACATCGGGTGTAATGATGTAAAATGAGCCACTCATCACCGGGCTGGTAAAACCGCGCTGTTCATTATGGCGGGTAAACATCAGACTTACTTCTCCCAAACTAACGTGGGCCCAACCCAGCTCTTCTGAATAATTGTCTAAAGTGAACCCCAAAATATTTTCATAAAAACGAATGGTCTCCGATAAATCGGAGGTCTCCATCATAGGGGTGAGATTTGTTAAAGACATAAGACCGTTAAATACTCGCCGCAAAGATAACTTAAAAAACGCAGGGAAACAACCAAATACTCAAGTACTCCCACACCTACATGTTAATTGAATATTAATTTTATCTGTCGATAGGTATAGTTATGAATTGCAATAATTATCCCAAGTTACCGAGTGCATTTTTGGATAACAAAATCAATTTTCCTACTTCATCATGATTGTTATTGTTTAGGCCTCACAACCCGCACTGGTGGAGCTGGCTCTTTCTGTAGTTTGACGGGAGATTTTTGTAATAATTTTAGTGCTTCTTCCACCGCCCTTTCCAATTGCGGATCTTTGCCAGCAATAACTTCTTTCGGGGTCATTTCGACTTCTATATCCGGAGCTATGCCCACATTTTCCACATCCCACTGGCCATTGAGATCAAAAAATCCTCCCCGCGGCGCGGTCATAAATCCACCGTCGATCAGCTCAGGCGTGTCCCAAATACCGACCAACCCTCCCCAGGTCTTGGTACCTACCAACGGACCAATGTTCATATGGCGAAATAAATATGGTAACATATCTCCCCCCGAACCGGCCATTTCATTCACTACCAGTACTTTGGGTCCCAGAATGCCCGCCAGTGGCTCGGTCCAGGGACGTCTGGTCCCGGCGACATTATTAAAATAGCCGCGCAATCTGCGGTTAAGGATATCCACAAAATAATCGGCGATGTATCCTCCCCCATTAAAACGTTCATCCAGGACCACCCCTTCCTTATCCTGTTGGGCAAAATAGTAGCGGTTAAAATATTCATACCCTTCCTCGGCGGTGTTAGGAAGCCAGACGTAAGCCAGCTTACCACCGGATAAGGCGTCTACTTTGCGTCGGTTGTCCTCCACCCAAGCCATAGTGCGCAAACCACCTTCATAGGCTACAGGCACAACCGTTACCTGCCGTTTATCACGACCATCCGGCGTGACGCTAAGAGTCAGAACCACCTGTTGATCCGCTTTATTTTCCAACAAACTGAAGGGGTTAACCGGCGGTGCCACTTCCTGTCCGTTGATGGCCAGCAGATAATCGCCTTCCCGTGCATCTACTCCCGGTGCGCTGAGAGGCGCTCTTAATTTGGGGTTCCAATTTTCCCCGGCATAAATTTTTTTCAGTCGATAACGTTTGTTTACTTCTTCAAGGTCAGCGCCCAACAGGCCCACATTATTTCGTTTTACCTCGGGATGATCACCTCCGGCCACAAAAGAGTGCCCGATGGAAACTTCTCCACCCAAAATATCCAAAAGGTAATTCAGGTCATTGCGATGAGCCACATGAGCCAACAAGGGCTCGTACATACTATAAACTTTGTTCCAGTCCGCCCCGTGGACGTTATCCACATACAAAAAGTCACGCTGATAACGCCAGGCTTCGCGGAAAATTTGTCTCCACTCCGCCCGGGGATCCATTTTTATTTGAATGGCGGTATTTTTTAATTGTCCGTCTCCAGCCGCCGGTTTTGCAGCCGCATCGACCGCATGCCAGGTGCCCCCACTGCGGTAGAGTACTTTTTTACCATCTTTAGACAAATTATATTCTTGAACCGACTCCAGGAAAGTCTGAGCTTTGCGATCTTTTAAAGTGTATTTATGCAAGCGGCGTTCCGGTTGATTTTCAATATTTTCAGCAATAAATATTTCGCCTGCTTCACCGGCCTTTAAACCGGTGTAATTTCTGGCGGGCAGATCAATAGCCAAAATGCGTTGGCTGATGCCGGTTAAATCAATGGACATGACGGAATCTTTGGGTGCTGTCGTGGCTATTGAATCTTTTTTTGCGTTTGTTTCTGCTTCTTCATCACTTTCCGGTAAAAAAGGCGAAGGCTCCGTTTTATTAAGTACAATTAAATAGGCTGACCTCCTGATGGGTCGTTCAATGGAGCTCATATCTAACCACCCTGAGGCTAAAGCCAGATTGGTGCTAGCCAGAAAATATAAGTATTTACCACTTTGATCCCAGGCGGGTGCCAAGGCATCGGACAGGCCATCGGTTAATTGCATGGTCTTAGCCGTCTTAATATCGTAGACCATGATCACCCGGTACAGATTATTTAAACGCTTGGCATAGGCCAGGTAGCGGGAATCACCTGACCACACCGGATCAATGGAGCGTTCAGGGTGGAGGTATGGTTCTTCATCGATTTTGGTGATTTTACCGCTGGCTACGTCTACCAGCCATAACCGTTGAATATGGTCCGTATACGCGATGTAAGTACCATCAGGTGACCAAGCCGGACCATAAAAATAGGTGGGTCGTGAAATTTTTATCTCCCGGGGTTTGCTGAGACCATTTTGCTCGCCAATCATCAAACTGTATTCGCCGGAAGCGTCAGAAAACCAAGCGATGTATTTTCCGTCGGGAGACCAAACCGGGTCATGATCCCGGGCTCCGGCACTATTGGTGAGATTGCGAGCCTGGCCTTTCTCCAGGGGTACGGTGATAATTTCTCCCCGCGCTTCAAATAATGCTCTCTTACCACCCGGCGATAAAGACCCTTTAGTCATCCAACTGCTGCCCTCTTTCCAACTGGGCATTAACCAGGGAAAATCCGCTTTGATAGCGATAGATAATTTAGCACTTTTCTGCGTCTGAGGATTAAAGTGATATAAATCCCCGCCATATTCAAAGATCAGCACACCATCGCCGGTACCCAAGGTTTTTATGTCATATTCGCTGAAAAAGGTGAGTTGTTTCACCTCTTTAGTGACGATGGAAAAGCTGTATAAGTTCATGGCCAGGTTGCGATCTGATAGAAAATAGACGGTTTGGTCCAGCCAATGCGGCTGCGCATCATGACTATTGTTCCAGGGGATGGTAGTCAGATCAAAAGTTTTTAAATCTAAAATCCATATGGGTCGGTTTTGACCACCGCGGTAATTGCGCCATTCTTCATCCCAGGGTTCCACCATTTCGTAAGCATAATATTTTCCATCCGGACTATAATCCCCGCGGTAGGCTCGCGGCATCGGCAATGCTTTAGGCAGGCCCTCCTGCAGACCTATACTCCATAATTTGCCTGTACCGGCAGGAGCGCCGGTTCGCCCGGATTTAAAAATAATTTTACCTTCAGGACTCCACCCGCAGACGTCATCCGAGCCGGGATGCCAGGTCAGGCGGCGAGGTTCTCCACCACTCACCGGCACCACATACACATCGACATTCCCACCGTATTCACCACTAAAAGCAATCCACTGGCCGTCCGGTGAAAAATGTGGGTTACTCTCACTGCCCTGAAAACTGGTAAGCCGGCGTGCTTCTCCGCCCTGGCTGGCCACCAGCCAAAGATCATTGGCATAGGCAAAGACTATCTGCGACCGGCTGATATCCGGCTGTCTTAACAAGCGGGTAGTTTGGGCCGTAAGCACCATAGTGAAACAGCATATCGTAAAGCAGAGAAAAACTCGAACCATGTGACAAAAATTTCCCTCAAGATAAAATGATTTGCGCTGACGGAGCTGATAAACTTAGCCTGAGCCGTCTGTTTTCATCAGTGTTTGTCCCTTACTTTCTTATGAACCTGTAGAGAGTAATTGTTCTAAGCCTTAGTCCTTCACACTTAACTCTCACCCATTAAAGTCGGCGGATGATCTCCAGACAACCCCGGCCATTGTGATAGGGACATTTCCATGGCCCGGCTTTATCCTGATATAAAGCTGGCGCTCCTTGCGCATCCAGGCCCCAATACCATTCACCATGTTCCCGGTCTATCAATTTAGTTTCGATAAAATGCCACGATTGCATCGCGGCTTGCAGATAAGTCGGTTCTCCTGACATTTGCCAGGCATTGACAAAACCGATCACCGCTTCGATCTGGGGCCACCATTCTTTAGCCCGGTCAATTATGCCTAATGGGCCGGCACTATTAAAAATACCACCATCTTCATCGTAGGCCGGTAAAGTAGCTTCAGCCATGGCTAATGCCTTTTCTTGCACTTTTACTAACAGGGTCTCGTCGTGGAGGACCTCGGCGGCTTCTACCAATAACCAGGATGTTTCAATGTCGTGCCCAAAAGATATTTCGTGGGACTTCAATTGCCAATCCTCATCAAAAAATAAATGCAGGTGACCACTTTCCGCAGCAATAAATTTATCTAAAAACAGGCGGATTAGTTTGTACAAAGCATCTCCGACATCATCTTTTGGCCGGGACCGAAATAAATTGGTATAGGCCTCCAAAATATGCAAGTGGGTATTCATTGTTTTGGCAGCCTGGGTGTCTTTTTCGCTGAGACGCACATCCGGCAAAGCACTCCAATCTCTGGCAAAGGCCTCCAAATAACCGCCTTTCTCACGATCCCGGCTGTGCTTTTCTATTTCCAGAAAAAATTCATAAGACTGCTCTAAAATTTGTGCATCCCGGGTCAACAAATAATTCTCCGTCAGGGCATACATGGCAAAGGCCTGAGCATAAATTTGTTTTTTCGTTTCGAGAGGACTCCCGGCTGCATCCAGCATCCAATACACACCGCCGTGCTGTCCGTCAAAAAAATTCTTCCGAAAATACTCACGCGCCCGTTCGGCCAGATGAATATAAAATTTACGGTCCGGATAAACTCTGGCAGCTGCCGAAAAAGTCCAGAGTATGCGCGCGTTAAGGATGACACCTTTCGGTGCTTGCAGGATGGGAATTCCGTGGCCATCTATGCGCCCCAAAAAACCACCCTGCTCTAAATCAATCATCCGATAAGACCACCAATCCAGAATATGCACTAATTCGGCTGAGGCTTTTACTTTTAATTCTTTGAGACCTTCGGGGGCAGCGATCATCGGATTATATATTTTGCAGGATGCTGCGATTGCGTTCAATAAGCTCAATTCTTTGTTGCACACTGACTGTGGAACGATAACCATCCGCCGGAGTATTTTTTACATAATCCAGTAAGTGCGCTACCGTAGTCGTTGCAACATGTAATCTGGTGTCGGACGAACCGTAATAAATAAATACTTCATCCTGTTCGTTTCGGATCCAACCGTTACTAAAGACTACATTCGAGACATCGCCTACTCTTTCATCACCTTCCGGCGCGATAAAATAACCGCCCGGCAAATGGGTCACTCGCCAGGGTTGATACAAATCAGTCATAAATAAGTATAACACATAACGCAATCCTGCGGCGGTATTGCGCACGCCATGGCCCAGATGCAGCCAGCCGTCCATTGTACGGATAGGAGCAGGGCCCTGGCCGTTTTTAACTTCTTTGATGGTGTGATAAATTTTAGTATCGATGATGATCTCTTCTTTTACTTCCGACGGCTCCATGGAATCGCTCAAACCCCAACCAATGCCGCCACCGCTGCCCACTTCGATGAAACCATCCTGAGGACGCGTATACAGCGCATATTTGCCCTGCACAAATTCAGGATGAAGGACCACATTGCGTTGTTGGCCAGAATAAGTAATCAGATCCGGTAATCTCTCCCATTGAATCAAATCTCGGGAACGCACTATCCCGGCTTTAGCTTTTGCAGCCGTGGTGTCGAGTGGCCGGCTCCGGTCCTTACGTTCGCTGCAAAAAATACCGTAGATCCAGCCATCGTCATGAGCCGTCAACCGCATATCGTAGACATTCGTGTCAGGGTCATCCGTTTCCGGTATAACGACCGGGCGCTCCCAAAACCTAAATTGGTCAATCCCATTTGGACTTTCAGCAATAGCAAAAAAACTTTTACGATCCCACCCTTCTACGCGCACCACCACCAGGTATTTGCCCTGCCATAAAATGGCGCCGGCATTAAAGGTGCTGTTGATCCCCAACCGTTCCATCAAATATGGATTGGTCTGTTCATAAAAATCATACCTCCAGGATACCGGCACATGTTCGGCAGTAATCACCGGATATTTCCAGCGTTGAAAAATGCCGTTGTTCCTGGATTGTGGTTCATTGGGCCGGACGAGTAGATCCTCTTGATCTTGCAGGAGTTTCCGGACCTGTTGCAGGTGAGTTGAGGTCATAAGAAAGAGTTTAATTTATTTTTTTAGGTCAGTATTAGTTTGCGACGAATAAAGTCGCGGTAAATCTTTCAGAGTCAAAATATAATCATTTTCAATAAAATCCACAAAATCATCCGCGCTGGCATGCCCCGGGAATGGGGCATAATGATGATTAGTGCGGGCGTTGCGCCAAAACAAGGCATACGATAATTGCCCGGCAGGAAAAGCACTTAAAACATTTTCCAGGAAAGTTCCGGTCCACCAGTCTTTCAGGGGGATCGTTTCGTAACCCACTTCACTCAGTGTGGCAATTTTTCCTCGCGGCAGAGCATATTGCGCTTGCAGGTTGATGCGGTTTAACAAACTGCGGCGATTGACGGCCATGTCGGTGCCGCGGTAATAGAAATCAATACCTAAAATATCTACATAATCATCGCCGGGATAACGCACCAGCATTTCTTCCAGGGTATTAAATTCACTGGGCGAATAACAATACAACAAATTATGCAGGCCCCGGATATCGCGTAAATAGGTCACGGTAAATTGCCACAGCCGTATATATTCTTCCGGTGTGCAGCTTTTACTGCCCCACCAAAACCATCCACCGTTATTTTCGTGCCAGGGGCGGAAAATAATTGGAATGGGTCGTCCGTCGACTTTTATCTTCCCTAAATACCAGGCAAATAAATCCAATTGTTCCACCAACAGGTGATGATTTTTACCGCCGGGCAAGATATCCTTGACCGCCGGAGTAATATCCCAGGAATCACCGCCGGAGCCCAGATTATGCATGTGCCAACTCAAGGTGTTTACTCCACCCCGTTCATAAATAAATTGCATCCATTTGCGCATGGATTTAAAACTGACCGTATCGATATTGTAAGTTCTTTTTTTGGATAAATAACCCAAATCCCAACCGAGAACAGCCGGATAATCACCGCAGACATCTTTGATGTCACTGCGGTTTTTTCCTTTTTTCCAAAGCACCCCATAAGCCAGTCCATCCTGATGGCCCAGCATCAACTTCTGGCCGGCCAGTTTGCGCAAGTTATTGAATAAAGCAGTGGTCTGATCATCCGCGTGTTTATCAATTGGCTGGGCTACCAGATACAATGGCACCATGAATCCCACCAAAACGGTCTTAATAACTCGAAGTCTGCTGGTCATAAAAGCGCTTTCATCCATAAGGTTATGCTTAGATATAAAGCGTAAAGTAAACAAGTGTCAGAAATATCGGAATAGGAAAAACGTAAATAAACGTTGATTAAAATCATGACTAACTTTAAAAGGCGATGATCATTAAAAAAAAGTATAAATTAAGGGTCCTTGCTGTACAATTATGAAAAAGTATCAACAGTTAGCACCACGAGTCTTCTGCTATGTCATCCTGGTATTTACAGGCACCGCTTTATTTTCCCAGCCGATTATTCACCACCTCAGCGGCCATAAACCACAGGTGGTGCAATATCAAAAACTAGAACTAATCATTGTTCTAACTGCACAGTTTAGCAACCCTTATGATTATGATCAGGTGCACCCCAAAGGCTGGTTTATCAGTCCGGATAATGACACCATCGGTGTGGATGGTTTTTTTATGCTTGATTATACGCTGAATGAAAACTCCGGTGGCTTGACTCCCTCCGGCAATGGATCATTTAGGCTGCGTTTTGCACCGGGCACACCAGGAGCATGGCGTTATTGGGTCACGATTAAAGATCGGCAGGGAGAAACGAAAAGTCAGGTCCAGGAGTTTGTCACCACAGCCAGTCAGGACCTAAATGGTTATCTCAAGAAGCTCAACAACCGCTACATCGGTTTTGATAACAGTGAATTATTTCTGGCGGTAGGGGAAAATGTGGGCTGGCATCAGTCCAATCCCTACCTGGATTACCGGAAGTGGCTAGGTGATTTAAAACAAAATCAGGGCAATTTTTACCGCTTATGGCAATGCCATTGGGGTTTAGGATTAGAATGGCGTCCGGGGAATGGTTATGCCGGATTGCGTAATTATCATCAGGCCAATGCGTTTTATCTGGATCGATTATTTGAATTTTCAGAGCAACAGGGCTTATATGTGATGTGGGCGCTGCAACACCATGGACAAGTGTCTACTCAGGTTAACCCCAACTGGTCAGAAAGCCCTTATAATCAAAGCAATGGCGGACCCTGCGTTAACACCTGGGATTTTTTTACCGACGCCAGTGCCCAGGCGCATACCCGTAACCGCTACCGCTATGCCGTGGCGCGCTGGGGACACCAATGCTGCATCGCAGCCTGGGAACTCTTCAATGAAGTAGATTTGACGGATCAATTCGAAAACCGAAAAGGCGATGTGGCCGCCTGGCATATCCGCATGGCCGACTTCATCCGCAGCATCGATCCTTATCAGCATTTGATCAGCACCAGCTACGCTCAGGATCATTTCGACCCTGCTTTATGGCAGGATGCCAGCATGGACTTTACGCAAACGCATTATTATCTGGGCATCTCCAATCTAGAAAGGACACTGGCCCGTGGTGTAAAAACCTATGCCCAGGAATACCATAAACCCACCATCAATGGTGAATTTGGCATCACCACCAGCGGTGTGGACCTGACCACTACGGACCGCCAGGGTATACATGTCCACAACAGTCTGTGGGCGTCGCTGTTTGCCGGCGCTTTTGGTGCGGGAATGACCTGGTGGTGGGACAGTTACATCGCCCCAAACAACCTGTATTACCATTTCGATGGGCTCGGCCGTCTGGCTCCGGAATTGATCGAAGCGGATTTTACGCCGGCGGATGTTTTTATCCAGGGAGCAGCCGGCGATTTGGTCATTAATCCCTCCTTAGGCTGGGCTGGTTTGGGTGATACGCTGATCCGCATCACCTCCAATGGCCAGGTGATTCCTGCCGATGCCCGGCTGGGACAATATTTATATGGATCCATATGGAATACCCAATTCCGGCGGCCTCCAACGTTCGAGTTGGACTTAAGGGAAAGCATCCAAATGACGGTACAAACCGGCGGTGAGACCGGGCAGGCGTCCCGCATCGCTTTCTGGCTGGATGGGGTAAAGGTGTTGGATCAGACCGGTCAAACTAATCAAAAATATACCCTAACTATCCCTGCAGGAAAACATCGCCTTCTGGTGGACAATACCGGCACCGACTGGATAACCATCCGTAATTATACGTTTACCAAATTAGGCTCGCAGGTGGATGCTTATGTACTAAAGAATGAAGCCAGAACCAAAGCGTCCGGATGGATCTTAAATACCTTGTATAACCACGACTATTTGCGCACCCAGGGCATGCCTCCGGCCGTCAGAAATGCCCACTTGATCCTCGAGGGCTTGAAAGCGGGTACATACACCCTGGAGTGGTTTAACACCCTGACAGGCGTGAGCATTTCCAGCCAATCCGTGACCACCAGCAGCGATACACTGATCATTTCTATTCCCGACTTGCGCTGGGATCTGGCTTTTGCCCTCAATGAATCCACAGTAAGCATCAAGAATCTTCGGCAGAACTTGGATTTCCGGGTTTTTCCCAATCCAGCCCACCATCACATCACACTGCAATGGCCTGAGCCTTTGAGTGAACCATTAGAGTTTACGCTGGTAGATGTTTTGGGTCGCCTGCTGCTCAAAAAAAACCTGCCGGGGCCATATCAACAGGACATCATCGTGTTACCCCAGACACTCACCGCCGGATATTACTGGTGCTTTTTGAAAACAAATCATCGTGCAGGGCAGGCGTTGGTGTGGATTGAACGGTGATAACTGCTAGATCATAAAAGGTCTGCAGCATTAGAAATAGCTGCATCATTTTATGCTACTAATTGAATAAGGATTTGTCTGGTTGTTTTATAACTGATGTAATAAACGGTAGTAAAATCTGGCACATTTTTAAAATCAAAAAAACGCCAGATTTTTAAAAAACTGGCCAATTTTTTTTTCGGTTCCTTGAAGGCTCCAAGCCAGCGGTGCATCATCCTGACCCCACTCTTTAACCAACTTTCCTCTGCCAGGATCATGCCTGGCCAGCAGGCCTGCCCGTCCCAACCTCGCAGGGGTTCTCTTTTTCCCGGCCGTAATTTGGAATAATCCTTAACTTGTTCTTTTATATTGTACTGATCTAATCATCCTTAAACCGGTTCGGTATGCGCAGGTTTTTTTCGTTCTATGTTATAGTAGCCGCCTTTTCTTTAATGTTGGTGCATTGTCAATCCGGTCCCTCCTCCGGCGCACAATCTGCGAATGATGCCTCAGTCGTAGCTGTCGCTTTCTCCCCCTCACCCCAGCCGGTGACCGAGCAGCCAGTACCTGTGTTGCCCATTGGCTCTTCAGCCCCGGATTTTAACTTGCCTGGTACAGATGGTAAATTTTACCAATTATCCGATTTTTCAGTGGCGAAAGTCCTGGTGATCATTTTTTCCTG
>JAYRWN010000386.1:0-14918 GCA_041917975.1 Saprospiraceae bacterium | reverse complement strand
TCATTAATGGCCAACACATGCCGGTAAACTTCATGCCCGGGAGGCGCATGATTACCCCCGTGTACCAGATATAGGTCCAGGTCCCCATCGTTATCCGCATCGAATAAAAGCGTTCCAATTTCTTCACCTAAAGCTTTGTTATCCAATTTATAGGACAGATAATTTTTGCTGAAGGTGCCATTATGTTTCTGCCAAAACCAACAGCCTGGGTAATAGGCGCTGCCACTAACATACATATCATCCAGACCATCACCATTTACATCCCCGACGGCAACAGAAGGCCCAAACTCAGAATATTTATGAGGTAAGGTGCGCTGAAAATTAAAATCAATAAAATTTGAATCGCGATGTATAAAATCCAGACCAATAGAACTTGACCGGATTTTTTTTATCCTCTCCGCTATAATTTTCTTTTCCGATGGTCTGGCGTGTTCTTTTTTAATGAGAGTTATTCGGTTAATGGGTGGATTAATAATTATTTGTTCCTGATGATCCGGCCAAATCAATCTTACCGAATCTACCGTCAGGTGAGCGCCTAACCCAAAATGTAAAAAATATTCGCTGCAAGACAAATAGCCGCGACCACTGATTATTTGCTGGCTTTGTTGTTGGCCATGTTCATAATAAATTACCGCTTGCAACCCAAAAATATCTGCACCGGGCACCGAAGAATCTGGAACCAACCGGATATAATTGGCTGCGCCACTCGCCTGCTCCATCAGTTCATTTTTAAAAATGAATGCCGGATCATTGATATTATTCACTATTAAATCCAGGTCACCGTCGCCATCCAAATCGCCCCAGGCGGAGCCATTTGAAAAAGCAGGTTTTGCCACACCCCACTCGTAAGAGACATCGTTAAAAACCAAGTTGCCGGAATTACTGAAAATAAATTTGGGTGTCTTGATCTGCGGCACTTCCGCTTGTAATTCCAATTCCGGTACGAGATAACTTACGGTACTGCGGTAGGCTCCAAAATCGTGGTCGGTGACGTCTCTGGGAAACCCATTGGTCACAAATAAATCGTTCCATCCATTGTGATCAAAATCCTGGATAAGTGGGGTCCAACTCCATTCGGTTTCCTGCGTTCCGGTCATAAACGCCACATCACCAAACCTTGGCCAACCGGTTTCCTGATTAAGCCCGAGATTTAATTGCAGCGTATTCCGGGGGTATTGATAGTCATAGCCATAACGTTCATTATTTATATAATTATTATAATTATTGGCGTTGAGAAATAATTTTTTTCGTTTGTTATAATAAGGCATCATTTCAGTGGTAAAGACATCCAGAAGACCGTCATTGTTGAGATCACCGGCGTCACTCCCCATTGCTGATGCCGCCTGATGTTTAAATATGTTTCCCACTTCATTTTTAAAAGTGCCGTTTTTTTGATTTATATAAATCAAATCATTCGTTACGTAATCATTAGCTACATAAATATCCGGCCACCCATCCGCATTAAAATCCATAATTAATGAACTGTGACTGTAACCATCGTGAACCAGTCCTGCGGCCAATGAAACATCAACAAATCTGGAATGACGCCAGTCAGGGTGCTGGTCTTGACGATACAAACGGTCACAGTTGGGCGAAGATCCATCCACCGTTTTAGTTTTATAGGCATTCGGATAATCCGTGTCCATAACATTCACAGCAATAAAAACATCCAGATCTCCATCGCGATCGTAATCAAAAAACTGAGCATTAGAAGAATGTGTAGTATCAGCTAATCCATAGGATTCGGCCTGATTTATAAATTGCGGAATTCCGGCGGAATTATTGCCCTGATTGATATATAAAAAATTAGCCCGGCTGGCTGCGTCTGGTAACATCGTGTTACAGATATAAATATCCAGTCGTCCATCATTATTTATATCCACCAAATTAATTCCCGAGGACCACTGTCCGGAAGGTTTTTGTAATCCCGATTCTTGCGTGATATCTTTAAATGAAAATGATCCGCCATTAAGGTATAATTTATTATCCACCTGATTACCAGTAAAAAAAACATCTGCTAATTGATCTCCATTTAGATCACCTATAGCCACGCCGCCGCCATTATAAATAAATTCGGTATCAAAAATATTGAAGGTATCGTATTCGGTAATTTGGTTATTAAAATTAATGCCGGAGGATTCTGGAGTTATTAGGGTAAATAAGGATTTTTGTTCCTGATGGCAAGACACTAACCAGCCGGTAATCACACACAAACCAATACGGTAGATCATAACCACAAAATAGAAGCTTATTGGTTAATAAAATGAAAAAAGGGTAAACAATGGCTTGCTTACCCTTTTCGTTTTATTTAAGATAAAGGATTAATCGAACGATTAATAGCCAGGATTCTGAGTTAACACATCTTTACCCTGAATATCAATTTGAGCTTGCGGAATCGGTAAATACTCGGTTTTACCGGAAGTGAATTTTGCTCCGCCAAACATGGTGGTTAAATATTTGGCTTCGTGCGTAAGATAAGCATCCAAAACCGGCTTAGCAATACCCCAGCGGACCAAATCAAAGAAACGATGGCCTTCACCGGATAATTCTAACTTCCGCTCGAAGCGTACTGCGGTGCGGGCAGCTTCTTTATCCGTCCAAGGTGTATTGTATAAACCAATAATATAATTTGCAGCATTCGAACCATCAGGATTTTTCACCCAGGTGGCCGGATTAGCTGCTCTGGCCCTCACTTGATTGACATATTCTCTGGCTTTTTCCAAACTTCCTGCTTCCACTTCACATTCAGCCGCCATTAATAATACATCTGCAAAACGGATGATGGTGTAATTCATAACGGCATAACCGCGGGTCCAGGAACTACCGTCAGTCAATTTATTCTCTTGTGTACGGTAATAGACATACTTTTTAGGAGAATAAGGACCGGCATAGGCCTGGTTGCGGATCCAGTTTTTACCCGGGTGGGCAATCCAGTCCAGGTAAGGGATGCCCCGGCGACCGACCGAATGGTCTAATCTGGGATCCAAGGAGCCAGCGTCAGGAGAAAATGCCTGGCTGGACTCAACGCCATAGTCGTGTTTTACGGCATTAGCATCACTATTGTAAGAACCATCTAACAGAGGTAGCCCGTTAGCATCAACCCGGAACGCGTTGACCAACTCAAAACTCGGCTGAAAAAAACCGCAGCAGTTACCCGGGCCATCCTGTCCGGTATTGTAAGGATAGTTCAGGTCATCAAACCCGTTAGCGTTGTTTGTACTACCGGTATTGTTAGCTGATTGTGCTGCAAATACGGACTCTTCATGGTTATCGTTCTCAGCATTATAAATTTGAGAGTAGGAAGAAACCAACCCGTATTTTTTACCATTGGTAGTTTTACCGTTGGCAATCACGGCATCAAACAACGCTCTGGCCTCAGCAAATTTCTTTTGATATAAATATGCTTTGGCTAACATGGCTCCGGCAGCCCATTTATTCACCCGGCCGGCCTGGCTTTGAGTTTCAGGAAGATTATCGTAGGCATATTTCAGGTCTGCTTCGATTTCATCCCAGATGTCAGGCGTATTAGGTATTTTTTCTATTCCAGTGCCATAATCCTGCGTTTCATCAATGTAAGGAAGACTATTAAAATGTTTTTTCAGGTCGAAATAAAAATGTCCTCTCAGGAAACGCGCTTCACCAGAGATGCGTTTCTGATCCGCTGCCGAAATATCGGTGGCTTGAGTTAACAAGCGCAAAACGGCGTTGGCCCGGCTTACCCCTTCAAAACGGCCTCTCCACAGTGAATTGATATCACCGTTGGTCGGGTCTGTTTCATAACGTTGAATCGGGTTAATCGTAGAATAATCACCAGGGTCAGTGCCTTTATTGGCATCCCCACCCAGAATGGCGCCGGTTACCCAATGGTTTGGTCCTTCAAAACGGTTACCAAATATACCCCTAACGGCAGTATAAGTACCAATCAACGCACCTTCCACACCGTTTTTATTGGCCAGGGTTTCATTGGCTAAAGACCCGGTAGGAGATACGTTGAGAAAATCATCTTTGCAGGAAACTGCCGCGATAGCTATAGTTCCGGCAATGAGGAATATCCTGCGAAAATTGGTTAGAATATTCATTGAAATAAATTTATTATGTGGTATTATAAAAAATTTTCCAAATATAATCAATTAAAAGCCAAGTGTCAAGGTAAAATTAAACCCTCTGGTCATTGGATAGTTTCCGACATCAATACCAAAGTTAGTATCCACGTCACCACCCACCTGAGGGTCAAGGCCTTCATATTTGGTAATGGTGAAGATATTGCTGGCTACCAGTCCTAAACGCACTCTGGAGATGCCCATAGGACGAATGAGTCTTTCGCTCAGATCATAAGCCACCCGGATGTTCGACAAACGGGCATAAGACCCGTTTTCCACATACCAGGAATTTTCAGCGCCGCTGGTAGAGATGTTAGAAGCACTTTCCCAGATGGGCACTTTGGCGTTATCACCTAGGGCAGGCGTCCAGGATTCTTTGGCGCGCACACCTTTCCCTGATCCTTCAAAAGTCCCGTGGAAATCGGTAAACCATTTGGACATGTTAAAAATTTCGTTGCCCAATTGAATATACGCGTAAGCACCAACGGTAAAGTTTTTATAACTGACATCAATGTTTAAACCTCCGGAATAATCAGGAACCGGACTGCCAATAAAGGTACGGTCATCCGGAGTAATTTTACCGTCGCCGTTGACATCTTCGTACTTAAAGCGACCTACGCCTGCACCGGATTGTGCCGGTGAACTGGACACATCAGCAGCATCTTTGAAATAACCAATCACATTATAGCCAAAAAATGAAGACAACGATTGTCCTACAGCGTTTCGGATCGGATTAATACCACGGTAACCGGAGCCACCGAAAAATTCCTGTCCGGGAGCAATGAAGGTAATTTCGTTTTTCAGGAAAGAATGGTTCCAGGCAATTTCATAATTCCAGTTACGTCCAAATTTACCGCGATTAATTAATTGAATATCTACCCCACGGTTGTTCATGGAAGCAATATTTACGGCCGGAGCGGACGCGAAGTTACCGATGACCCCAGCTACCGGAACACTGAACAACAAGTCCTCGGTGTCTTTATTCCAGAAGTCCACGTTCATTTCCAGACGGTTGTTCAGGATGGAAATGTCAAAGCCGATATTGGAGTTGGTGGTGGTTTCCCACTTGGCATCCGGGTTACCGATCCGTGTGCGGGCAAAGCCTTCATCCGCACCACTGTTCTGTCCGTTGATTGGATAGAAAGTAGATCCGCGGTTAGAACCATATAAAGAGAATTGGTTGGCGGGGTCTACGTTATTGGAGTTACCCATTTGCCCCCATCCCACGCGCAGTTTTAAGTCATCGATCAGGTCCACGCCTTGCATGAATTTTTCACTGGTGATCCGCCAGGCAGCCGAAAAGGCCGGGAACACCCCATAACGGGAGTTGGGACCAAACCGCGAAGAGCCGTCACGGCGCACCAGGGCGGTGACATAGTATTTTTCGTTAAAGTTATAATCCAGTTTGCCGAATAAGGAGTAGAAATTAACCCCATTGAAGGTACCACTGCTCACTACCGGGCTTTGTACGGCGTTCAACGTCACAAAGTTGAGGTCGGTGGAGAATGGATTGATCCCGGAGCCGCTGAAAAAGCGACCCTTACCGGTGTTCAGCGCTTCAAGTCCGGCTAAGATATTTACCCCGTGTTTGCCCACTTTCAGTTTATAATTGGCCGTATTGGAGAACACCCATCCTAAGCCGTAATTGCCTCCTTCAGAGAACGTATTACTGGCTTCTGGTTCGGAGTCACCAAGATAACGGTAACCATAGTTTACAAAATTGAAAGCATTATACCGGCCGCCTAAGCTGGAGCGGAGGGTTAAATTGGGGATCAGGTCCAATTCGGCGTAAATGTTACCAAATAAGAAGATGCCCCGGTTACGGTCATTAATGTCGTTGGTGAGCAAAGTCCGAACCGGGTTACGCGGGTTGTTATAACCCTGCAGCCCGCGTGGAGGCGAAAGCGCCGTATTCGTCATAAACCGGGATGATAGAAGGCATCCGGTAAGCCGAAAGCACTATTGATTCATCATCAGCCCCACCCAGACCATCGGTAGAACCAAATCCTCCTTTGGTGGTGCGGGCCGTGAATTGCATATTTTGTCCTATTCTGAGGTTACGAGTGAGGTTATACTCAGAGTTGGCGCGGAAAGTATACCGTTTAAAGTCGTTTTCTAACAGAATTCCCTGCTGATCTTGCAAAGACATACCCACATAAAAACGGCTGTTTTCAGAGCCACCGCTAAACCCGAGTGAATGACGGTGCAAAACGCCCAGGCGGGTGATTTCATCATACCAGTTGGTACCGGCTAAATTAGGTTTAATTAAAAATACGGTCTCTGGGCTTGCTGCTTTGGCGGCATCAATGGCGGCCCGGTCAATGTTGCCTCTTATTCCATTGGCCCCATTCGCATGCAGGTAATCCGGTAAAGTAGCCTGGGCGCTGGTTCCAAACTGAGGATGGGTATATTTTACTTCTGTACCGGTGGCAGCAGCATTGTTTTTATAAGCGATATGGGTCCAGTCAGCTTGTTCCTGCGGAGAAAGCATCTCGGGAGCCCCGGCGACGTTAGGGTCAGTAAAGCCCAGGTCACCGCTGTAGGTCACGCTAATTTTCTTAGCCCCCTTTGAACCTTGTTTGGTGGTGTAAACAATCACCCCATTTGCAGCACGCGCCCCATAGATGGAGGCAGCTGCTGCGTCTTTCAGGGTCGTCACGGTTTCGATGTCGTCAGGTGAAAGGAAGTCGGTGTTATCCACGGGAACTCCATCCACTACGTAGAGCGGAGCATTACCGCCAAAAGCGTTAAAACCACGTACCCGGATAATACTTCTGGTGCCTGGTTGACCGTTGGAAATAACCGTAACCCCGGCCACACGACCCTGTAATTGTTGTTCAACGTTACCGGAAGGAACTACTTTCAGATCTGCCGCTTTGACGATCGAAACCGAACCGGTCGTCGCTTTCTTGGATTCCGTGGCATAACCGGTAACCACTACCTCGCTCAAAGCCACACCAGGACTGAGCACAATGTCAATCACTGTTTCCGTGCCCACTCTGATATCTTGGGTAGCAAAACCGGTGTAAGAAATCTCCAAAATATCACCTTGGGCGGCATCCAACGAATACGTGCCATCCACATCGGTAACTGTTCCTTTGGAGGTCCCCTTGATGAGAATTGACGCCCCGATGAGTGGTTCACCGGATTCACTGTCTGTCACCTTACCACTGATCTGCGCCATCGCCACTTCGGTGGTGAACAGCATCGTTGCCAAGGCAAAGACTAGTTTAAAAAAAGAAGAAAAAAGGAGAGATTTTCGTTTCATAATCAACTGTTTATTTAATCAATAATGTTAAGAAAAATTACTAAAAACCAAGTTTCATTTAGTATGGTCTCCTTTAATGACCATATAAAAATTACCCAAAATTAAATTTCCATTATATATTTTATAAGTATCCTAAAAAATATTCTTTAAAAGATTTAAAATACACAATGTTTAGTATAATATTTTGAAATTTAATCAATCATATACAATATGTTTTATGATTAAATTAAAATCAAAGGCCTCGCTCGTTTCCTTCGGTTAGAAGTACACTGGTTATGTTAAATCGTTATTAATTTAATAATCATTTCTTTATATATAACAATAAAATAAATTCAATTTCCACACAATTTAATATTGACAAATATGAACAGTGTTCAGTATATTTGCACTGTTCAATATAAACCATGGGTATAACAGAACGGAAGGAAAGAGAGAAATTGGAACTTAAAGACCAAATTTTATTTGCCGCTAAACAAATTATGGCTGCAGAAGGTCAGGAAAAGTTATCCATCCGGAAAATCGCCGCACTCATCGAATACAGCCCTGGCACCATTTATTTATACTTTAAAGATAAAGATGAAATCATTTTTGAATTGACTCAAATGGGATTCCAACTACTCACCCAATCCATGCTCGAAAACCTAAAAATAAGCGACCCTTTATTGAGATTAAGAACTATCGGCGCGGATTATGTCCACTTTGGCTTAACCAACCCGGATTGGTACGAGCTGATGTTTAACTCCCACCAACCCATTAAACACCTGAAATGCTGTCAGGCGGAATGGCGGGATGGTTATCAACTTTTCGAAACCCTGGTGGCCACCAGTCAGGAAATCATCACGACCTATGTTCTCTCCAGCCTCAACCCCCGGGTTCTGGCCCTAATGTTATGGAGTACTGTTCACGGTCTGGTTAATCTGGCTCAAAGCCAACGCCTCGAGATGGTGGAAAACAACTCAGCCAACACACTCATTGAACAAACTTTGGATGCTATGCTCACCTCATTTATTCATTCTAAAAACTGACTTAGCCAATTTACCCTATGATCCTTCAACGTTCTTTTATCCTCGCCTTTACCGTCCTGAGTACTACATTATGCGCACAGGATTTTTCAGAATTGGTCGGGAAAGCCTGGTCCACCAGTGCCGAATTACGGGCTAAAGATTTCCAACTCAGGCAAGCTGAATTTGCTCTGCAGGAAGCAAAAGCCATGTATGGTCCTATAGTCACCTTTGGCACTCAGTATACTCTTTCAGTAGGAGGCCGCGCCATCGCTTTTCCGATTGGCGACCTTCTAAATCCTGTCCACAACACGCTCAATAGTTTAACCCAAAGCAACCAGTTTCCTACCCTGGAAAATCAAAACATCCAATTTTTGCCAAACAACTTTTACGATGCCAGGGTTAGAATTCAACAACCCATCTTTTACCCCGACCTGGCCATTAACCGGGCCGTAAAACAAGAAACCATCCAACTCCAGGCCCTGGAAATAAAAGCCTATAAACGGCTCTTAAGCAAAGAAGTCATGCAGGCTTACTTCAGATGGCAAGGTGTTGAAGAAGCTTTACACATTTTCGATGCTGCCGATTCTTTGCTCTCCGAAGCGAGACGGACTACCGAAAGCATGATACGCCAGGGTATGGCTTTGCCATCCAGCCTGAGTCGCCTGGATGCTGAAAAAGCTGCCATCCAGGCAAAACGTGCCGAGACCATGGGTATGAAAAATAATGCCAAGGCCTATTTGTTCTTTTTATGTGCCGACACCTCGCTCCTCGCGGGTCATTTACCCACCCTCCCCAATGTTGATTTACCTGCCGGGGCTGCACGTGAAGAAATCGCTCAGCTGGACCAAAGCATCAAACTATATGAGATGGGCATCCGCAGGGAAAACCAGTTTTATAAACCCCGCCTGGGCGCGCTATTAGATGTCGGATCGCAGGATTTTAATTTCGGCTGGGAACCTTATGCCTTATTCGGTTTGAACCTGGAATTAAATCTGTACGATCACCGCCGTCACCAATCTAAAATAGACCAGGTCCGTGCCAATATCCAGGCTCAGGAACAGAAAAAACGTCAGGTCAGTGAGCAGATAGCCCTGGCTGTCCAAATAAGCCTTAATAATTTGCAGGCCGGATTGGCGCAAACAGAATCACACTTCACCCGTTGGCAAGTAGCCCAAAGGCTTTACCGGGATGTCCAACTTAAATACCGGGAAGGAACAGCAAATTATTTGGAACTAATCGATGCCCAAAACCAAATCACGACCGCCCGCCTGGAATACAATGTATCACGATTTAATGTATGGCAGGTGTGGGCGGAATATTATTACCATATGGCAGCCTACCCTATTCAATAAATTATAAAAAATAATGGTTCAAAATAATCCGTATGAATAAGTACGTCATTTTTATCTTCTTCGGCAGTTTTATCTTTTGGCAATGCCAAAAAAAAATTGAAACGCCTAAACAAGTTTCCTCACCGGCAACCATCAATATCCTGACCGTAAAACTAGCACCCGTGGAACGACTGAGCACCACCGGTAGCATCCAAACCTTAGGCACTTTCATCAATAAATCAGAAGCCAGGCCCGCTTTTAAAACCGGTGGAGTCATTGCTTCCACCTATTTTAAAGAAGGTGATAAAGTAAAAAAAGGACAAGTGTTGTCGACCTTGATCATGACCGAAATTAATGCTCAAGTCAATCAAGCGCTACAAGCGGTAAAAAAAGCAGAACGGGATGTGCAACGCATCAATAATTTATTTCTGGACAGTGTAGCCACTTTAGAACAAAAACAAAATGTTGAAACAGCTTTGGCTGTGGCAAAAAATAATCTGGCTATTGCCAAATTTAATCAGGACCACAGCACAGTTATTTCTCCCCTTGAAGGACGCATTATTAAACAAGTTCTGCATAGCGGCGAAATAGCTGGACCAGGCATGCCGGTTTATATCATCATGAGCACCCAACAAGCCGATTGGCGAGTGACCACCGGATTATTGGACTACGAATGGGCACAAATTCAAATTAATCAACCAGCGGAAATTACCCTCGATGCCTATCCCGGACAAAATTTTCCGGCTATAATTACCGACCGATCTACCTTGGTGACCAACGCCAGCGGCAAATTGGATATCGAATTAAAATTACATCAGCTTCCACCTTCACTTGCAGCGGGGATGATCTGTAAAATAGTAATTCCGGTAACATCCACCCAGTCATTACCGGTGATACCTATTGATGCCCTGGTCAGATCCGACGGGGCACAAGCGGAGGTCTTTGTCATTAACGAACAAAATCTGGCTAAAAAAATACCCATCCGTATTCATAAACTACTCGGTGATAAAGTAGCGGTACAATCTGGTTTAGAAGGCGTCGAAAAAGTAGTTACCATCGGATCTATTTATTTAGAAGATGGTGATAAAGTACAAGTTGCAAATTGACTCATTTATACCGTTCCGCAATTACATCGGGTTAATAAAAAACTAATTTACACCAGTCCTTGAATTACCAAATCACATGAACTTTAACCAATTTTTTGTAAAAAATTATCAGTTTACGCTGATCATCTTCCTGGCAGCCTTAATTCTGGGTATTAATTCTCTTTTAAATATGCCGCGCTCTGAAGACCCGCCTTTTGGTGCACCCATTTTTTCAGTGGTAGCTATTTATCCCGGCACCAATCCCACTGATATGGAAGAATTAGTAGTAGACCCTATCGAGGAAGAATTATATAAATTGGGTGACATAAAAAAAATTAACACCACTATTCGTGATGGCTTAATGGTGATGTTGGTGGAATTTAATTATGAAGTAAATGTAGATACTAAAAATAATGATGTCATCCGGGAAATCAACAAATTAAGACCGGACCTGCCGGACGGTTTATTACGTCTGGATGTGCATCGCGCAGCAAGCAGTGATGTAGCCATCTTACAAACAGCCCTGATTTCCGAAACAGCATCCATGGCCGAACTGGAAGCAGAGGCGGAAAAACTGGAAAAAAATCTTGAACGGATAAAAGATCTAAAATGGGTGAAAATACAAGGTGTGCCGGGGAGAGAAGTCAAAATACAACTTGATCTGGAAAAAATGTCCACCCTAAAGTTAGGACTAAATCAAGTCCTGAGCCTCATTCAAGCCAACAACCTCAACATTCCCGGTGGAGATATTGATTTAGGCAGTAGGAAATACAATATAAAAACCACCTCTGATTTTAAAAGTATCGATGAAATAAAACAAACGGTGGTCCACAGTACGCCTAATGGGCATATTGTTAAATTACATGAAATTGCCAACATTTATCTGTCGGAAGATGATAATGACCATATAGCCCGTCAAAATGGCCGTCGGGCGGTGTGGGTAATTACGGCGATGAAGGATAAAAAAAATATTATCTCTACCCGCGCAGCTATTGAGCAAGAATTGAACGCCTTCCGGTCCAATCTTCCCACTCACATTACTATGGAGCAAGCATTTGATCAGGAGGTGGGCGTGCGCAACCGCTTATCCGGACTAGGCCGCGATTTCGCCATCGCCATTTTTTTAGTTTTGTTAACCTTATTGCCGCTAGGTACCAGAGCTTCCCTGGTGGTGATGATTTCCATTCCACTATCATTAAGTATCGGCTTATTTCTATTAAATTTATTTGGTTACACCCTTAATCAATTAAGTATTGTAGGAATGGTCATTGCTTTGGGTTTATTGGTTGATGACAGCATTGTAGTGGTGGAAAATATTGAACGTTATATGCGTGGCGGCATTTCGGCTAAACAAGCGGCGACCTCGGCCACCAATCATATTTTAGTGGCGATCATCGGCTGTACCGCCACGTTAATTCTGGCGTTTCTGCCCTTGGCGAATTTACCGGAAGGTTCGGGTGATTTTATCCGCTCCATGCCAATGGCCGTCATGCTAACTGTGCTGGCTTCTTTATTTGTTTCTATTACAATTATTCCATTCCTTTCCAGCATTTTTCTAAAAGGACATGAACAAGCCAGCCACCAGGAAGGAAATATTTTTTTCCGTGCCTTTAAAAATTATATCAATACACCTTATCAGCATTTATTAAAATGGTGTATCAAACATCCGGTAATTACTTTACTCAGTGCAGCATTGATTTTTGGAGCATCGTTTTTATTAATTCCACAGTTAGGATTCAGTCTATTTCCCGCCTCCGAAAAACCGATTTTAACCGTGGATGTAGAAACTGAGCCCGGCAGTAATTTGGCCCATACCGACAAATTGGTGCGCCGTATAGAACAATTTATTTTACAACAACCGGGTGTGGTCAGCCTCAGCAGTAATGTGGGCAAAGGGAATCCGCGTATTTATTACAACGAATTTCAGCGCGAGAGCAGCTCTAATTTCTCGCAAATCATGATTTATCTTGAAAAGCACGCTCAGGAACCTGAAATTGTGGCTTTTGCTGATAGTTTGCGGGTTGATTTGGCGGCCTTTCCCGGTGCTAAAATAGAAGTCAAACGTTTCCAGCAAGGCCCCCCGATAACAGCGCCTATTGAATTGCGCATAATTGGTCAAAATCTGGACACGTTAAAATCGTTGAGCGCCAAAATAGAAAAATTGGCTAAAGACATGCCGGGGAGTCTGTACGTACGCAACGATTTGAAATATGAAAGCACGGATTTGCGCATTGATATTGACAAACAAAAGGCCGGATTGTATGGACTGCACAGCGCAGAAATTGCCAAAACGGTCAGGTTGGCCATAGCCGGGATGGATATGGGGCATTTGCGCACTGCGGAAAGTGATGAATATGACCTTGTGGTTACCATTGCACCTAACACGGCTAATGCACTTGAAAATTTTGATCACATTGAAATTACTTCCGCCAGTGGCGTATTAGTGCCCTTAAAAAATATCGCCAAAATTTCTCTGGTGCCATCGCCTCCGGTTATCCGCCATTTTAATAAAGAAAGATATAGTTTGGTGAGCAGCTTTGTAGCTACCGGTTATAATACAGATCAAATAACCACCGCTATTGAACAAAAAATTCAAAACGAAATTAAACTCCCGCCGGATTATCGCGTAGTTGCAGCCGGTGAACGCGAAAGTCGTGAAGAATCCTTTGCCGGACTAGGGACCATTATCATCCTCACTTTTTTTGGATTACTGGCCATATTAATTCTGGAATTCCGCACCTTCAAATCTATTTTAATTGTGTTCAGTGTGATCCCCATGGGATTTATCGGAGCTTTGGTCGCTTTATGGATTACCGGCGAAACACTTTCCTTTGTGGCTACCGTAGGCATCATCGCCCTCGCTGGGATCGAAATTAAAAATTCCATTCTCATGGTCGATTACACCAACGCCTTGCGTACCCAGGGCATGAGCTTGTATGAAGCCGTAATGGACGGGGCTGAAACCAGATTCCTGCCCATCTTATTGACGTCCATGACCGCGATTGGCGGGATGACCCCGTTGGTGCTGGAGCGATCACCATTAATTAGTCCGCTGGCTATTGTATTGATCGGTGGACTAATTAGTTCTACCTTGTTAAGCCGATTGGTGACGCCGGTATTATATTATTTAATACCGCCGAAGGTGGACTGATCAAACTTAAGCCGAAACAAGCGGGAACAGAATAAGTGAGAGTGAGAGTGAGGGTGTGAGTGTGGTAAATTAGAACCCAAACCACGCCCCATATACAAATAAACAGATAAACAAATACACAAATTAACTGAGCGAATTAAGCGAATACATGTTGGCGTGTGATGAATTTGAAATAAAAATGATCAGAAAAAGCTTGTTTTACTTAAATGATAAATCGATTAAAAACTGGTGTATTTTCGCGTATAGGTAAGTGTCAATCAAAGACATACGAGTTTTCACCGCTTTTTATGCCAAAGAGGCTTTTATTCACTTGTCGTGGAGAGCAGATAGCTTGTTCTAAATTATTTTTATGACCACACCTGCGACACCGGTACAGCAAATAAATTTTCAGCGAAAGGGATCATCTTGTCACCGGTATAGAGTACAATGCCCCGTACAAATTTTCCTCTTGACAATTCCGCCAGCCGTCTAAGTCCATTAAAATCAGCATTAGTCAGTGATGCAGCTAACTTAATTTCAACGCCATAGAGCTGGCTTTTTGAGTTCATCAGCACTAGGTCTACCTCATGGCCTTTGTGCATACTAAAATGAAAAGGATGCAAAAACAGATCTGACCAACTTAATTGTTTAAGAATTTCCAAGACAACAAAGTTTTCAAACACCATGCCGGCGGTTTTTCGGTCCCTGAGTAAACTCGTCTCATCCTCTCCGATCAAATGGCATAAGAGACCGGTATCATTTAAATAAACTTTAGGTGACTTTACAAATTGACCTTCAGTACCTGGTGTCCATGCCGGTATTTTCAGCATTAGAAAAATTTGTTCCAAAAGCGCTACATAGCGCTGAAGCGTAGTACTTTTCACTCCGGCCAGTCTGGCAACATCCGAAAAATTGACCGTACTGCCAATTCTGATGGAAAGCAATTTAAGTATGGATGGAATTTGAGCCAATCCTTCGATGTTTGACAACTCCCGGATAT
>JAYRWN010000385.1:0-9368 GCA_041917975.1 Saprospiraceae bacterium | reverse complement strand
CCATCCTCATTTTCCACCTGAGTAATATCAACCCCGTTAATCCCAAACCCAGCTTTTAATATTTCCGAATCCATCCCTTCTTTTTTATCTAATTTAGTGTTTTTAATCATATTCCCACGTATCCATTTCTACGATGAACCTAAATTATCATATTTTACAGTTACTTGTAAAAAACAAAGGATTGTCATAATAACTATACCCAGACCTATGCGTCATTAAATGGAATAAAGTCAAATCATTCTTGCATTCATAAATATCGTTCTCTCCTTTGCATTTAAGGTTTTCAAATTCAGGAATATATTTAGATAATTTATCCTCGAAATCAATTAACCCATCCTCATATAGTTGCATCATTGCCACTATAGTAATTGGTTTTGACATAGACCAAATTGGAAACACGGTATTGTTATAGATAGGCTTCCCATTAGGGTCCATTGAATTTTCAATGTTGTGATAAATTACTTTACCATCTTTAAAAACTAAAGCAACATTGCTTGCAGTGATTTCTAGATAAAATATAATGGACAATATAAAACCCACGCAAATCGTTTCAGACCTCACCCAAATGGGCGCATATAAATCTATGCTTACAGTAAAAAATATTTTAATACGCGGATTTCTTTCAGGCGCATTTTTAGGATTTGCCACTGTACTTGCATTCATAACCGCTAATCAAACAGGATTAGGCGTACTGGGAGCATTGGCATTTCCAGTTGGGTTTGTGATGATAATTTTATTAGGATTAGAGCTCGTTACCGGAAACTTTGCCACTGTACCAATGGCTGTGATGAGCCGGCAGACCACACTTTAAAAAACTTTTTTACAACTGGACTTTCGCCTTCATCGGAAATCTTATCGGAAGTGTTTTTTTCGGAGCAATGTATTATATCTGTATGACCAAATGCGGACACACTTTTGATGCTCTCATCGCAAAAAAAATTATTGCTGTTGCTAACCGAAAAAACGCTTGCATATAAACAACTTGGAGCAACGGGCATTGTGGTGTGTTTTACTAAAGCTATTCTATGCAACTGGATGGTTACAATGGGAGTAGTAATGGGATTGGTATCTTCATCCACCACCGGAAAAATATTTGCAATCTGGCTTCCTATCTTCACCTTCTTCGCACTTGGTCTGGAACACTGTGTGGTAAATATGTTCGTCATCCCCACTGCCATGATGCTTGATGCTCCTATTTCCATTTCCGACTGGTGGCTCTGGAATCAAATCCCCGCAACTATCGGAAATATTGTTGGTGGATTTTTATTTACAGGAGTGTTACTCTATTTAACCCATTCCAAAAAAACAACACCCGTGCAAAATCATCAACCCGAAGCAGAACAACAAATCAAATTATCCTCCGAAATCATAAACCAATAAAAAAAACAAAACTATGGCATCAACAACAGAAACAGGCAACGCAAAAAATGTAGCCAACTTTGAAGATATGATTTCCTTCGTAACAGGTTACGGAGTAACTTACAACCCTTCAAAAAATTCCATCAAGTTACCGCAATTAAGATTTATTTAACTCAGCCACAAAGAAGTTCATTAGTTTAAGCGATAATTCAGAATTATTTTTGCACACTTGATATAAAGTATTTTTTTTAAGAAGACAAATTTGACTGTCTTCAATCGCAATAGCACTAAATGCGTGTTTAGTTGCACTATAATCTTTGTGGCCGAAAATTTCTCCGTTATTAGCCGTGTGTCTTATTTTTTTTATTCCGTTTTTATTCGTGTAAAATTCTTGTATGATTCCTTTTTGCACAACATATAATCCTGTTACTGACATATCCTAAATAAAAATATGCTGCCCGTTTTTATAATGGGAATTTTCCAACCATTTTGAGGAATGGCTATTTTTAAAAATGCAGTATGTGTTTTCACATTTTATACAATCAACCTGTTTCATGTTTTAATATTAATTATGCTAAGTGTTTATGACCGAAACAAATTGATTTAATTCTTCTTTTTGCATTGATTTGAGCAATCGTTTGATAATTGCCATTTGAAGAAAAGGAGAAGCTAACATGAATGCACCAACTGCAAGAGTTATTAACCGGGTTTCATCCATAAATGCACCGACTGCCATAATGAACAGTCCTAAAAAAATAAAATAAGGGAACATCATTTTTTTTATTACTGCCATTTGTTCGTCAATATCAATTTTAATTATAATCGTTACTATATTATCCTGTTCACTAATTTTTCCTTTTACACCGGGTCCATTGCTATAAGGTCCATATTTTTTGTTGCGAATGTCAAATTCGCTGCCTGATATTTTGCCGTAGTATTTATATTCAGGACTTTTTATTGCATCATGAAATTCTATAGTAGTAATGCGATCAAGTTTGCCCAAAAGTTGTTTGGCAGTCAATTCTGTTGGAATACTTAGAATTTGTGGTTGTTTGATTTCCATGATATTTTTTTTTGGTGTATTAATTATGTAGCTTTTTTGTTTACACAGAAATTATTTTACCATTTATTTTTGCTGCGAAATTATTTAGCTCTCTTTTTTTCGTGCTGATAAGTGATGATTTTGTTAAAAATACAACCAGAATGGCGCAAACAATGAATGAACTTGAAAAAATAAAACCGTGAAGTTGGTATTCGGTACCGCCAAGCACCAGAAAACTAAGCAGCATAATAATAAGACCTATTGGAAGCAGCGTGGTATAATACATAGTCCGGGACATTTTGTAATGTTCTTGTATATCCATTTTTATATATACAATTGTTTTATTCACGCCTTCCTTAATTTCGCCATTAATGGGAGGGAAAGAACTCATTGGGCCATAACGCACATTCATAATATTGAAAGTATAGGAGGTTATTTCTCCATAATAAGCGGCTGGAGAGGGATTATGAAGTTGTGAAAAATCGGTAACAGTCATTGAGTGTAACCTCTCTGTCAACTCTTTGGGAGTTAAAGGCGTTTCGATTGTAGTTATTTTTGTGTTCATGGTTTAAGATTTTTAGATGTTTTGAATTTGTTGTTTTTTGGCAACCGAATAATAGTTGCCAATGATTTTATATACTAATCCCCCCAATGTTACAGTCCATGCAAATAATGCGATGTAAACAAAAAACGAGGGGATTTTAAATAGAAACTGAATATTAGTCGCTTGTGCCAGACGATAAGTGCAAACTGTATACATACCTAAGGGGAACACCATTCCCCAGTATTGTGGATGATAAACTATTGGAATAAGTTGATAGAAATGTCTCCATACTCCAAGAATAACAATGAGAGGAATCCACCATGTGCCGGTAGCCCAAAACATAATCGTAAACCCTTTAAGAAAAGGACTTAAAGAATTAAGAAATTCCCATTGGTTTATATTTAAAATAAGAACGGAGCCTGCAAGGGTAATGATGGCAACTGCTCCTGTATTAATCCAGTAAGGGGGTGCAAATTCTTCAGCACGAAGTTCAAAAAAGGTAAGGCGGTAAAAAATCAGAGTGATTATTATTATGTAAAGCATGCAACCAACAAGAAAAAGAGCTAAGGATAAAAAGAGAATAACTTCTTTCGGAAAAGGAAGATGAGCAACTAATTGTACTCCGAGTATGGAAATGGACTGCGTTGCAACCACCATGAGCAACCAAATTCCGTTCATTCCTTTTTCGAGGGATGGCTTACCTCGCTTAACGGTTATCATTATAAAGAAAGAATAAATGAGAATTGTCCAAAGGATTAATCCAACATAATAGAGAAGGGTAGCAATGTGATAGTTTTGCAGAATAATGACGAACTGGCTTCCGAGTACATTCGTTCCTGCAACAATTGTGAGAAAGCCGGGACTGCGAGAGTGATCTGAAAAATCTTTTACGAAATTTTGAAAATAAGACACTAAACGACAGAGAAGTAATAACCATAATACACAATAAAAAAATGTATTTAAATATAAAAGGGCTTCGCCTACAAAGGGAATTCCGAGCAGAAAACTTGCTATGGAAACAATGCCTGTAGCCATTGTCAAGGCAAAATAACTTGGGAAAAGATTGGCGATTTCCTTTTTAAAATTGCTGATGAAAATATTTGGAGAAGACTGTTTCATAACTAAACAAATATTCAGTTATGAAACTTAAATTGCAGTTAAAATTGGCTTAAAAAAAATTAAATTTTAAGGCCGAAAACAAGATATAGGGTCACAAACTTAAAATGGCGTTAAAAACGATAAATCTATTTTAATACAGATTAAAACCGGCTTAAATTCGGAAGAACTAATTCAACGGTAGTACCTTCGTTGAGCTTTGAGCGGATGAATATTTTACCGGAATGCAATTTGACAATTCTATGTACCAGGGATAAACCTATTCCGTTTCCGTGGATACCCATTGTATTGCTCCCCCTGTAAAAAGGTTCGAAAACATGTTTCAGGTAGGATTCGGGCATTCCTATTCCCTTATCTGTGAAAAACAAAATGATATTGGTTTTGTCCGATGTGATTTTTATCTCTACTGATTTATTGTCCGAAAATTTACAAGCGTTGTCAATAATATTTATGAAAGCCGTTTCTAATAATTTTGTAATGCCTTTGCAAATAATGTATTTCTCGCTGTCCATGAGCTTTTCAAAATTGATGTGTATGGTGTATTCGGGCTTTTGTTTAACCATTTCGTCCCGTATGCTCCATAATATCTCATCAATCCTGACCTCTTCAAAGTGCTGTAATAATGTTTCATCGTTGTTTGCCAATTCCAATAAATTATTAGTGAGCGTTCTCAAGTTTTTAATATCCTTGGAAATGAGTTGCAATGTTTTTTTATATTCGTCCTTTTCCCTGTCTTTCATCAAGGAAACATCAATCTGCCCGTTTATGGCCGTTAAGGGATTTCGTAATTCATGAGAAGCATTTGAAACAAATCTCTTCTGAGCATTGAAAGAGGTTTCCAGCCGTTCGAGCATTTTATTAAACGTGGACGTTAATTGTCCAATTTCATCATTTGTATTGCCGTTGTTCAATCTTTGGTTCATATTACTGTAAGTAATTTTACCGGCTTGTTGTACGATTTTAGAAATCGGCCTTAGAAATCGGCCTGCATATAACCAGCCACTTATAAATATTACAAGAAGAAGAATAAAGCCTCTGAATAAAAGTATCCGTTTCAGATTGGCCATATAATTCATACCATGTTTGTCATACGCTGAGGAGAATATAAGATACGTGCTTTCCTGGTATGGATAGATGAAACCAATACATTCCGCATCTGCCCGTGAGCAGATATGTGGTTTATCCGGTTTAATGGAATTAATAATTTCAGATGAGGGGATCAGGGCGGCAGAATCACTGTATAAAAAGTTCTTATTTTTGTCATAAATAACAAATTTCTCATTGTCAATCGAATGGAAGGGATTTGCCTCGACAGGATTAAATGACAGGTTCTCCGTATCTCCTTTAGCCTCCAATAGTAATTTAAGTTTAGCTATTCCCCTGTCCTGTAAACGGGAGTGGAAATCATTTTGTCTGTAATTTTCCGACATGTAATAAATCGAGAATGAAAAAAAGAAGAGAATGACCCCAACGATTGCTGCAAATAACAAAGTGAACCGGGTTCTGATTGTCATGGATTAATTGTCTTTTAAGGTGTAACCCATGCCCACCAAGGTATGCAGCAACTTGACGGAAAAATCATTGTCAATTTTTTTTCTGAGAAAATTAATATATACTTCTATTACATTGGTACCCGAATCAAAAGTTATATCCCATATTTTTTCTGCAATTTCTGCCTTGCTTAATACTCTGTTTTTGTTTAAGGCAAGCAGTTCCAGCAAGGCATATTCTTTGGCTGTTAATCTGATTTCTTTTCCTCCTCTTTTAACTCTTTTGTTATGGGTGTTCAGTTCCATATCGGCAACCTTAATAATATGGTCTGCATTTTTGGAATCATCTATTGCTTGAGCTGTTCTTTTTAAAAGTGATTTTATTCGTGCGAGCAATTCGGGAAAATCGAAGGGCTTAACAAGATAATCATCAGCACCGGCTTCAAAGCCTTCCAGTTTGTCATTTAGCGTTCCGAGTGCGGTAAGCATTAGTATTTTTGTAGTCGTATCTGTTTTCCTTATTATTTTACATAATTCAAGACCGTTTAACTGTGGTATTATGATGTCCAGAACAATGACATCATATTTTTTTGATAAGGCCAATTTCTTACCGCATTCACCATCGTAGGCAAAATCAATCTCAAAGCCATTTTCCTCTAAACCCTGTTTGATGAATTGCAATATTCCAGTTTCATCTTCAACAATAAGAATTTTTAGATTTTCCATTTCATGTTTCATATCTAATGTAATAGCAGAGTAAATTATATGCAAATATACTGCTAATATGGAACTATTTTTTTACGGGTGGGCGAATTTTTTGGCGCGTGTTTTTGATTTGAGCGCTGGCTTGGCTCTTTTGCTTTTGCTCTACCATCAAGAAAAAATAAAAAGGAGCAAAAGCAAATGTGCCAAATATGCGCTGGCTCAAAAACCGTGACAAAAAATTGTGCGCAGGGGTTTTCTTTTTTTTTAAAGTGCGGTGGGGCAAAAATTAAATCTTTCGGGTCGGGCTGCGTGGTCGCTAATTTGTCTGCCGTTGATTACCTGCGAACCTGTCCCCCGTGTTGTCCTTGTTTTATGCTAAACTGCCCAACTGTCAACCGATAAATTGTCTACGGAGAGGTTTTTTTTACCATTGGCGGTAACTATATAGGATTGTATCTGTAATCCTTCCACGAGGGACTAAGATAGTGATCCTGACTTGATGTACCTAGAATCACTAAGACAAAGTTACCAAGCTGATTACAGATACAATTATGTTGGACGAAACCGGTATGGGCTTTCTAACGATTTGTTGGAAGACGGACCACTTGCCAGGAGTTTAATTTTGACTATACCTGGGTCTGTAGCGGACATAATCATGGATGAAAAGTACCTGGTAAAGTGCCCATATCGGATCATGTCAGGCTCCTTTTGATTATCAAGATAATAGAAGGCACAATTCATTGATAATGAATTATATATTTTAATAATGTGTGGTTTTGGAGGCATCGATAATTTCAGGGGCTTCCGCGGGTATGGGTGATTAATGTTTGTTTTTCAACCGGAATCAAATGGCCTTTTTGACATAGCGGGCAGGGATAGAGTATTCCTGGTGCATTCCCAGTTTTGAGGCATTGGGAGTTCTTCCGGGATTTAGGTTTTCTTCTGCGTTCGAAAGAGTGAAGTATCCTTTCGATATTGATCGTTTTATCCCGATTAGCCAGGATGCCAAAATGCCGGATCTTAGCAAAACGTTTGGGCAGTACATGCAGTAAAAACCGCTGGGTAAATTCTTTGGGAGTCAATTCCAGGTTTTTCTGTTTTCCATCCCGGTAATCTTTATACCGGAGTGAGACTGTTTGTTCACTCACCTCGGTGATTCTCTGGTTCGTAATGGCCACCCGGTGACTATATCTGCCTAAATATCGGATAATATGCTCCGGCCCGGGAAAGCCCATTTTGGAGAACACATTAAAACCTGCCTGATGCAGATTTAACAAAAGCACTGACCAATCGGCCGGATTCCAGGTGATCCTCTTTTGGCGATAATCTTGTTCTAATAGTTGAATAAACTTACCCCGGAACATCTTACTCATCACCCGTACCGGAAATAAAAAGTGCTTCCTCTTTGGATAGACCCAACGGTTCACTTCCGTAATAAAAGCTCCATTGGGCACTAAACAGTGCAGATGCGGGTGCAGACAGAGGTTTTGTCCCCAGGTGTGCAAGACCGCAATCATGCCCGATTGCCCTCCAATCCACTTTCGATCCTGCGCTAAGGTCTTCACGGTAAACCATGCGGCCTTGAATAGCAGATCGTAAACAGCAGCCGGCTGAGATTTAGCCAGTTTGTTTAAGGACTCCGGCAATGTAAAAATGACATGATGATATCGAACGGGTAATAAATCGTACTGACGATCCTGTACCCATTGCTCCCTTTTAGAATATTGGCATTTTGGACAATGCCGATTTCTGCAGGAATTATACGAGATTTGAATGGAACCACAGGCATTGCATACTAATTCATGCCCTCCCAATGCAGCAGTTCGACATCTCATAATATCCAATGCAGTCTGCTTGACATGTTGCGGAATTCTATTATTCTGCATGATTTCATCTTTACAGATATTTAAGATATCCGCCACCTCCCATCGAGTTCTTGGCACTACAAATTCAGGCTATCAAGAGGGCTTTTGGTATTTAGAAACCGATCGGCGGTTAAGTGACAATAAATCAGTGTGGTTTTAATGGATCTATGCCCAAGTAGCTGCTGAATAATACGAATATCTATGCCCTGATTCATTAAGTGTGTAGCATAACTGTGTTGTAAGGTGTGAATCGATGCATTTTTTTGTATGGAGCACTTTAATAATGTGTTTTGAAAAATTACCTGTACCGTACGACATGCTATGGCCTCGCCCTCGTTATGACCATTGAATAAGTAGATCTTGGGTTCATACCTGTGAAAGTAGTACCGCAAATAATCTAATAATTTTTTGGATAAAATAACTTCACGATCTTTATGTCCTTTGGCATCTCGCACAATGATTCTCCCCCGACTCGAATCAATATCTTTAATCTTTAGATTACAAAGTTCTGAGCAACGCAATCCGGCAGAGTAAATAGTCATCAGAATTGCTTTATGTTTAATGTTTCTTACCCGGCTGAAAAGAAAACTCACTTCTTCCTCAGAAAGAACAACCGGTAATACTTTGGGCATTTTGGGCCTTTTTACAGATTGTACTTTTTCAGTTTGTTGCAAAGTCTCCTGAAATAATAAATTACATGCCGACAATACCATATTAATGGTAGACCAACTTTTCCCCTGATCAGTGAGAAATTTCAAATAATCCTTTATCTCCGATGTAGTAATAGTGGAGGGACATCTGGAATAAAATTTCGATAGACCAATTAAGGCATTTACGTAACTCGTAATGGTACGAGCACTGTAATTGCGAATTTTTAAATCGCGGATGAAACGTTTTCTTAAATTACTCATTGTTCTGGCTTTTAATTTAACAATGAGTACAGTATAGAGATTATTCTGAGTTTAATCTACCGCGATAGCGGTTTAGTTCAACGTTTGACAATATGGCCAGTAAGGGATTGCGGGTGATTTTCTATCAGGCTACTCGAAAAGTTGAAGCGGGCTACAAACCTTCGCATACCACTGAAACCCTTATTGGCTATATTGTGTGTGTGCGCCTTGAATGGCGAATATAAAGTTTTTTCAAAGGAAAAGACCCCCAGAGAGTGAAAGTCTCTTATGCGCGGAGTAACGACCCGAAGCATTAGTAAGTCGCAAGGTGGTTTGGAGTAATCCAAGCACTGAAGT
>JAYRWN010000384.1:0-7115 GCA_041917975.1 Saprospiraceae bacterium | reverse complement strand
CGTTCATCCTGAGCCAGGATCAAACTCTCCATTGTATAATCTTTCGCTCCTCTCCTGACTCCCTTTTCTCTCTTCCTTCCTAGTCTCTTATTCTAGCTTCTTCTTTCGCTGCCCCTTCTGTCAAACAACTTCTGTCTTATTTATTCTAGCCTTCCGAACTTCTCGTTAAGCTACTTTTTAAGCTCTTTTTTACCGCTTCTTCCTCTGCTTCTTTCAGCACTTTTTTCTATCTTTAAAAAGCGGACTGCAAAGATAATATCTATTTCAAAACTTTCAACTGTTTCGCGAAAAATTTTTATATTTTTTTTCGCTTATGCGGTCAATATAAATTACCTAATCATTATTAGGCTTGATAATCAGATAGTAGTATTAAATCGTATGTTTATTCTTCGTCCTTAGTCTCGGCAGCTTTTCCTTTTTTCTTGCTGCCTTCAGTAAGCTGTTCTTTGATTTGACTCAAAGCCTCCAATTCTCCTAAGGTCGTAATTTCCATCTTCGATTGCTGCTGCGTTTGCTTAACACTGTCTTTTGGCTTACGCTGCTTCGATTCCTTAGTGTCGCCTCCCTTCACCGTTTCTTCAGCCTCTTTGCGTATATCCTCCAGATAACGTAAATGTGATACCAGGATACGTTTATCATCGCGGTTGAACTCGATCACCTTCACGGTTAGCGTTTCATCCATTTCAGCCATATTTCCATCCTCTTTCCGCAAATGTTTAATCGGGGAGAACGCTTCTAAACCGTATGGCAGTAACATAATCGCCCCGCGATCATCCTTTTTAATAACGGTGGCTTCATGATAAGACCCGATGGGGAATACATTTTCAAATACATCCCACGGATTCTCCTCTATCTGTTTGTGGCCTAGAGTCAGTTTACGATTGTTTTTATCAATCTCCAACACCACCACATCTATCTTTTCACCTACTTTCGTAAATTCTGAAGGGTGCGTATAACGCTTGGTCCAGGATAAATCCGAAATGTGGATCATTCCTCCTATTCCCTCTTCGATTTCTACAAATACACCATAAGGAGTAAGGTTTTTTACCATCCCGGTATGGCGCGTACCCACACCATACTTCACCTCTAATACTTCCCAAGGATCCTGTAATAATTGTTTTAAACTGAGGGACATTTTGCGCTCATCACGGTCTATAGTCACCACCTTAGCTTCAAACTCGTGCCCTAACTGGAAATACTCGCGGGCATTGACCGGTTGATTACTCCAACTAACTTCTGACACGTGAACCAACCCTTCTACTCCAGGGGTGATTTCCAAGAATGCTCCATAATCCTCGATATTAACTATCTTACCCTTAACCACTGATCCTTCACTTATCGTCGCATCCAACACATCCCATGGATGAGGTTGCAATTGTTTTAATCCGAGGGAAATACGCTTCTTGTTTTCATCAAAATCCAGAACCACTACATTGATTCTCTCATTCAGTTTCAACACTTCAGATGGATGATTGATCCTTCCCCAGCTGATGTCAGTGATGTACAACAAGCCATCCACACCACCAAGATCCATAAAGGCTCCGAAGTCGGTAATATTTTTGACCACACCTTCTAATACTTGGCCCTTCTCAAGACCGGAAATGATGGCCTCTCTTTGCTCAGCCAGGTCGCTTTCTATTAATGCTTTATGGGAGACCACCGCATTCTTAATGGTTTCATTAATTTTCACCACCTTGAACTCCATGGTCTTGCCTACGTATGCATCGTAATCAATAATCGGTTTGATATCGATTTGCGAACCCGGTAAAAACGTCTCTAAACCACCGGCATCTACGATCAGACCACCCTTAGTCTTACTGACTACAATTCCAGTGATAATCGTACCGTTATTATAAGAATCCACCAAACGCTCCCATGCTCTGAGAAGTTTAGCCTTACGGCGGGACAACTTCAGCTGACCACGGTCATCTTCAGCTTTTTCTACATAAACTTCTATTTTGTCACCCACTTTCAGGTCCGGCATATCCCGGAATTCTGAGAAGGGTACCAATCCGTCTGATTTATAATTAATGTCCAACAACACATCTCCGCCGGTAATGGAGGAAACAGTGCCTTCTACAATCTCATTCTCCACTAAAGAAGATAAACGAGCTATATAATCCGCACTGTAACGGTCAAAATCTGCTTTTTCATAGGTTAAGGTGTTCCTTACCCCAATTGACCAGTCGAAATCATCATGAGGTGTCTTGGTATAATCAATGCGCTCCTCTACAATCTCTACCTCTTCTGGAGCGAATACTTCCTCTTCATGGACCAGCTCCTCTTCTACTTCGTCACCTATTTGCTCAACTATATCATCAATAGGAGCAATGTCCTCATCCTCATGGATGGGGTCGTTATCCAACTCTTGGTCTTGATCGAAATCTCTTTCGTCAGTCATGAAAAAATGTTTTTAAAGGTGAACGAATATTTTTTAGCGGGGCAAAGGTACATTAATTTTCATTCCTCCCAATAGAAAAATATTTTTTTTGCCTAATCCATTGAAGGTCTGTACATTGCCGGTATAATATATAGAAATAATTTTTATAAGTAACCTATTGATAAATAGATATAAAAAACCCTTTATAACCCGATTTGTCACCATAGAAGGCCGTATAATCCCCTTTTAAGCCATTCAATTTGATTATAATTTGTCCCAGACAACGCCTATTTTTACCTACTTAGGAATTCTCTTTATATCTAACCAAAATTTGTATTTAACATCATGACCGAAAGACCCTGGCTGACTAATTACCCTAATGGCGTTCCGGCTAATATTGACGTCGATCTCTATCCATCGCTCAACGCCATGCTGGATGAGACTTTTGTAAAATTCGCGCACTTGCCGGCTTTTACCTGTATGGACGTTACTCTGTATTTTAATCAGATTGACACTTTATCCACACAGTTTGCCGCTTATCTGCATTCTCGCGGACTGGAACCCGGTGATCGCATTGCTCTCATGATGCCCAACATTCTCCAATACCCCATCGCCTTGTTTGGCGCTTTGCGGGCCGGCCTGGTGGTCGTAAACACCAATCCCCTTTACACGCCCCGAGAAATGAAACACCAGTTTATCGATTCTGGAGCTAAAGCCATCGTTATCCTGGAGAATTTTGCTGCCAACCTTGAGTCCATTCTTCCCGAAACCAACATCAAGACGGTTATCCTTTGCTCCATCGGTGAGATGCTTGGCGCCGTAAAAGGAACTATAGTTAATTTTGTAGTGCGCCGCATCAAACGTATGGTACCCAAATACCAACTGCATAATACTGTTTGGTTTAAAGAAGCCTTACGGGGTGGTCAGCACTTCACCATTAAACCCTTTACGTCCTCCCCGGACGATACCATTATTTTGCAATATACCGGTGGTACTACCGGCGTATCCAAAGGCGCTATGCTCACTAACCGCAATATGGTCGCTAACATGCTCCAATGCCGGGCTATCCTGTCGCCTTTCCTCAACGAAGGGAAAGAAATCATCATGTGCGCCTTACCCCTCTACCACATCTTCGCCTTTACCATCAACTGCCTTGCGCTCATGGGCTTAGGCTGTCATAATATCCTCATCACCAATGCCCGGGACATTCCTGCCTTGATTAAAGAGTGGAAAAAATACCCCATCAGCCTGTTTCCCGGCGTGAACACCCTGTTTAACGCCCTCATCAATCATCCGTCATTCCCGACCATCAATTTTAAAGATCTTAAAATAGCCGTGGGCGGTGGCATGGCTGTACAGCGCCCCGTCGCCGAAAAATGGAAAGAGATCACCTGTGTTAACCTCGCCGAAGGATACGGCATGACCGAATCCTCACCTGTGGCCAGTTGTAACCCATTTGATGACCGCGTACAAATCGGTACCATCGGTATGCCTGTGCCCTCCACGGATATGCGCATCGTAGACACCGATAACCGCCAGCTGGGTATCAACGAAATCGGCGAAATCCAAGTAAAGGGCCCGCAAGTCATGAAAGGGTATTTCCAACGGGATGATGAAACCGCTAAGGTCATCAAAGATGGCTGGCTCAGCACCGGCGATATCGGCCTCATGCGTCCGGATGGTTATTTCCAGATTGTCGACCGCAAAAAAGACATGATCCTGGTGTCCGGATTTAATGTCTATCCCAATGAAATTGAAGAAGTCCTCGCCATGCACCCCAAAGTCCTGGAGTCCGCAGCCATCGGCGTACACGATGAAAAAAGTACCGAAGCCGTAAAAATATTTGTGGTCAAAAAAGATGCCTCTCTCACTGCAGAAGAACTCATCGAGCACTGCCGTAAAAACCTCACCGGCTATAAAGTGCCTAAACATGTCGAATGGCGCGAAACACTGCCTAAAACTAATGTCGGTAAAATATTGCGCCGCCTTTTAAAAGAAGAGGAAGAGAAAAAAATAAAATAAGTTCCTGGCATTCGTTTCATTTTTAGAACCTTATCAATATATCTTGACCAAAAATGGCAAAATATTTAGTGTCATGTCGGCTGTAGCGCAGACATCTAAACTTTCACTAAATATATTCTGCATTCGTATAAATAATTCCTGCTATCTTAAATGGTTAATCAATTCAGCATAAAAATTCTATTAAAATTCGATTTCCTATTGGTTCCGGCTCAGTTCGGTCCAGGACTAAACTCCTTATTCGCCATATTTAGGTGAAATTTTTTTAAGCAATTATTTAACTATAAATAAATCGCTCTACTAGCGGATCTTGTTTAGTGCTTTTATAACTTAATTATAACTCTGAAAGGGTCGAATATTTATTTATAAAATTGCCAACCTGATTATTTGATTAATAATTTCAATATTTTATAAACAAATCCTTAAGCTGAATGAGCCAGAATTTTTAATACTTTGGTTGGTCTGCTAAATCATTTAAACATGCCGACCAACTAAAATTGATGAACCGAAATATTTTCCAAATATGATCAAAATATTATGAACAGGGCCCTAATTTTTTTCCACTTCTTTTTTCAATAACTCAATGACCACTACCATTTCGTTAACCATTTTATCGGCTGTGCCGCTAAAGCCAACACTTTTATGTCTCACTCGTCCATTTGTATCCAGTACGAATTTGGTTGGCACCCCTTCTACTTTAAAATCACTAACCACTTTATTTTCGTTATCCATCAAAACGTTAAAGGTGTAATTATTTTTGGTCACAAAATCCTGCGCGTTTTTCAATTTTTCTTCTGCATTTTCCCAGCAATCCACAAACAAAATTTCCACTTTTGGATCTGTTTTGTATCTCTCCACTAGTTTTTGCATTCCAGGAAAAGATTGTTTACACGGACCACACCAGGTCGCCCAGAAATCTAAAATGACCACCTTGTTTTTCAGTTGGTCGGAGCTTACGGTTTCTCCCTTTAGATTGGTTAAGCTAAAAGCCGGAGTTTCTTCATTTATTAATGACTTTCTAATTTTCTCAACTAATTTTTCCTGGCCTTCCTCTTCTAACTTGGTGAAGTATTTTTTATAAGCGCTTTCTACCGTATGATTTTTTAAGAATACCTCCTGGTATAACAGTTTTGCTTCGTTGGTTGCCTTATTCTCTTTGATTAATTTTTCCAGTATTTTTTCGGCTTCTACCTGTTCTCCGCCTTTAGCCAGGTAGAAAGCATATCGTTCTTCCATGTCTGGACTGATAAAAGGAGACTTTTCCATAGCTATTTTTTGATATTTTCTAGCCTCGGCCATTCTGCCTTCTTTATAAAGAATTAAAGCATAAGTATCCGCATAAATACCATTATTAGCCTCCAAATCACGTTTCCATTGTTTTGGAGACCTATTTATAGGTATCTGGCTGGATTTTGCTTTTTCTATTAACTCCAGGGATTTTTCTGAGAGCATTTTGGCTTTAGACAGGTCTTTCGCCGGAGCATTAATTTCTTCGCCCGTCATGGCCCAGGCCAGATTATTAAACATACCTGCAAGGTTATTGGGGTTTTTTATTTTTGTGTAGTACGTTTGAAATAAATCCCAGTGTCCTGATTCGGCAGCGGCTAAAGTCAAATGACATTTTAGCTGATCAATCATTTGCTCCATCTGTTCATCCCGGCCATAAACCTTACGAATCTCTTCTTCCAAAGCTATTTTTTTATTCAGGTCATCCTCAACATAAAAAGATTCTATTTTTCTTAATTTAACAAATTCCCCTTTAGGGTATTTTTTAGTAATCGACGCTGCGATGCTGCTCATCTGACCTTCATCTTTTACCAGTTTCGCCAATTCATAGCCTGCAATTAAGTCTTTTTCGTTCGCTTTTTTCTTATTCAAAAATTTAGCGCTAGACTGCTTAACGTGCGCTTGAAAGCTATCGGGTTTTACCTTTTCTATCAGTTGTGCTAAATGCGGAGCGAGTTGTACTTCCTGTTCTGGAAAGGCTGCTATTTCTTTTTCTAACAGGTCCAGGGCTTTGGAGTGGTCAGGTGTTCCTCCCCATATGCTAATAAAATATAGGAAAAACTGAGCTAGGTTTGCCTGAGCAGTCTTTATCGGTCGACCATCCGGCCCATTTACCAGCAATATCACCGGATCACCCCCATTAAGCTCATGATAGCGGGAATTAGGGTCGGTAACGGTGAATGCAGCCGAAGTTGCGCCTGCTGGTAAGGTAAACTTACCTTCATAAACTCCAGCCTGATTAGTCAGGTCTATATCCTGCATTTTATACCCTTTTTCTTCGAATACAATAGCTAAGCACATGATCTCACCACTGTCTTCCAGTGGGGTTCCTTTCGGATCATATTTTAATTGTAAAGTAGCTTGGTTCTGAGGTGCTCTGGGTTCAATTTGCAAGTTTTGGGCTGATAACTTAAAAAGGACCAAACTAACGGTCAGGAGGAACAGAAACTTTTTCATGATGGTGTGCTGTTTTAGGTGATGAAAAAATTTGATGCTAGCAATTTAACAAGAATTACTAAAAAAATTATCCCTTTTTCCGCAGGATTAAATTTTAGTTATCTGGTAAATCTCTTCCTGTCCATATCCTTTTGGCAAATTGATGATGCCCACATGCTCGATGCGGTAAGCATCTGGAGCCTCCGCAGTAAGAAAAGCCGCAAAAGGAGCGGAGGCATACACCGATCCCGGGATGGTGATCGGCTCCATACGT
>JAYRWN010000383.1:0-33207 GCA_041917975.1 Saprospiraceae bacterium | reverse complement strand
GAAGCACTTATGGAAAGAGCGGGTACTGTTTTCACTAACTGGTTTTGTCATCATTTTTCAGACATAAACCGCCCTGTTTGTATCTATTGTGGACCTGGAAACAATGGTGGCGATGGTCTGGTTATTGGTAGATTACTCATTCAAAAATTATACCGAGTTCGCTTTGTAATCTGTCACATATCAAGTTCAAAAAGTGCAGATTTTCAAATCAATTTATCGAAATTAAACCGACTCAGCGATTATAAAATCGACAATTGTTATCCGGACCAGGTACCAATTCTCCCCAAAGAAGAAGAGCTCGTTATTGATGCCATACTTGGAAGCGGCTTGAATAAACCTTTATCCTCCTACTGGTTGAAAGTGATTTCATTAATCAATACACATGCATCCACAATTATTGCTGTGGATATGCCATCTGGCTTATTTGCTGATGATCATACCACTCAACTGGCCATTCAAGCCCAACATACCATGGCTTTCCAAATACCAAAACTCGCTTTTTTCTTTCAGGAAAATCAGAAATATGTAGGGAACTGGATATTAGGGCACATAGGCCTTGAAGAGTCGTTTTTGGCTACATTGTCCTGTTCAGCTACTACTTTGGATTTGGATAACCTGGCTGCTTTGATTAAAAAAAGGAACATTTTTGATCATAAAGGCACATATGGCCATGCTTTAGTCGTCGCTGGAAGTTTCGGCAAAGCCGGCGCAGCGGTTTTAGCAGCTAAAGGGGCTTTGCGTGCAGGTGCAGGCCTAGTCACCGCGCTTACTGCCGGGTCCGTAGTTTCAATCATCCAACAAGCAGTGAGTGAAGTTATGTGTTTAAATGTCCCCTCTCATGAGGAGGTAATTTCTTCATTGCATCAGAACCTTTCCGGATTTGATGCCATTGGTATTGGACCTGGACTAGGCATACATGATAATACAGCTAAAGCACTCGAACATTGCCTAATATCTTATCACCAAATTCCGATGGTTCTGGATGCGGATGCTTTAAATCTGATAGCTAGACATAGGCTTCATGGACTAATTCCTCGTAATTCCATTCTCACTCCGCATCCTAAAGAGTTCGAACGGTTATTTGGCGTAACCTTAAATGACTTTGAACGTTTTGAATTATTAAGGGTTAAGGCCCAAGAACATGAGTGCGTAATCGTTTTAAAGGGTGCTTTTAGCTGTATTGCTCTCCCGGACGGTTCGGTTCACTTCAATATGAGTGGCAATCCAGGTATGGCCACAGCCGGCTCGGGAGATGTTTTAACAGGCATCTTAACCGGTTTATTGGTTCAAGGATATTCTGCGGGCGATGCCGCCAAACTTGGCGTTTTTTTGCACGGGTCAGCCGGGGACTTGGCTGTTCAAGAAATTAGTCAGGAAGCCTTGATTGCAAGCGATATCACACAATTCTTGGGTAAAGCGTATCTAAATCTACTTCAATATGCACAAACCAAATCTGGTCGTTTTTACCGGCGCTGGAACTTCTGAAGAAAGTGGAATAAAAACTTTTCGTGATGCAGGTGGTTTATGGGAGAACCATGGTCTGATGGAGGTAGCTTCGATCACCGGATGGGTCAAAAATCCAAGCCTGGTCCTGGAATTCTACAATCAACGACGACGCCAGCTTCATGAAGTCAGACCTAATAAAGCTCACTACTTCCTGGCTCATGCTGAGGATTGTTACAGGATATTCATTATTACTCAAAATGTAGATAATCTGCATGAGGAAGCTGGTAGCACAAAGGTAGTGCACCTGCATGGCGAACTATTTAAAGCAAGGTCAACAGGGCCTGATCAATCGATTATCCCTTGGATTAATGATATTATATTAGGTGATACGGATGATCATGGGTATCAATTACGGCCGCACATAGTATGGTTCGGTGAAGAAGTGCCCATGTTCGAAACAGCCATTAACATCACGCTCAAAGCTGAAGCTTTTCTGGTCATAGGCACATCACTGGCCGTTTATCCGGCCGCCAGCCTGCTGGATTATGTTCCGTCAACAGTTCCGATTTGGTATGTTGATCCAAGCCCTTCTAAGCCTAACCGTTCAAATCTAAACATTATTAAAGCAAAAGCCAGTTCAGGTGTTGAACAAGCTCTAAATGAAATAGCTCAGTTCTTCACTAAGCGTTATTAGTACAAATTCTTACGCCTGAAAAACCAGACTAACAATAAACTGATTACAATAGATGCAATCATTATAAAATAAAAGGAACCCTGGCTCTTTCCAAAAGGTACCGGTACATTCATCCCGTAAAAGCTGGCGATGAGCGTAGGTACCATTAAAACAACTGTAACTATGGTCAAGCGTTGAATAAAAGTATTTAAATTATTGGAAACAATAGATGCATAGGCTTCCATGGTCCCATTCAAAATATTTGTGTAAACATTTGCCATCTGAAGGGCCTGACCGTTGTCAATAATGATATCTTCGAACGTATCGGTAAAGTCTTCGTTATCAGCTATTTTAAGAAAATCAAGGCGTTTCATTTTAAGGTTTAAAAGGTCATTCGCACTTAAGGCATTGACGAAGTAGACCAGACTCTTTTCTATTCGCAAAAGTTGCTTTAGTTCTTCATTCCTACTAGAATTATACAATTCCCTCTCGATGATGTTTCGCTTTAAATTTAACCTTTTAAGACAGGTAAGGTAATAGTACACATTTTGTTCAAAAATCTGTAAAATGAAAGCTTTATGATCAATGGGATTAAAGTGTTTTACCTTGCCTTCAAAAAATCTATTGAGGACTGCGTTTTCTCTTGAGTATACTGTTATAAAGACCTCCGGCGTCAGGATTAAACCAACTGGCACAGTTATGTAAATGGCCTCATTCTCCTGATCAACCTCATTAAACCAGGGGACGTTTATAAGCACGAATCTTACCTCACCATCTTTTTCGTAACGAGATCTCTCGTCCACGTCTAAAGAGTCAATCAAAAAATCAAGGCTGAAATCAAAACTTGTGGAGAGTTCTTCTAATTCTTCTTGTTCAATTGGTGGAGAAACGTTCACCCAACAGCCGTGCTGAAAATTGTCCATTTCGGTCAATTTGCCTTCTTCCATTGCATAATAACGGATCATTCGTAGAAGATGAACTCATTTTATTAATTAACTGTTGTTTTCTTCATGCCAAAGGTACATTTTAGCACTTAGAATTCCTAATTCCTTTTTTCAATTGCTCCAAAAAAGTGTCAAAATATGGCTTATTTTTTTCTGGGGTAGATGAGCTCATTATGTGTCTCCGTATCCGGTAATAATCTTCCATGATTTCAGCCATTTGTTCAAAATTAAAAGCATGAATTCCGTGTGGTGAATTTCCAACCTGTGTTATAGCTGCCACCCCTCCATAATTATATCCGCCAGCTTTATGCTGGGCCCATAGAGCATGGTTTATGTACCTTGATCCATACGCGTCATACTGCAGAAGATGCATAGTTTCATGTATTAATAGTTCCGCGGACAATGGTTTTTTCCAGTAGTTAATGGTAAAAAACGATACATAAGCCATGCGATACGAAGCTGGTCCAATAAAGGAATTTGGATCCTTACGCACCAAATGTATAGGCACCAGGTCACCGTATATATGTCTAACGATCTTTATTTCTTCTTCAGATAAAGGACGACTGTTTTTGATGATATTAGTGGCAACATCATAGATATCAGGGAACAAGGTTAAATCCAGCAACAACCAAAAAACATCTGTCAACCAAATTATAGCATACCACCAGGATCCTCTGCAATAGCGATAGACATACCAATGGCCGGTTTCCCAGAATAGTATATGCATGAACAAGTCACGGACCCGGCGGGGATAATGAGTGCCCATGTAAACAAACCGTTGTAGACAATACGCCCACATAATTCACAAATTATGCAAATCGCAGGTTTTTGACCGGCGTCATTCTGGAAATAATCCACGTTGGAATAATCAAAGTCAACATGGTTGTAACAAAAAATATGGCATTTAAAGTAACCCATTGGGGTATGTTGAACGCGATAGGCGCAAAAGACACATAATAATCTTGTTCATTCAGTTTAATAAACTTAAACCGATCCTGTAGCCAGCAAATGGCAAGTCCGGTTACATTTCCTAAAATCATCCCCCGGAATAAGATCCTAAGAGCTTGTCGAAGGAAAATTGTTCTTATTTGCCAATTATCTGCACCAAGTGTCTTCAAAATCCCAATCATGCGGGTTCGTTCTAATATAAAAATCAATAAAATCGTCATGAGATTAATTATGGCGACTACAATCATTAAACCCAATATCAGGTACTCGTTTAAATTTTGTAATTCTAACCAATCGAATATATTCGGAAATTTTTCCTTTATAGTCTCGCAATACAATCCATCCGGTAGAATATCATTATAGATCACCTCACTATAAGCATCCATATCCTCAAGATTATTTAAAAAAACTTCAAACCCGCTAACCAGATCTTGATTCCACCCCAGCATACTCTGAGCCAAACGAATATCTACCAACCCAATCTTTTTATCATATTCGTCTAATCCGGTATGATATAACCCTACCACAGTTACCTTTCTTTCTAAATTTCTTTGGTTTCTGACAAAATGTAAGGAGAGATGATCACCCGGCTTAATTTCTAGTCGATTTGCCATTTGCCTTGATATGATAATCTGGCGACTAAAAGCAGTGTCCTCTTTAAATTCAGGTATATGGCCCTCCACTATATATTTGCTTACATAAAAATTTAAGTATTCCTGGTCTATTCCTTTGAGAATCAATCCTTCGAATATTTGCTCCCTAACCAATATCCCAGCCACCATTGTATAAGGTAATATCCTTTCAATACCGGATTTTCCATCCACTGGGGCTTTGAGACTTGGGGCTAAAGCCAATATGCAAGAGTCTAATCCAGGATAAAATACCTGGCTCTTATGTAAGGGTTCGGTTTCGAAAATGGTTTTTAACGTAGGTGCAGCTATGTGAATATGGCTCCAAAAACCAAAAATCTTGCTGCGTATCTCAGTTTTAAATCCTCTGATAATAGCAGATGAAACAATTAATACGGTTGCACTAAGCGCTATCGTGCCAATAGATATGCGAACAACGCTTTTTAGAAATCCCTGAGTACTGCTTTGATGGATTCTGGAAGCAATGAATTGACTGAAATTCATAGTTCAAAAATGCAACATTTTTCCATACATACGACATCGGCTGTTTGTAGAACTCGATTTCAATTTTTATTAAACGCTTAAAATCATCCCAACTGCCAAAAAATCCATCACTTTTAGGTCAGGATGTAGATATTTGCAAAAAAATAACCACATGGATGGATTTTTGGAGGAATTGGAATGGCGGGGGATGATTCAGGATTTTAGCCCAGGTCTTGAAGAAATATTATCTAACCACAAGATCGTAGGTTATATCGGTTTTGACCCTACCGCCCCCTCTCTCACCATTGGCAATTATGTCCAAATTATGATTTTAAAGCACTTTCAAAAATATGGCCATACGCCCTTGGTTTTAATGGGAGGTGCAACCGGCCGAATCGGCGACCCTTCCGGAAAGGACAAGGAGAGAGAACTCAAATCTTATACTGAGCTTGACACTAATCTGGCCAAACAAAAGGATCAGATCTATCAAGCCCTTTCATTTTCGGGTGTGCACAATCCAGCAATCATGGCCAACAACTTGGACTTTTATGAAAACATGCCGGTTTTAGATTTTCTGCGTAACGTAGGTAAACATATTACGATAAACTATATGATGGCCAAAGAATCCGTTAAGAAACGGGTAGAAATTGGCATGTCCTATACCGAATTTAGCTACCAATTATTACAGGCCTATGACTTTTTATGCCTCTACAATCAGTTTGATTGTATCCTGCAGATGGGTGGATCTGACCAATGGGGGAATATAACATCAGGTACCGAATATATCCGCCGTGTCTCAGAAGGTAAAGCTTATGCGTTGACTACCCCACTGCTGACCAAAGCGGATGGTACTAAGTTTGGAAAATCAGAAAGAGGCAACATTTGGCTGGATCCCAAAATGACATCTCCTTACCAATTTTATCAGTTCTGGGTAAATGCAGACGATCGTGATTTACCAAAATTCTTTAGGTACTTTTCCCTAAAAAGTAAATCAGAAATAACTCAGCTCGAAGCACAATACACAACTGATCCCAACTCGCTGAAAAGGATTCTTGCCGAGGAATTAACCTGTAGAATCCATGGAGACCTGGCTTACCAAGCTGTACTGAAAGTTTCGGAACTATTGTTCAATCCCCGCTTGGATGAAGGATTTCTAGGATCACTAAGTCAGGAACAATGGGAAGCTCTTTCTGCAGAAATACCTGTTCATCATATTAATACTGTCCATTGGTCTGAATCGACAAACATTTTAGACTTTTTGACCTCCGGCTGCCAAATTTTACCAAGTAAAGGAGAAGCCAGGAGAGCCATTCAAGGAAATGCTATCTCCATAAACAAGTCCCGCATCAATTCATCAGATCTCTCTTTAAACACTTCACAATTAATCAAAGGAAAGTACATTTTAGTTGAAAATGGCAAAAAAAACAAGCACTTAGTTATTGTTGACTAATTTTTTTGGATTTTTTTCATTCTCTATACAATAAACCGTCATTTATCTCATTTATATAAAGAATTCCATATCCCCACGGTCATTTAATCCCGTATATCTATCCTTTCCTGAGATTTAAGTTTTGATAAAAAGACTTTTTTTCATATAGTCTTTTATTGGTTGATGGATAATATCATATCCATTCCCCATTAAAGATGCATCTTGGTACATAAGTTGGTTCAAACAGCGGCCCAATTCGCCAGAATTTGTGGCCGCTGCCTTTTTTGAAAAGAACCAGATTATAATCAGGTTTCAAAAGCTGTAAGTGATGAATATTCATAAGCTCTAAAGTCAACCTGGCTTACATTCGATATACCCATTTCTTCCATATAAACGCCGTAAATTACGTCTACGGCCGCCATGGTCAATTTATTATGAGTAACAATGATAAACTGTGAACCTTGAGAAAACTTCCTGATAATCCGATTGAATTTTTCAACATTTATGTCATCCAGGGGTGCATCTACCTCATCAAAAATACAAAATGGTGCTGGTTTTAATAAATACATGGAAAACAGCAAAGCAATGGCCGTCAACGTCTTTTCGCCCCCGGATAATTGGTGCAGGGTTATTGGTTTTTTACCTTTCGGTTTAGCCATGATTTCAATATCACTTTCCAAGGGGTTGTCCGGTATAGTCAAAAGTAAATCACATTGATCGGTTTCTTCAAAGAGCTCCCTAAAAATCATGATAAAGTTGTCACGCACTTTATTGAATGCTTCCATAAATGTTTGAGTGGCGGTTGTTTCAATAGCCGCAATAGTGCTCAACAAGGATATTTTAGCATCAAGAATATCCTGTTTCTGTTTAAAAATATGATCATGACGTTCTTTAATTTCATTATAGGCTTCAATGGCCATCGGATTTATTTCTCCAAAATTATCTAGGGACTTTTTTAACCGCAATACCTTTTGTTCCAGGGTATCCAAACTTTCTAATTCACTTTCGTTTAACGCCCCAGTCTGAAGTAGCGTATGATCTATTTCCAGTTTAAATTCAATCTTAACCCGCTCCCATAGTGCTTGTAATTCAAATTTTGTATTATTTAATTTATCCTTCAGTTGTAGCAATATTTGTTGGTCGGAGTTTATATCTCTTTGATATTTTTTTAATTGTTCTTCCTCTTCATGAATGGTGCCTCTGCTTTTATAATAAACTTCCTCCGAATTATTGAGATGTAATTCTATCTCCTTGCGAATCACGTATTTCTGGCTAAGCTCTTGATCCAGCCCTGCCACTTTCTGGGTTGCTGCATTCTTCTCTTCTTGATTACTTTCTAATTGTTTAGTCTGCCTTCCAAAGTCAGTCTCAAGGTCCTCAGTTTGCCGGTGAGTAAATTTGATTTGCTCATCAAGTTGATTTATCAAATTCTCTTGTTGGATAAAGCGGATGTGCTGTTCATTATAATATTGCGATTCATGATTATACGCGTTTAGCAAATCTTCGTAATCTTTCCCCTTGGCCCTCGCTTCTTCTTCTCCTAACGTTAGTTCATTCTTTTGGGTTATCAGCATGGTCTGATTTTGAGCCATCTCTGCCGCATATAACTTTTTATCCTCTTCTAATTTAGTTATTTGCTGTTCATAGTCATTTTTGACTTTTTCTTCACCTTTTAGTTTTGTTTGAAATTCAATAACCTGATGCTGAACTTGTTGCCATTGGCGATTCGTTAGTTCTATCTGATTGGGTAAGTCCGGATTGTGGTTGGATTTAATTTGATTTTGAATACCGACGATTTTTTCATCCTGCATAACCTTTTTAATAGTTAGCTTCTCTATCTCTTTATACAGCTTTTCTAATTGTTTTTTCCGGCCAATTGTTTTACCCTCAAATAACCCAATGGAACCGCCACCTAATAAACCCTGACGGCGCGATATGGCCAATCCATCCTTTTTAATAAAAACTTGATCTTGATGTAATGGATTGTTAACAAAGACCTCAAGTTCGTCCACTAGATAAACTTGGCCAAATAAATAGTTAACTAAAGACTGGTACTTTTCTTCGGTTTCCAGGATATTCAGCACTGGTGTGGCACCAGGTATTTCACGGGAAGAACGAGCTGCCGGTAAACAATCAAGGATAAAAAAACTTGATTTGCCTTTTTGACTTGATGACAGCAGTTGAATAGCGTTATAGGCTTCTTTATAATTCTCAACCACGAAATAATTCATGGCCGCTTCCAAATACAATTCAAGAATAATCCGGTAATCTTCAGGGCAATAAATAATGTCCGATAATAAAGGGGCTTTAAAGTTGTGTTTCAGTAAGAAGGGAATGGATTCCGGAAAACCTTCATAATTTTCAATGAGATCTTTAAGCAAATTATACTCATTTTTTTTAGCGTCCATGGATCGATTGATATCCACCAGTACCGTTTTTTCCTGGTCTAAACTTGTTTTGAGCTCGCCCAATAAAGTATCATGTTTTTGTTTTTGGTCTTTTAAGTTAATCAACTTTTCATCCAGTTCTTTCATTTTAGGTGTAAGCCCTTGAAGGTGTCTTTGAATATCAGCACTTTGGCTATCGTGTAAGCCAATTTGATATCTCAGTCTTTGTTGAGTATCAGCATTCTGCTGAATACGGTTCTGAGCGACTGCAATATTTTTTTCAAGCTCAAAATGCTGCCTTGATTTGGCATCGATAGCTTTTTTAATACTATCCAATTCTGATCTTGCAGCGCCATATTTACCAAAAACCATATCCCTGGTCTTGGATGATTCATCCAGCTTGGATTTCAGCTCAATTATTATTTTTTTTTCCTTCGTTATCCTTTGGGATAATGCTTCTGATTGAGCTGCCAATTGTTTTCTTTTCTCACCATGCATCTCAATCAATGAACCAAGGCGGGACAGTTGCGCGTTGTTAAATTGCAGTTGTTGCTCGCCCAGACTTTTATCATTTTCTAATTGTCGAATATAAGCAATGACCTGGTTTAGTTCCTTTTGTAATCCTGATAACTGTGATTCCTTTTCCAGATGCAAGCGTTTGTCTTCCTCAACCTTAGCTTCAAGTAGATTGACTTGTGCTGTTTTCTGTAGAAGAACTAAATCCTGTTTGGATATCTGGTCTTCCAGGGCTAGTTTGCGCTGAGCTAAATCCTTGGTCTTAAGTTGAGTAAGGTTTATAGATTTATCCTGATAATCTTTTTTAAGCTCAAAATACTTCTGAGTCCGTTTAGCTTGTTTTTCCAGTGATTCCAGGTTCTGATTTATTTCGAATAACAAATCATCTACCCGATTTAGGTCTTCTTCGGTTGATTTCAACCGTAACAATGTTTCGTGTTTTTTTTGTTTATATTTTGAAACCCCGGCGGCTTGTTCAATCATTTTACGCCTGGTATGGTCCTTGTCTATCAGCAATTCATCAACCATCCCAAGACTGATAATAGCATAACTATTAGCAGCGACTCCGGTATCCTGAAATAAATTGATAATGTCTTTTAACCGACAGGGAACATTGTTAATTCTATATTCGCTTTCACCGGTCCGGTAAAGTAACCTGGAGATGGTCACGTTCTGGTATTCGGTAGGTAAAAGATTACGGGTATTGTCAAAACTGATAGATACCTGAGCTAAACCGCCTGGTTTCTTTTTTTGTGTTCCATTAAAGATAACATCCGACATTCGTTCCAGGCGAAGTTCACTGCCCTTCTGCTCCCCTAGCACCCACCTTACAGCATCCACAATGTTTGATTTTCCCGAACCATTGGGCCCCACAACACCAGTTACCTGCTCGTTAAAATACAACACAGTGTCCGCTGCAAAACTTTTAAATCCTTTAATATCTATTCTTGAAAGGCGCATATGGCGCCAAAATTAGGAAAAATAATATGAATACTATTTCAATATGTTCGAATTGTATTTACCCCTAAAACATGTAGGTATCTTTCATATATACAACCTTATCAATAAATTAATTGTATTTTTGCGATGAGCGAAAAGCAAAAAATTATATGTCGGCATTTAAACAACTCAGCCTTCTTTTTCTCATCTTTCAGTCTGTTTTATTGTGTCTTTCCGGCTGCAGGCGAGAACAACAGAACACTAGCTTGTCCTCCGAAAATGAGCAAGCAGCAGACAGCCTTGAGCAGTCCAGGTCTATCCCAAGGTATTTAATAACTGTTGTCAATAATATCCGGATCCGATCCGGAGCAGGATTAGGCCAAAATGTACTCTTTACTTTACCACAGGCCACCAAATTGTTGTATATGAGTGACAGCACCAAATACTTAGAGAAAATTTCCATAAACGGGATTCCTGTTGAAAAACCTTGGTATAAGGTCAAATATGAGAAATTGGATTCTGGGGGCTGGGTGTTTGGAGGAGGTGTAGTATGGGAAAGTATCCCTAATGAAGATGGTAATTTGAGCGTTGAGTTATTGCCATCTCGTCTAATTTCAAAAGTCAAGGATGGCCTGGCAGCAAATTTGAACCAGGTATTGCAAGTGGATATCCCAGGTCAGCAAGGTTTGTATAATGGCTATTATGAATACCGACTAAATACAAAAAACGAAAGAGTCTTGGATGGAGCCCTTCGTTTGGAAACTAACCTCCAAACTATTGGTTACAACCGAATGGCTGTAGAAGGTCAATACACATTAGGTCAAAAAGACGGATTATTTATATATTCATTTTATGGACAGGACATTGAATACCAGGTAGGTATTTACTTTGATAAGACCACTGGTTTATGTCAACATGGATTTGTGACCGGAAGTATCCATGACCAACTGATAGACTTGAATGATTTAAAATCCAAAGATTGTACAGTCCTGAGTTTTCTCAACGCAGCAAAAGTGAATATGCCGACTTTCCTCTGAGTTTAAAACAAAAAGCCCCTGAAATGATTCCAGAGGCTTAATACATTATAAGGAAATCTTATAGCTTAAAGTAAGCTTCGTTTTTTCCTCCACCTTGAACTTTTTCTAAACGAGCTTTAAACTCATTAGAAAGATCAAACTGATTTTCCCGAGCAAATATCTCTTTCAACGCAATCAGCGTATTGATATCATTTGGATCGAGCGATTCGGATTTTTTAAAATAGGGTAAAGCTTTAGCAAAGAGATCATCTCCTTGTTTTTTAAGATCGTTAAATCTCTTCAATCCTTCCTTGGACAAGTCATCAGATAGTGCGTTCATCTTTTGAGTAATCAAGGCGGCTTTATTATAATATAGCTGACCTATGCTGTAAACGGCCTGTCCGTAAGTAGCATCCACTTCAAGAGCTTTTTCAAAGGCACCTTTTGATTTTTCAAAATATTCATCAGCTTTCGCGGTTTCCCCGGATTTATCAGCATCCTGGTAGAGATTATCATACACATTGCCCAGAACCGAGTAAAGAGATTTATTTTGTGGTTCTAGTTGAATGGCCTGATTTAATTTTTCGATCAGTTCATTGATCTTATTTTTCTTAAGATAATAGTTGATTTGGGCGAATAATAAGCCGGTTTCGTTGGGGAATTTTTTTACCCCTTCGTCCAAAAATTTCAATGCAGCTTCTTCGTTATTTTTCTGCATATTGATATCGTACAGCGATTCATAAGAATTAGGTTCATTTGGGTCCCTCTTAATTAACTCCAGGTAAGCTTTTTCAGCTACATCTAGTTTACCGGCCTTAAGATTACAAAAACCATTTAAAAGCAGTGCCGTATTATACTTCTCGGGATCATCCAGAAAAGTTTCCTTACCGTTTTCTTTCAGGAGGTTATGAATTACCAACAATGTGCTCATTTCTTCGGCAGCTCTTTCAAATTCGGAAGCCTGGTAGAGTTCAATGCCATGGTTATTAATGTTTGCCATGGTTTCACCCATACCCTTAAGGGCATCTTCTTTTTCGAATTTTTTGAGAGCTTTATCAAAAGCAACTTTAAAAGCGTCGTAAGCTTTAAGTCCTGCAGAGTATTCAGTCTTTTTCCAGGATGGATCTTTTAAAGGCATAGTAAAATCACGATCAATGATCGCTCCATACAATTGACCTTTTACCAGCCATCCATTGGAAGTGGCTGCTAGTTCAGCATTCTGAAGGGCTTTATCAATAGCCAGAATGCCTTCATCCAATTGGGCAAAATTGGCTATTTTATCCAGATTATAATTGCTGAGAGCTTTTTCTGCATCTTTCATAAGTTTCTTAGCCTCTTTAATATCCTGGCTTTGCATGGATATAGTCAGAGACAACATAGTGCTTAAAACAAAAAGAAGTTTTTTCATGTTTGGAGAATCTTTTAATAATAAACAAAATTAAATAAAGTCCACATTGGATACATTATTCAGACGCAGAAACTTCTCAAGAATCCATAAAAAATTGTTAAGGAAGTATTATAATTTGGTTAATCTTCCGCCGGTGATTCCTGCTCTTGTTCATTAATTTCATCAAAATATACAATCGCCACATCCGCAATCTCATCTTCTTCATTCAGTCTGATTAGACGCACACCCTGAGTCAGGCGCCCCATGACTCGCATGTCACTCACAGCCATACGAATGGTAATTCCTGACTTACAAGTGATCATCAACTCATCTTTTTCTTTCACTTCTTTTAAAGCTACTACTTTCCCGGTTTTGTCGGTCACTTGCATGGTTTTTACGCCTTTCCCACCCCGATTGGTTACCGGATAGTCTTCCAGCAATGACCGTTTGCCGTTGCCATGTTCAGAAACCACCAAAATGGTGCTATCTGTATCATCATGTTCGACGCACACCATACCGATTACTTCGGCATCTTTACCATCTAAAGTAATAGCTTTTACACCAGCAGCTGTCCGGCCCATGGGTCTGACTGTTCCCTCTGAAAAACGAATAGCCCGGCCATTATTCGTTGAAATAACCACTTCGTGCTTGCCATTGGTTAGTTTGGCTTCTAACAGTTGATCACCTTCATTTATGGTAATAGCATTAATACCTGTAGTCCGCGGTCTGGAATAGGCTTCTACATCGGTCTTTTTGATAATACCTTGTTTGGTGCACATTATGATATAATGTTGTTCGATAAATTCTCGATCATTTAGGTCATGGATCTTAATATAAGCCTTTACTTTATCTTCAGGCGGTAAATTCAGAAGGTTTTGAATGGCCCGGCCGGTAGATGTTTTAGATGCTTCCGGAATTTCAAATACCCTTAACCAAAAACATTTACCTTGTTCGGTAAAGAGAAGAAGATAATTATGATTACTAGCCACAAACATGTGTTCAATAAAATCCTCCATCTTGGTTTTTGAGCCTTGGGCGCCTCGTCCACCGCGTCCTTGTAAGCGGTATTCTGAAATCTTAGTCCGCTTGATATAACCGAGGTGAGATATAGTGATGACAACGTCATCATCAGGGATTAAGTCTTCTATGTTTATTTCACCTTCAGCAAAGTTGATCTCCGTTCGACGTTCATCGCTGAATTTTTGTTTGATTTCACTAGTTTCGGTCTTTATGATTTCTCTTTGGAGAGCCTCACTTTCCAGGATGTTTTTGAGTTTTTTGATTAAAGCAAGTAGTTCATTATATTCAGTTTGAAGCTTTTCGCGCTCCAAACCAGTCAGTCTTTGCAGCTGCATAGCCAGAATGGCATTTGCTTGAACTTCAGAAAATGCAAACTGATTAATCAGGCCAGTCCTGGCTTCATCCACTGTCTTTGAAGCACGAATCAAAGCGATTATTTCTTCGATATGATCTAAGGCTTTCAGCAACCCTTCTAAAATGTGAGCTCGATCTTCCGCTTTTTTTAGTTCAAATTTTGTCCGTCGAACGATGACCTCCAGCCGGAATTTGATGAACTCGTGTAGTAGTTGAGATAAATTCAGCGTCCTGGGGCGACCATGAACCAAAGCGATATTATTAACGCCATATACGGTTTGCAGCTGAGTATACGTATATAATTTACTAAGCACTACACTGGCTATAGCATCCCGTTTTAACTCTATCACTATCCTTAGTCCTTGACGATCCGATTCATCGCGAATAGCACTAATGCCAGTAAGCCTTTCCTCATTAATTAGTTCGGCTATTTTTACTATTAGTCCAGCCTTATTTACCATGTAAGGAATCTCCGTGATGATAATCACTTCACGGCCACCTTCCTGACTTTGGATCTCTGCTTTACCTCGTAATACAACTCTTCCCCGCCCAGTCTCAAAATATTCTCTTACTCCGCTTATACCATATACAATACCACCAGTAGGAAAATCCGGTCCTTTCACGTATTGCATCAACTCTTCAATAGTTATATTGTCATTGTCTACGGTTGCAATAATAGCATCACAAATCTCGGCGAGGTTATGAGGTAGCATTGTGGTTGCCATACCCACAGCAATCCCGGTTGATCCATTGATTAGCAGATTGGGAATTTTGGAAGGAAGTATAGTGGGCTCCTCTAATGAATCATCAAAGTTTAATCGAAAGTCTACGGTGTCTTTATCAATATCTGATAACATTTCCGCAGTAATTTTAGACATCTTAGCTTCCGTATACCTCATCGCTGCGGGGCTATCCCCGTCCATGGACCCAAAGTTACCTTGACCTTCAACCAAAGGATAGCGCAGTGACCATGGTTGCGCCATGCGCACCATGGCATCATAAACAGCTCCATCACCGTGTGGATGGTATTTACCAAGCACCTCGCCTACAATTCTGGCTGATTTTTTATAGGGCTTATCATGCTGGAGAGAAAGATCGTCCATCCCATAAAGAACTCGTCTGTGCACAGGTTTTAAACCATCTCTTACATCGGGCAAAGCCCTCGCTACAATTACCGACATCGAATAATCGATGTAGGCGCTTTTCATTTCTTCCTCGATATTTATTGGAAATATCCTTGCTTTGGACATATTGTTTGTGCGTTTTAAAAACGCGCAAAGTTAGCAAAATTTATTATATTTATATGTATTATTGTTTAATATAAAAATGTTTGAATGTGAAATATCCAGTCTGTGATAAATGACAGAAGAGTCTATTTTTGCGCTTATGAATAAAAACGTAAAACCCTACTCTGAACAGGAGGATAAAAAGAGTCAAATCCGTCGCATGTTCAATAATATTGCACACTCCTATGATTTTCTAAATCATTTGTTGTCTTTAGGCATTGACCGCACCTGGCGCAAAAAAATGATTGGTGTACTTAAAGGACACCAAATGCATGATTTACTTGATTTAGCGACCGGGACTGGCGATGTGGCCTTCACTGCGGCAAGATTTTTGCCGGTAAAAAGGATTGTCGGTCTAGACCTGAGTTCCAATATGATTACTATTGCCAGAAATAAATTAAGTACCAAAGCCATCAGACCTGGTCTAGAAATAACATTTGGGGAAGGGGATGCCGAATCTATTGATTTTGCTGATCATACTTTTGACGCAGTCACCGTTGCATTTGGCGTTCGAAATTTTCAAAACTTGCAAAGCGGCCTAGCAGAGATGTATCGAGTCCTCAAACCTGGTGGGATAGCAGTTATACTGGAGTTTACTAGGCCACGCATCTTTCCGTTTAAACAATTATACTTTTTCTATTTCCGATACGTTCTTCCTCTAATCGGTAAATTAACGTCCAAAGACCATCGGGCTTATTCCTACCTTTTTGAATCCGTGATTGCATTTCCAGAGTATGCTCAGTTTACTCAGATTATGACAGAACAGGGATTTACTAGAGTAGAATACAGACCATTAACATTAGGCATATGCACCATTTATCAAGGCTTAAAATCTTAATAGTTCTACTCTGTTTTGTTCCTTTGAGCAAAAGTTACTCCCAGATAAAGAATGGTGGGGTCCATTACCGTGATTTTCAAGGCAAACCTTATTATTTCGGCCTCTCTTTCGGATTTAACAACTCTGATTATCAAATCTTTCATTCTAATGATTTTATACTTAATGATAGTCTAAGAGCTGCTCAATCCATAAAAGGCCCTGGATTTGTGGTTGGCATAGTCACAAACTTAAAGCTGGGGGATTATTTTGATTTAAGAATGATACCAGCATTTTCATTCACCGAGCGTACTATTGATTATAAGGGGATTGATGAAGGTGCTGATGAATTGAATCGTGTAGAAGCTACATTTATGGAACTCCCCTTTCTTCTGCGCTACAAATCCATGCCTTACAAAGATTTTAGGTTGTTTGTCTTGGGAGGAATGAAATATTCATACGACATTTCCAGTAAATCCAGGACCAAACGGTTTACAAATCTGATAAAACTTTCTCCTCACGATTTTTCTGCAGAAGTTGGCGCTGGAATTCAATTTTTTTTACCGTACTTCATTTTTTCACCTGAAATCAAGTTTTCCCAAGGCCTGGGTAACACCCTAATATATAAAGGTGATACCGTCAAAGCCAGGATCATCGATAAGATTTTAAGTCGCTCATTCACGATTGCCTTTAACTTTGAGGGCTAGCGCGTTAGTTGCCGATTAACCTATTAATCTTTTGTTGCACTCCCTCAGCAAGGTCCGGCCAGAATATTAAGAAATGTTGATTAAGTTGTTCGAAATGTTCCAGCAGTTGCTCCGGTGCGTGTGATACTTGATTGTTAAATCTTAAGTGCTTTTGCATTCGCTGGAAAACTTTTGATAATCCAGGCAAGGAGACATAGGCACTTAACCACCGAGCTGTAACCATTCGGGTTATCTTCTCCTGGGTGTTAACCGGAAATTGGGTTACAGCCAAATTAATAAAATCGTACGTTTCGTCTTCAAATACTTCAAAAGATCCGACTGCCAAATCGGTCCAATTGTACGCTAAGAAATAATCTAAAAAAATATCAACTACTACTGGTGTATATTTTCGTTGCATAGGTCTTATCAAATCCCGGCATGCTTTCACTTCCGGATGATTGTCTGCATAGGTATCAATATAACGATGAAGCAGAACACCTTTATATATCCATGGAGGCAATGTTTTTTGTTCAGGTGCACTTAGAAAATCAGCCAATAAATTTCCAGTAGTAAGTTCCGGAAAACCTCTGGAAAGCAATAAATGAGCAAGGTAATTCATGGGCTGCCTTTGTCAGAAGTAACATTACCTACCATACATCGTTTAACAAAATCCGTGCTAGTAAAAAAGAATTTGGCTCCCCTCTATATCCTCTTATCTTTGCGCCCAAAATATAAATAAACGCTTCGATGGGACTCAGATGTGGAATTGTCGGATTACCTAATGTAGGTAAATCCACTTTATTTAATGCCTTAACTTCTGCCAAAGCATTGGCGGCTAACTACCCTTTTGCCACCAAGGACCCAAACATAGGGGTCATCAGCGTGCCGGATCCTCGCCTGGATGAACTCGCTAAATTAGTCAACCCACAAAGGATTGTACCCACGACCATTGAAATTGTGGATATTGCAGGGCTTATCAAAGGGGCAAGCAAGGGTGAAGGATTAGGTAATCAATTCCTGGCCAACATTAGAGAAGTTGATGCTATAATCCATGTCGTTCGTTGCTTTGAAGATGATAACATTGTCCATGTGGAAGGCTCGGTAGATCCAATCAGAGATAAAGAGATTATTGATTTGGAACTGGTGTTAAAAGACATGGAAACTATGGAAAAGCGCCTGGACAAATTAAAAAAACAAGCTAAATCTGGATCTAAAGATGACATTAAAAGTGTTGAACAAGGGGAACTGATCCTCAAAGAGCTTGAAGCAGGTAAATGTGCTCGCCTTATTCAATTGGATGAAGAGGGTAAGTCTTTTTTGAAAGAATCACTGCTACTTACCGCCAAACCCATCCTATATGTCTGTAACGTGGACGAAGCATCGGTAATCTCCGGGAATCGATTTACCAAGGAATTTACCGAGTCAGTTAAAAGTGAGAAGGCTGAAATAATGTTTGTCTGCGCCGGGATAGAAGCGGAAATAGCCGAACTTGAAAGCCACGAAGACCGCAAAGCTTTTGCTGAAGAACTAGGTCTGGATGCCCCAGGAGTGAATAAATTAATAAGTTCTTCTTATAAATTATTAGACCTTATCACGTATTTTACCGCTGGAGAAAAGGAAGTCAGGGCTTGGACAATCCGCCGGAACACCAAAGCTCCCCAGGCTGCTAGCGAAATTCATTCCGATTTTGAAAAAGGTTTCATCCGGGCAGAAGTCATAAAATATGTTGATTATCTGCAATATAAAAACGAAGCTAGCGTAAAAGAAGCCGGCAAAATGTCTGTGGAAGGCAAAGAATACATAGTCCATGATGGGGATATCATGCACTTTAGATTTAATGTGTAACAGTCCTGATTTAAACTTTAGCGTAAGTGACTGACTTGACAGCTTTTATAACTTTTTCCGCGTTGGGTAGATATTCATCAACAAATACTGCAGAATAAGGCAATGAGGTATCAGCTGAATTAACTCTTAATATCGGAGCATCTAAATAGTCAAAAGCATATTTCTGGATTTCATAAGCGATTTCTGCGGATATTCCCCCATATGGCCAGGATTCATCCACCACCACCAGTCGATTCGTTTTCTTCACTGACTTCACAATAGTTTGAAAATCCAGGGGGCGAATGGTCCTTAAATCTATAACTTCCGCGGATATACCTTCTTTAGCCAATGCGTCAGCGGCTTCTTCACAGACTAAGGTCATTTTATTAAAAGAAACTAAAGTAATATCGGTTCCAGTCCTCCTTACAGCAGCTTGGCCAATGGGAACCAGATATTCGCCCTCTGGCACTTCACCTTTCCGGCCATACATAATTTCAGATTCGAACATACACACCGGGTCATCATCCCTTATGGCTGATTTTAACAGGCCTTTGGCATCAGCCGGGTCAATACATGATATAACTTTAACTCCTGGGATATTCGCCATCCAAGATTCAAATGTTTGACTATGCTGTTGGGCTAATTGTCCGGCTGCTCCTGAAGGCCCTCTAAAAACAATCGGGCAATTAAACTGACCGCCGGATTGGCTTAAAGTTTTAGCAGCATTGTTCACAATTTGATCGAAAGCCAGAATAGCGAAATTCCAGGTCATAAACTCGACAATCGGTCGCAACCCGTTCATAGCAGCTCCTACCCCAATTCCAGTAAAGCCTAATTCCGCAATAGGTGTATCAATGACACGCTGAGGGCCGAATTCTTCCAACATACCTTTACTAACTTTGTATGCTCCATCGTACTCGGCAACTTCCTCTCCCATCAAAAACACATTTTTATCCCTGCGCATTTCTTCGGACATGGCTTCTCCTAATGCTTGCCTTAATGTGATGATCCTTGACATAGATACTTAATAGATTTCGCTTAAAAAATAGATGCAAAAGTATGCTAATTAACTATTGACTGCATCAAATTGTTTTAATTATCTTATCACACGATCTGCGAGTGAGGCAAGATCTAATCCCCCAAAAGTTCCGGAAGTCATCATGAGATAAATGGTGTTTGGGCCGGTTAACCTGGCCAATAGATCTGTTAAGTTTTTTGGATCATGTGAAATTATAAGGTCATTTTCTCCAAAACAATTTTTGACTTGTTCATCACTTAAAGCGGGCAATTTTTTCATGGTCAAAGTATGTTCCTGAAAAAAGACAATCGCTTGATCTGCTAGTTCAAAACACCCAGCATATTGTGGTAAAAAGTTGATATTTAGGCTAGAAAATGTATGCAGCTCCAAACATGCTATAAGCCTGTGTTGAGGAAAACGGCTTCTTATGGCTGCCACAGTGGCTTTGGCTTTTGAAGGAGCATGAGCAAAATCTAAATACATTTTTGAATGACCTTTTTCTTTAAGTAGTTGTAATCGTTTTGCAGCACCGGTAAACATGGAAATCTCCCTGAAAAAATCATCCTCGCGGACCCCTAAAAGTTTACAGACTTCCCATGCAGCTTGGATGTTCTGAAGGTTGTGTTCTCCAAACACTTGAATTTGATGGGCGATTTCTCCAGTGTCCAGGATTTCCCAATATTGATCATTTTTTTTAACCGGCATCTGAGAATAAGGTAAATAATTAATATCATCGCGCACTAAAAGGTCAACGATGTATGGATCTTCTTGGTAGTAGATTAAATAGCCCCCTGGTTCAACTGCAGCGATTAACTTACTGAATTGCTGCTTATATGACTCGAATGTATTAAAGACATTCATATGGTCCCATGCGATACCTGTTATTACAGCTATATGGGGTTTAAAGTAGATAAATTTGGGTTCCATGGTGATCACAGAAGCTGGGTATTCATCACCCTCCACAATCAGTAAAGGTGCTTCTGAAAGTCGTACCATCTCATCAAACCCCTCTATTTTAGCCCCAACCAGATAGTCCATGTCTCTACCCAAGTTTTTCAAAACAAACAGAATCATTGATGTTGTGGTAGTTTTTCCATGGCTTCCGGCAATGACGACCCTCTTCTTTTGCACACTCTCTTTGTATATCCACTCCGGAAAAGAGAATATGGGCAAATTTAGCTCTTGTGCTTTTAATAACTCGGGATTGTCTTTGCGGGCATGCATACCCAATACCACTGCATCCAGACCAGGGGTAATTCGATCGGCATCCCATCCTATGTTTTCCGGTAGAAGGTTTAGGTTCTTTAGTCTGGACAAGGCCGGTTCATAAATCTCATCATCTGAGCCACTGATTTGATGATTTTTTGCCAAAGCCAAAGCAAGGTTGTGCATCACACTTCCTCCTATAGAAATTAAATGAATACGCATAGAATAATAATATATACGTTTAGAGAATACTAAATATTCAGTACCTTCGTTTTAAATGTGGTACAAATATTGTTAAAAAGTAATTTTATCAAAAACATTTAAAAGTGATGAAAAAAGAAATCAAATATTTTGCTGTTTTTGCATCAGCCATGTTATTTTTATCTAGCTGCAATCGTGGTGTAGGTTGTCCATCAGATTTCTCATTGGATGTGCCCGTAGGTAAAATTATCAGCATGGTCTTTGATTTAATAAATTTCTAAAATTCAAGGATATGATTTTGTGGATTCATTTAATGCATGACCATCTTCTTGACCAACTAATCCAGGAATCATACGACAGACCAATTTTAGTTTTTGTTCACAACCGTTTCGAGGCTTCCAGCAATGAGCGGATGAGAAAAATTGAGGTGCAAAGTAAATCTTTATCAAGCCACTTAAGAACTTATTATTTAGATGGCCTTAAGTACCCAGCCTTGGTTCAACAAATGTACAAAAGGCTTAATCTCGTTGATCAACGCCCCCCAGCGCTGGTTCTTTCTTTAGGCAGGTTCAAGTGTGAATTAGTTATCGAAACCTCTGTTTCGGAGAATTACAGCCTTGCCCCTGCTGCCGCCTAATCCAGCACTTCCTGATTTATTAGAGATACAACCGACTAAAGACGGTTCTTATACGATTTATTCCAACCATTATTCTGCCTCTTTTCATAGCATTTTTGGTGCCAGAACCGAAAGTGAATGGATATTTCTTAAGTATGGCCTTAGGACATTGGCTCCTTTAGCACCTCTGAATGTATTGGAAATAGGCTTTGGAACAGGGATGAATGCATTAATTACCGCAATATATTCAATTAAAAATCAAGCATTTATCAATTACTCGACCATTGACAAACATCCTTTATCTGATCAACTTGCCAGTGATTTTATTCGGGTATCTGCTCAATCTGAAGAAGAAGGACAATTATGGAGTCAACTCCATCTTTCATCCTGGGAACATCAACATTCTATACATCCTTGTTTTCGCTTCACAAAGTTAAATCTGGATTTAGTCTTAGATAATTTTAACTCGCTCCAAAACATCGACCTTGTTTATTACGACGCATTTTCGCCTTATATTCAAAAGGATATGTGGTCATTAGATACAGTTTCTAAAGTTTCAAATGTTATGAAAACAGGTGGCACCCTGGTCACTTACTGTGTACAAGGGCACTTTCGCCGAGTCTTAAAAGAGCTAAATTTCAAAATAGAAAAACACCCTGGTCCACCAGGTAAAAGGGAAATTTTAAGAGCAATCAAACTTTAATCAATACCCTGATCCATACAACGTTTTGGCAGAAGGTTCATATTTATCCCCTTGCTTCCATCTGGGATTTTCAGTACGATTACCGAGAGACTCGGCCGTAAGAATATAAGCAGTCCAATAACGGTTTAAATAACTGTAGTCAACACTATCCGGATTGTCAGCAGTTTGATGGTAAAAACGACTTATCTCCTGATCAAATGAAGTAAAACCTAATGAAAAAGTCGGTGCAGGAATACCAATGTTGGCAAAATTTACATTATCTGAGCGATCAAAAAGGTTTTGTTCTGGAGCAGGGTCTCCTTCTACGCGCAGTCTCACAAGCTGGCAAGCTTTTTCAATGTCTTGAGACGCACCGGTTCTCTCTAATCCGATTACACTTATCAGGCTGGTGTCATTATACCCGGCGTTATCAATATTTAGGTTAAAACGTATTTGGTGCAATGGAATTAAAGGATTTTCAACAAAATGTTTACTGCCTAATAGTCCTTTTTCTTCCCCATTCCATGCCGCGAAAATTATACTTCTTTTTGTAGGGTGAGAATTAAAGTATTCTGCCGCAGCAAGGATTGCAGCTGTACCGATGGCATTGTCCCTCGTGCCATTATAGATACTGTCCTGACCAGCTGGGGTGCCTTTCTTAACGCCCACATGGTCAAAATGGGCAGATAATAGAATATATTGATCCTTCAATATTGAATCAGTCCCGTTTATCATACCCACAATATTCTGGGCTACAACAGGCTGGGTATCCATCCCCGTATGATTAACTTCAATCTGTTTATTGCTGATTTCTTTTATTTGACTGCGATGGTCGTTTTCAGAAAAATTTACCAAACCATGAAAAATGGTGTTATCCCGACTTCCGGAAACCAATCTAGCTTGGCTAAGAAAATTTTTTAACACGCCCCAGGGCATATTCATATTGTATACTTCGATTAGGGCTTTGGCTCGTGCTATTTGCGCCCATCTTCTTTTAGTGGATGAAAGTCCTAATGCTTTATAAAGATTTCGATCATTTTCAGCTCCAAGCCAAACTACAATTACTTTGTCTTTAACCGTTTCCATCCGGTAAAGAGAGTCGGTATCACCAAAGCCAAGAAACACCGCGGGAGCCACAAAATCTTCCCTAACACCGTTCAGACATAAAAAACCTTCATTTTGCTTGAGTTCTTGATCAAGCATTTTTATTTGACCTTGGCCTGGCTTGGCCATAGACATTTCCATGTCCTGGTAATAGTCTACTTTTCCAGGTAAATATTTTAAACCTATTTTGCGAAAGTGAGCGGAAATATATTCAGCCGCAATAGCATTCCCTGGTTCACCGGTATTCCTGCCTTGCAAATCATCCGAAGCCAGAAAATATACATGATTTTTAATTTTAAACGGGTTAATATATTGGTCAATACTAACTACCTGCCCGTTTATGTGGTGGGCTATCATAAGATAACCTATTAAAAAGAACTGTCGAATCAATTTTGCTCTGTTAAAATAATTCATAGTAACTTTTTTGATCGTATAGATAATATAACTAAAGAACAAAACTTGGCATTTAGTTTCTTAAAGTTAATTTTGGTGGAACATTTCTTCCTGGAACTTGTTCAAGAACAAAAACTAAACTAAATGGAATATTCTGATTCGCGTCGCAAATTTATCAAATCTGCCAGCCTAGGATCAGTTCTCATTGGATTACAACCAAAGCTGGATCTTCACAACAGACAGGGTTTCAATACTCTCCTGACCAAATCGAATTATATCGGATATACCCAGTCTCCTTTAGGCTATACTTACAGTTCCCTTGAGCCTGTCATCGATGCAATGACCATGGAAATCCATTACACAAAACACGCCGCTGGTTATGCTAAGAACCTATCTGACGCTTTAATTACAGAAAGCGTTAATTCTCAAACGGTTAGTTTGGAAAGTCTGCTAGGAATGGTTTCTAAATACAGCCCAAAAATGCGCAACAATGCGGGCGGTCATTACAACCATGAATTATTCTGGAAAGTCATGGGCCCAAATAAAGGCACCCAGCCTAGTAAAAAGCTTATGGCAGCCATAACTAGCGATTTGACTTCTCCGGAAACGCTGCGGATACAATTTTCTGATGCAGCCAAAAACAGGTTTGGCAGCGGATGGGCATGGTTGTTTATGGATATATCAGGCAGATTAAAGATTGGATCAACCCCTAACCAGGATAACCCTCTAATGGATTTATCAGAGATCAAAGGCACTCCGATTATCGGTCTGGATGTTTGGGAACATGCCTATTATCTAAAATATCAAAATCGCAGAGCGGATTATGTACAGGCATTCTGGGATCTAATTAATTGGGATTATGTTTCATCTAGATTTGAAGCACTGTGATTCAAAAAAATAAAATAAATTTCATAATTCCATGAATATTAAGATTTTAGGCCCAGGTTCGAGAGTAAATCATCCTGCGTATGGCCCAGGTGTTGTTGTAAAAGTGAATGTGGCCGCTTATTCTGTTTGTTTCATCGAGCACGGCATTAAATTGGTTGGCAAAGAGTATCAACAATGGGCGATCATTGAAGCGATCCCAACCGAGGAAAGTGTCACTTTTACTGAGGCTGAGAAATCATTGATAAAAATTCTAAAAGCTTGGTCCGATATTACAGAATTGGTGCCGCTAGGAGATAAATGGGCCAAAGGATTAATGATTTTAAAACCGGATGATGAAAGCTTAAAACCTAAAGAAATTCCAATTGAAGTCTTTTTTCATAAAATAGTCATGGTAAGAGACCGGCTGAGAGTCATGGAACAACGCGTCAATGCAAGTGAAAAATTGACGGATGCCGAAAAAGTGGAACTGCAGCAATATATTACCAGAATTTATGGCAGTTTAACCACCTTTAACGTCTTATTTAAGCACAAAGACGATTACTTCGTAGGAGAAAAATCATGAGATTTACTGTGATTGCATTTTTATTGCTGACCATCGGAGCCTGTATCAAAGTAAAAGAAGAGTATAAAATAATTGCTCCTGGTATTTGGCGAGGTGTACTGGAATTGCAGCCTCCGGTAGCAAAAGCTGATCTTGATGAATTAGAGGAAGCGAGTTTAACTGTAAATGGAGACGGGGTATTTTTACCGTTTTTGTTTGAGATCAAGTATGTAGATGAAACGAACTGGTACGTCGAAATTATCAACGGAAGTGAACGCATTATTATTGATCATGTAACCACCGGACGCAATCCCTATACAGGAAGGGACACCGTTTGTATATATTTCGATCTGTTTGATTCATATTTATCCGGTGAGCTAAATGAAGGAATTCTTGTCGGGAAATGGGTTCGAAATAATCGACAAAACTATCAGATACCCTTTGTCGCGCATTTTGGCGAGGACAACTTATTTCCTTTACCCATTGATACGCCAAAGGTGAATTTTACAGGAAAATGGGAAAGCTACTTTGAGATAGAAACCGATCACCCTTATGCTTCGATAGGTCTTTTTGAGCAAAACAAAGAACAACTGACGGGCACATTTATGACTGAAACAGGAGATTATCGTTTCCTAGCCGGCGCTGTTCATGGTTATGAGTTAAATTTATCAGTTTTTGACGGTGCGCATGCCTTCTTATTTAAAGGTAAGTACCAAAATGACAGCACGATTTTAGGCACTTTTTGGTCTGGCCATAAATATAAAACTTTGTGGAACGGCAAAAAAAATCCAACTTTTGAATTGGGTCATCCGGACAGTTTAACTCATATCAGTGGAACGGACTCTTGGCAAGACTTATCATTCATTGATTTAAACAGTCAACCAATTTCACTTAAAGATGAAAGTCTTCAAGGGAAAGTGAAGATTTTACAGATTATGGGTACCTGGTGCCCAAACTGTCTGGATGAGACTAAATTTTTAATTGAATTCCTTAAGACACACCAATATCCCAATCTGAGGGTTATAGGATTAGCCTTTGAGTCTTATGCAGAAACAGAGAAGAACATAGAAAGACTTAACATTTACCAGAAAAAACTGAAGATGCCCTATCCTTTGTGGTATGCTGGGAACTACAAGAAATCTGAAGCGTCCAAGGTCTTACCAATGCTCAACGAGGTCTCAGCATTCCCAACTATGATTTTTTTAGATGAGGAAAATCATGTGCAAAGAATACATACCGGATTTAATGGTCCCGCCACACCTAAATACGCGCATTTCAAGGAACAATTTGAGTTGAATGTGCAAGCATTAACATCCAAATAATTAACGTTCACTATGTTCAAATCCTAAAAAATAATTACGCAAGGCATTGGCGTCCTGGACTTTCATTTTACCACCTAAAACCAGTCGCACTTCTCTTCGCCTTTCTGCTCCATCAAATAAGGCTTTTTCTTGGTCAGTTTCCGGCGCAATTTGGGGCACTTCCGTAGGACGGTGAGTCGTCCCGTCTATCGCCACCATTGTAAAATAAGCATGATTTGACTTTACCGGTGGTTTACCCCTAACATCCAGGACATATACTTCAAGGAAAACTTCAACCGATGTATTAAATGCCCTCGTGACAGAGGCTTCTATGGTAATTATGTCGCCCGTAGAGACCGGTTTGGAAAAAGAAACATGATCGACTGAAGCAGTAACCACGTGGGTCTCACAGTGTTTTGAAGCACAAATACCGGCAGCAATATCCATCCACCTCATTAAGTTTCCTCCCATCAAATTACCCAAAGGGTTCAATTCACCTGGCATGACCATTTCTGTCAGTTGAGTTCTTGAGTCTCTGGGGTGTTTTATTTTAGCCATATATTTTAGGTACAAATAGATGTTGAAAATGGTATATGAATCGTTGTTTAACCTCTTGATAATCAGTATATCTGTTAATTTCTACATGCATGGAAGTAACAGATTTTTCCTGATCCACAATGCCACAAGGTATTATCTTCTGGAAGTACTTAAGGTCTGAATTAATGTTTAAAGCGATACCATGGGTGGATATCCAGCGGGAAAGGTGAACGCCAAGTGCACAGATTTTATAGAATGCCCCCTCCCCTTTTACCCAAACACCGGTCATTCCGGAAATTCGCTGACTAATTATGCCGAAATCCTTTAAGGTTCTAATGACTGCTTCTTCCAGAAAACGAACGTATTTGTGCACATCCGTAAAGTAATTCTCCAGGTTAAGAATAGGATAAACTACCATTTGACCCGGGCCATGATACGTGACCTCACCCCCTCTATTGATGTGGTGAACTCCGATAGATTCAGCTACTAATTCTTTTTCATTAATCAGTATGTCTTCTGGTTTTCCCCTTTTGCCTAAAGTGAACGTATGCGGATGTTCACAAAAGACTAAAAAATCTTTCTGCGTTCTGTTTAATTTATGTTTTTCGTGTAAAATAAGCTGAAACAATGCCTCCTGTCTCGCTAACGCCTCTGCATAATCGATTAAATCCCAGTCTTGTATCTCTAGTTTATGAAGCAATAACTTGAAAATTTATTATTTAACACAAAGGAAAGCAATGTGATTCATCCATGAAAGTTAATTTTTACAATATCCAAATAACTCCATCGTTTCATATATATAAATTAGGTATATATAAGGAACTATTTTGTTAAATATTTGATTTTCATAGACAACAATGTAAATTTGTAGTGACTTCCACGAAGTCGTAACTTTTAAACCATGAACAAACGCGTATACATTACGGTGTTAATGTTTTTATGTGCTTATTGGCTTTTTGCCCAGCAAGCCCCCGGTTTTAGAGTTACAGACATTCAAGGACACTCTCACGATCTTTACAAGGACTATCTGGATCAAGGTAAATATGTTGTTCTTGAAATTTTCTTTTCGAACAATCCAGGCAGCAATAATATCGCGCACGATTATTTTAGATTATATGAATCTTGGGGACAAGGTCAGTTTGATATTCAATTTATGGCCTTGACTAACAAGGACTTTGATAATAACACTGCCTTAACTCGCTTCACCCAGCGTTATAGGTCTACCCTTCCCCATATTAGTGCTGAGGGAGGTAGTCTTGAAGCTATCGCTCCATATGTAGATGGTCAGTTTGGAAAGATATTTTTACTTCCAGCCTTTATCCTGATTAAACCAAATGGAACGGTTCTACATAATATAAAAGGTGATAACGATCAGGCCACCTTACATTTAATTGATTCAATCCTTTTGGCCGACGGTCTAGAAAAACCATATTTAGTTACCGGAAAGGTTACAGCTTATGAAAATCCGCTTGAAGCTGTGGACATCACTGCTCAGGATTCAACAAAAAAAACTTCGATTCGAGCTATCACCGACCAATTGGGAGAATATACTTGCATTTTTCGTTCTAAACCAGATGAACAATCTCTTTATATTCAGCCATTTAAAAACAGCCGTCCTGATTTTGGAGTTTCAAGTATTGACCTAACTGTCATTGCCAGGCATATTTTAAACATTCAGCCCTTTACCGAGGGTTGGCAATTCATTGCCGCAGACATAGATCGTAACAAAACTGTCAATGCCCTTGATTTAGTCCTTTTAAGGAAACTCATTCTTGGCATAGACACTGCTTTCCAAAACAATACTTCCTGGCGCTTTTATCCCAGGAATTTCGTTTTTGAAAAACCGGAAAATGCATTGTTATCTGAGTTTCCGGAAGCCATACGCTATTTGGATATGCTTGACCCACAAACTAATACTCCAGATTTTATTGGAGTTAAAATTGGAGATATTAACGGTACCTCTAATAAAATTACTGATCCGGCTATCAGGGATAAAAGTGCAGTCGCAATAAAAATCCTACAAACTGTCTCAACTGAAAGACAAATTATAAGCATAAAATCTGAAACCAGCAAGACTTTAGCCGGCTTTCAATTCGCCATTACTCTTTCTCCATGGACCTCCTTAAAGATCACTTCTGACCTTCCGGGTTTTGGACCTGAGCATTATTTTGTTCATGATCATTCTATTTTTTTCACCTATTATGCTCAAAATAACGTCATAGTTTCACCGCTCAAGGATTTAGTCAGAATCGAAACTCAAACCTTATCTCCGGCAAATGACTATCTAAAAATTATACCATCCCTTCAACCAGAATGGTATGATGAACAATTATTAGTTAAAGATTTGCACTTCACTGTAGAAAAATCCTGGGGGTTGATTTATCCTAACCCTTGTGTTAATGTACTGCAGATTCCTTCAGACCTGAACTATAAATCAATCAACATTTTCGACCTGCAAGGCACATTATTGATATCAGTACAACAGTCTACTAGTCAAAATGTAGATGTTTCAAATCTTCCTAAAGGGATCTATATCCTAAATTTAAGCCGTGGACCAGGAGATTTCTTGCAACAGAAAATTATCAAGTTATAAGCAAAGTCCTCAGGGTAAGTTAATTTACCGTACTTTTGCACCTTATTAGTACCATCCGGAAAGAAGTAAAATAAATCATCTGCAATCAGAGCCGATTTTATGGGAAAAATTATAGCAATAGCAAATCAAAAAGGAGGGGTGGGAAAAACCACCACTGCCATTAACCTGGCAGCAGCTCTTGCCATTTTAGAAAAGAAAGTATTGTTGGTCGATGCAGACCCACAAGCGAATGCTTCTACAGGCTCTGGTGTATCCTTCGAACATGTCCAGCACACCATATATGACTGCCTGGTTAACAACTCACCGGTAGAGAGCGCGATTGTTACATCCCAAACGCCAAACCTTGATATTTTACCCTCACATATAGATCTGGTTGGTGCTGAACTTGAACTGGCAACTCAGAGTGAACGAGAATTTGTACTTAAAAAGGTATTGGCTCCTGTCACCTCTTATTACGACTATATTTTCATTGACTGTCTTCCATCATTGGGGCTTATCACCATAAATGCTCTCTGTGCCGCCCAGTCGGTAATTATACCTATTCAGTGTGAAATATTTGCACTGGAAGGGTTAACCAAATTAAAAAACACAATTGCACTGGTTAAAGAGCAACTTAATCCAGAGTTGGAAGTAGAAGGCATTTTATTATCCATGTTTGATAAACGCCTAAGGTTGGCCAACCTGGTTATGGACGAAATAAAAAGTATAGCTGATTATCCGGTGTTCGAAACTATTATTCATCGCAATGCTAAAATTAGCGAAGCACCAGGACTGCGAAAACCTGTTATCATGTACGACGCGGCAAGTAAGGGCACCATCAATTTTTTGAATTTGGCTGATGAATTTTTGAGTCATAACCTCCAAACCTCAAGCCTTTAAGCGATGTCAATTAATAAATCGAGCAAGGAAGAACTAGGGAAAGGCATACGGGCTCTCTTGGGGAATAATAAAGAGAATCCCTCCATCGGTACGATCCAGCGATTTAATTCTATTAATGAGATTCCTATCCATCAAATAGAAGTAAATCCGTATCAGCCGAGAAATGAATTTGATGAAACGTTAATTGATGAATTAGCCTCTAGTATTAAGATACACGGCTTAATCCAGCCCATCACTGTACGCAAATTATCTGCAATTCAATATCAAATCATTTCTGGCGAAAGGCGTTGGAGGGCAGCTCAAAAACTCGGCTTGGTAAAAATACCAGCCTACATCAGGGAAGCCAATGACCAGACTATGCTGGAAATGGCTCTTGTTGAGAATATTCAAAGACAAGAATTAAACCCGGTAGAAATAGCTATTAGTTTAAAGAGGCTAATTGATGAATGTCAACTTACTCACGATGCATTATCAGAAAGAGTTGGAAAAGACCGCAGTACGGTTACTAATTACCTGAGAATCTTAAAGTTACCACCTGAAATTCAACAAGGACTCAAAGATCAAAAATTAAGCATGGGACATGCCAAAGCCATATTATCTTTGGAGCACATTGACCAACAAATAAGTTTATACAAGGAGGTATTAGCAAATCAATTATCGGTAAGGGCTGCAGAGTCATCAGCAAAATCATTCCATTCAGCCCCCCCTCAAAATAAACTCGGATCGCCATCAACCATTGCTGAGAATCCATATTACCGGGATATCTCCGATCGATTATCGCGGCATTTTGATACTAAAGTGAATTTGCAACAGGGCAAAAAAGGCGGTCAAATCGTCATCCATTTCAGTGATGTGGATAATTTAAATGATTTGCTGGATAAAATTTATCGTTAAGATACTACCATGCGGTTTGGGTCATATATCCCTTTAAGCACCTTGTTATTTCTTCTTTATTTTCAGTTGCCAGCCCAGAAGAATCCTTTACCCATCAGGGATTCTCTTTCCATTTTAGCAGAAGATACCCTTAAAGAAAACACAGTGCCGACATCAAGAGAATTAATCCCCAAACGCGCATTGGTCTATTCTTTAATGCTTCCTGGAGCCGGTCAAGTTTATAATAGCCGAATCTGGAAAGTACCCTTGGTATATGCAGGATTAGGTACTGGAGTTTTTTTTATTGTTTATAATAGAAAGCAGTATGTGAAGTACCGCGATGGGTACGAATTGATGGTAAAAAAAGAAATAAGCTCTTTTGAAGGTATTACTCGTAAGGAAGGAGTTAAACAGGCCCGAGATTATTATCGTAAATATATGGAAACATCCTATTTCATAACCGGAGCGATGTATCTTTTAAATGGAGTTGAAGCCTATGTGGATGCTCACCTAAAAGGGTTCACTATTGACGAAGATTTAACCTTACAAATTAAAATAAAGGGCAACAATAATTTCCCTGTTGGGGTAGGTTTGGCCTTGGAGTTCCACTAATACTGCTGCACTAAATAACCTGAAGCACTTTTATCGTTATAATAAACCAAAAATTTTGGCATACTTAATCATTTCTCCTTGATTGGAGACTTTTATTTTACCGGTGAGAATTGCCGCCAGGGGGTTTAAGTCTTTTGATATTAAGCGCATAAAATCAGTACCACTGGCCCTTATGATACATTTTGGTTCTCCCACTAGGCCTGATAATGCTTGCAATTGGCCATTTATCAACTGAAGAGTTAATTCACACCCCTCTTCTCCGGAGAGATCAAAGTGAAAGACCGTACTCAATCCTTCCATAACTTCTGGCTTCACTTTAAAGGGTAAGGATTCTAAAAATGTTTTCGCCTGCATGTTTACTAAAATTTTGCCCAAAATAAATGAAATTCTTGCTTCTCAACACTTATTATCCAACTTTGCGTTGTAACCAAGAATCCTCATATGCGTATCATTTTTATGGGTACTCCGGAATTTGCAGTACCCTCTCTGATCAAGTTATCTAATTCTGCACATCAAGTAGTAGCAGTTGTGACCGCTCCTGACAGCTTAGCAGGCAGAGATCGATCTATTAATATCCAGTCGGCTGTGAAAAAGACTGCTCTGGAACTAAACATCCCGGTGCTACAGCCTAAAAACCTTAAAAGTGAAAAATTTATTAGCATATTAAAATCGTATAAACCTGACATCCAAGTGGTTGTAGCTTTTAGGATGTTGCCTGAGGTCGTTTGGAGTTTACCACATCTGGGGACGATTAACCTCCACGCTTCCCTCTTACCTAAATATCGGGGGGCGGCCCCTATTCATTGGGCTATTATTAAAGGTGAAACTGTAACTGGGCTCACGACCTTTCGTATTACACACGATATTGATACGGGAGATATTATAAAACAGTTACAGGTTCCGATTTTAGACGATGATGATACGGGCACGCTTCATGATCGCATGATGAATATTGGTGCACAATTGGTGCTTGATTCATTAG